>NZ_JBHWJZ010000021.1:0-159483 GCF_042731085.1 Streptomyces sp. NPDC059875
CGGAGCGATCAACGCCCACGACTCATCCGTCAGTTCATGTCGACGCACCACGAATAGAGCAACGAGCCGACGACTTTACGGACATGGCCTAGGGGTGCCGTCGGCCCGAGCCTGCTTCTCGACCATGGCGGTGTGCATCCCGTGCGTGCCCATGCTGACGTGCCCAGCCTGCGCCCACGTGGCGCCCGCCGGCCGAACTCGTCCCGGGCGGGCGTACCCGCCGACGGTCCCAACTACGTAGCTCTCCGGGATGGATCCAGCCGTAGTCGGCGCAACGCCCGTTTGTCGACACCCTGCCGTTCCAACTCTGCTGGAGCGGTTCGGGTCCCCGGCCCAGATCCGCAAGGCCGGCAGGCGCCGACTGGTCACGCTGTTACGGCGGAAAGGCCCGAGGATGGCCGAGCGGCTGGTCGGCGCCCCGGAATCACACCCGGCCAGCTTGACCAAACACAGTAGGGGCCCCCGCCCACGCGCCGATGAGCCCGGCGATCCCCTCGGCCCGTGCGTATGTCGTCCGAGGTCGGATCGGGTGACCAGGGGAGAGGCGGGGCCGGGGATGGTGCGTGCGCGTGATCGGAATCTCTCGGGACTGCTGTGTCGATCGGTCCACCGGTTGGTCGACGCACCGGTGGGAACGGCCAGCCGGCTTCTCGGGCGGCATGACGCCTTCCGGTGAATCCGCCCCGTTGGGATCGGCCGGCACCAGAGGGGCCTCGCCTGCATCAGCGTCAGCCTGCGCGTCGGTGGGGGCAGGCAGCATCTGATGCTCGCGGCGCGCACACTGCGGAGGCCGGGCCGTACGCGAGGTTCTGGGAAGGCTGATGGAACCAACCTTCGCCGGTCGGGAGTCTGCTCGGTCATGACCTTCAAGCGGATCGCCCATGGCTGCGCCCAGTTCTGGCGCTTCGGGCTCAGCCAGGTGCGGGCTGTCGCCTTCGCCGTCGTCCTTGTCGGTGGCATCGGCGCCTCGCGGCTGCTTCCCGGCGATCTGCCGGTAGCGCGCTACGACCTGCTCCTGCTCTACGGCGTGGCACTTACTGTCCTGGCCCGTAAAGTCGGATGGGACGGCCCCCGGGACACCGCCGTGATCCTGGGCTGCCACCTCGTGGGCTTGCTCTTCGAGCTTGTCAAAGTGCGTATGGGCTCGTGGAGCTACCCGGAGGACGCCATTTCCAAGATCGCGGGAGTTCCTCTCTACGGCGGATTCCTCTACAGCGCCGTGGGCAGTTACTGCTGCCGGGCGTGGAAGATCATGGATCTGTCGCTGACCGGGTACCGACCGCGGCTGATGGCCGCCCTCGCGGCCGCGGTGTACCTGAACTTCTTCACCCACCACTGGCTGCCGGACGCACGGCTGCTGCTGGCCCTGCTGCTGCTCGCCGCGATGGCCGGCACCTGGGTCCGCTTCACGGTGGGCGCCTCCTGTCACCGGATGCCGTTGGCCATGGCCTTCGCGTTGATCGGGTTCTTCCTGTGGGTCGCGGAGAACGCGGCTACCTACGTCGGTGCCTGGAGCTACCCCCACCAACTCGACGGCTGGCAACCCGTTCCGCTCACCAAGTTCGGCGCCTGGGCTCTCTTGATCAGCGTCACCTTCGTCCTGGTCGCGCGTACCCGGGGCACGCCGGATCAGCGCGACCGGGTGGCTCCCGACGAGGGGACACCGAGTGCTGCGGGGAAAGGCCGGGTCCAGTGGGTTCTGCGGGACACCGATCGCGCGTCACGCGTGCGGCGGCCGCCGGCGCCGCCCCCTACTGTCACTGGTTCGGCCGTGAGGGCCTCGGGCGCCCCGGCGGCGCCTGTTGAAGCGGCGGGAGGAGCATTCCACGGCCCGACCGGCGGCGGCTACCCTGCGGGCGGCCGTCCGTGAAAGGGGCGACCTAGGACGCCGTTCAGGGAGCGGCCGCGACCTCGCGCCAGCCCCCGTTTGCCCGCGGACGGGAATCAGGGTGCCGTCCACGATCCACAGCCGTTCGACGGCGTCGGCGGGCCGGGAGGCCGGCTCGAGGGCGGGGAGGGGACGCGAGCGATGACCCGGCACATGGTCGCGGGGGAGCAGCCGAGTAGGGGCGCGAGTGCCTCATGGCGAGGTTCGTGCGGTGGTAGACGGCCACCAGCAGCACCCGCTCGGCCGGCCGCGGCACCCACTCGGCCACCAGCGGCATCCGGTCGGCCGGCGGCAGGCTACGGACGGCCGCCGCCGGGCACATTCCCGCCCCGCTCACGCCCCACCTTTCAGCAGCGGCTCGAGCTGCCGCGTCCGCGGCCGGGTGAACGTCTCCACCTGCAATAGCTCAGCTCTCAACACCCCATCCATACACGGGAAATGCCCACCTCGCAGCGTCTGCAGCACGCATTGGGTTCCGGGCTGATGGGGCCCTACGTTTTTTTCCCGGGTCGATCGAGCCACTCGTAAGGTTCTGTCACCCAGGGGTGCCGAGTATGGCTTTGATGGCGCTGCCGTTCCTGTGGCTGAAAGAGCTTGGCCGCTTGGTGCCCCGCGACGACTCGACCGCTGATTGGGATGTGCGACCAGATCGCTGAGTAGGGCCACGACGGCGAGGTCGTCTGCGGGACCACGTACGGAACGAAGCTCTTTGAATTTCCCCACCCCGTACACAGGGACTCCCCAGACCCGCTCACCTTGGTTCCCCACTCACAGCGCCGCCGAAGGCGCCCTTGACGGCTCGGCCGATGGTGTCCCGCCGGGTGGTGTAGGCCGTGAGGATCTGCACAACTGGTCTGGCATGGGCGAGCACCGCAGGGCCCGACATAACCGATCGACCCCCTGATCTTGATCGGGTTGGCTAGATGGCATGCCTGAGCTGCGAACCGATCGTCTTCTGCTCCGCCAGTGGCGGGAGTCCGACCTCGAACCGTGGGCGGCTATGAACGCCGATCCTGAAGTACGAGAACACCTGGGGGAACTGCTGACACGGGAGCAAAGCGATGCCGCGGTGGCACTCATGCAGGCCGAGTTCGACGAGCGAGGTTTTGGGTGGTGGGCGCTCGAAGCACGGGAGACTGGTGAGTTCGTCGGCCGCGCCGGATTGGACGAGGTGGGCGAGGACATGCCGTTCGCGGGGGTGGATATCGGGTGGCGGTTGACGCGTTCGGCGTGGGGTCACGGTTACGCCACTGAGGCCGCCCTGGCCTGCCTGGCTTTCGGCTTCGAGGCACTCGGGCTGCGGGAAGTGGTTGCGTCGACGACCGTCGACAACCTTCGTTCCCAGGCAGTGATGCGCCGGATCGGCATGACCCGGGACCCGGCCGACGACTTCGAGGATCCGAGCGTGCCCGAAGGACCGCTTCGCCAGTGTGTGCTGTACCGGACCCCCGCAGAAATGGTCACGGCCTACACCACGCGGCGGAACACGACCCTCGGCACGGCCCGCACACTTCACGAGCGGGCGGCCCCGACCCGTCGTTGATCGCGTAACTGTCTGGGTAGCGAAGAGCGGACCTGGTGATTTTCAAGAATTCCCATCAGGGCAAGGTCCGGGGTTCGCCGGTGGGCGTGATCGGGGCAAGACGATGGCGATCCTGGGCAAGCTCTCCCCGTGCGGGGGGTTTGCCCTGGCCGCGCCGGGTCGGCCGCTGGGCTGGACGCCGCGATCAGTACAGCCCGGCCGCGGTGACGGAGGAGCGGTGCGCGGCTTTGAGACGGGACAGACGGTCGTACGGCGCGAGGTTCACCGCGGCGGCCGCGTGTACCGCACCCCGGGTCCGGGTCGTCGTGAGCGGCGCCAACTGATCCACCATGTCGGCTGGCAGCTCGCGCTGCTTGGCGAGAGCCTGCCCGTAGTCCGGGATGTGCTGGAGCGGCGAAGATCCGCCGTGCCGTCCCCGGCTCCGCCGCCGTCCTCCCTCCGGCTATGCCCACTCCATCTCGAGCGAGGCACCGGCTGCTCGGGCGGGCGGACGACGAAGCTTCCGAGTCGGCCGATGGCCACGCCTGCTGCAGCCGGCAGTGGGCCGCCCGCGAGGCTTGTGCGGAAAATCCTTCGCTCGGGGCGGTGTTGGCGTCTTACTGTGGAGGTCGCCGGGTGGAGCAGGTCGGTAGCTCGCTGGGCTCATAACCCAGAGGTCGCGGGTTCGAATCCCGCCTCGGCCACGAAGAGTCGGGCCCGTCGCGCATGGTGCGGCGGGCCCGACCATGTACTGAGGGTGGGCGTTGGCAGTGGCCCCCGCCTGGTCACGCGCACTCAGCACATGGAGGTGCCCTGTTCGAGGCGCTGGGGGAGTAGGTCTCGCGCGAGTTCGGCCTGGCTGCGCCCCCGTGCCGACATCGACAGACTCCCACCCAAGGTCACCCGCACGGAACAGCGCAACGTGGACCTGGCAGCGTCCCTGGGAAGGGCGGGAGGCCGAGCCGGCAGCTGCCCCAGAAGCCGACCGCCAACTGACCCGGGCCCTCAGGCTGGCGCGAGTGAACAGCTTCAGCCACAGCGCCCCCGCGCGATCTGCGGCGCAGCGGTGACGTGGTGCGGCGCGGAGGTATCTCCGCGACCTTCGGCTCGGGTTGAAGGTTCGCCGTCGGCGTTGAGCGAGGCCGTCATGCCGAAGATCGGCAAGCAGCGTCCCCCTTCGGGCGACGGTGCGGTGCGTGGCGGAAGAGGCCGAGGACCGGCAGGAGTGAGTACCGCCGGCGCGCCTGCGCGGGGAGGAGGGGTGAAGTACGGCCTGCGCGCGAGAGTTTGAACGGATCCTTCGCGTCATCCGTATGGAAGGCCGGACGCGTCCCCTGGTCGCCCCGTCGGCGGCGATCGTAGTCCGTACCCCCACAGGAGGCGAAGAGTTGAGTCACAGGCGAATACCCAAGCGGAATGCGGTTCTGGCGGGGGCCGGGGCGGTGGGCATTGTCGCGACGGCGATCCTGCTGCCACAGGCCAATGCCTCGCAGGACGGTGCGGGGGAGCGGTCGGGCTCGCCGAGAGCGATGAGTGCCCCGGCGGCCGCGGAACTGATTCAACAGCTGGGCGGGCAGCTCGGTGACTCCTACGGTGGCGCGTACTACGACGCGGACAGGCAACAGCTCGTCGTCAATGTCGCCGGTGGTGACACCAGTGCCAGCGCCGAGGTCGAGAAAGCCGGCGCTGTTGCGCACCGCGTCCAGAACAGTCTCTCGGTCCTCGCCTCGGCGATGAACTCTCTGAGCGACAAGGCATCGGTTCCTGGCACCGCGTGGGCCATCGATCCCAGGACGAACGCGATCGTGGTCACCGCGGACCGTACGGTCAGCGGTGAGCGTTGGGACACGGTCGAGAGTACTGTCCGCTCGCTGGGCGATGGCGTCGCCCGCATCCAGAAGTCCAGGGGCGAGTTCAAGCCCTTCATCGAGGGCGGCGACGCCATTTTCGGCGGCGGTGCCCGCTGCTCGCTCGGCTTCAACGTCACCACCCAGGACGGCCGTCCCGGCTTCCTCACGGCGGGACACTGCGGCGTCGCAGCCGAGCAATGGTCGGAGCAACAGAACGGCCAGCCGATCGGTACCGTGCAGGAGGCCGTGTTCCCCGGTGAGGGCGACTTCGCACTCGTGACCTACGACGACCCGAACACCCAGGCCCTGAGCGCTGTGGACACCGGCGACGGCCAGATCGTGGAGATCGCACAGGCGGCCGACGCGGCGGTCGGCCAGCAGGTCTTCCGCATGGGCAGTACGACAGGTCTGCGCAACGGTCAGGTGACCGGTCTCAACGCCACCGTGAACTATCCCGAGGGCACGGTCTCCGGGCTCATCCAGACCGATGTCTGCGCGGAGCCCGGTGACAGTGGCGGCGCCCTGTTCACCCGGGACGGAACCGCCGTCGGCCTCACCTCGGGTGGCAGCGGCGACTGCACCCTGGGCGGCGAGACATTCTTCCAGCCGGTGACCACCGCCCTGGAGGCCGTCGGAGCCCGGATCGGCACGGGTGCCGCCGGTGACGCGGCCGCTGACAACGGCAGCGTCGATGACAACAGCGGTGCCGGCGGCGGTGACAGCGAGGAAGGGTGGTGACGGGAACAGCACCGGCTGACGCTCGCTGAGAGAGCGGCCCTGGGCATACGTCGCATGTTCAGGGCCGCAGCCGTGCCCATGCGCCTCGATCGACGCGGAACCCACGGCGGTCGTCTTCGCCGGCCTGCCGTGCACGACCGGGGCAGCCGCAGGGTGACCCGACGGGCGGGTCAGGGCACGCGCTCGCCGCACCGGCACTCGTCGGGATTTCGGCCGCGGGCAGTGCGACCTTGGTCCGGCTCTGGGTTCCGTCGTCGAACGGGACTCGACGTCGGGTGCGGCTCTTCCTGGCGGCCGCAGAGTCCTATGGCCTCGCGGTCGTCCGATGCAGATCGAGCTTCTTAGGGCTCAAGTTCGACTGCCGGGAGCCGGGAGCGGGGAGCCGGGAGCCGGGAGTGGTGGATCCTGCCGTGTCCGTTGATGTGACGCCTTGACAGCAGCGGAGAGCCGCCTGGCCGGTCCGACTACCCGGCGGGGAGGCAGCTCTCCGCTGTGCCCGTGTGTGACGGCGGGCTCCGTCCAACCCTTACCGCGACTCCGCCTCGCAGACCCGCTCAGTGGCGCGTCCCGCTACCGGAAGTCGTCCCGCACGCGCCGGGTGGGGTGAGGCCAAGGCGGAAGGGGAGGTGCCGGAGCCGCAGTTGCTCCCCATGGTCAATGGCGGTGTGAGCGAGGCCGTGCCTCGCCTTGCCGACATGGAGGCGGATGTGACGTGCCTCGTCGAGTCGAACCCGGAGGCGCTGCTCCATGCGCGCTTCCTGGCGCCGGAGTACAACACGTGGCTGCCATGGCGCAACTCCCTGACCCGTTCCGGCGGCACCCCGGACCCCCAAGAGCCGGCCGTCCCCTCCCGGGAGGGGGTCTCTCCACTTGGGCAGCACGACGAAGCCGCGCATGTCGTCGCTGCGTTTGACGATGGCGAGGACCAGGGCGAGGGCCGCGAGGCAGTACTCGACGAGGCTGCTGGTGTATCCGCCGTCGGCCCAGACCAGGGCCAGCAGGTGGTGCGCGGCAGTGACCTGGGTGAGCAGTACCTGGGCCGCGGCGCGGTCGCCCACATCCGCTGCGGTGACCATCACCGCGAGCAGCAGGCCAAGGGTGTCGACCACGACGTGCCGCTTGCGCCCGTTGATCAGCTTGCCGCCGTCGAAGCCGCGGCTGTCAGAGCCGACGACCGCGTCCGCTTTGACCGACTGCGAGTCGATCACGCCCGCGCCCGGCTCCGAGTCCCGCCCGGCCCGCTCGCGGACCAGGCGGCGGAGCCGGTCGTGGAACTCGCGAACCAGATCGTGGTTGCGCCAGCGCCGGAAGAACGCGTAGACCCGGTCCCACGGTGGGAAGTCGGCAGGCATGGCCCGCCACTTCGTGCCGGTGTCGACCAGGTAGCGGATCGCGTCCAGCATCGCGCGGTGGCAATAAGCCTCCGGTTGCCCGCCCCGGCCCCGCAGCCAGCCCGGCACCGGCAGCAGTGGCCGGACCACCGCTCACTCGGCGTCCGACATGTCGGTGGGATACCGACGCTCGCGCGCCCCGTGGTCTCTGGCGTTCCCGAACCTGTGAGCCAGACAGTCACACGCGAGAGTGGCTGAAGTGGACCCCACTCCCGCGTTGCCGTAGAAATGCGACAACAGGGCCTCCTGGACCGCACGTTGGATTCGACACCCTTCGAGCTACCAAGAGGCGCTGCTCTCATGCACGGCAGCCGCCGCAGTCACCCGATCGACTGACTTCTCGACGAGAGCGGGACGACGGCAGTCGCGTTGCTTCTCGTGATCGCTGGGACGGACAAATTCGCACTGCCATCCAGGTAGACGGTCGGCTTGGTGACGCCCCGAGGCCGCTTCGCGGGTTTGAGCCCGGTGCCGCGACTGACGAACCTGGCGAAGAGTCGTGTCCTACCGGCTCGAGGCGCGGCCAACCGCCCCCGCTACGTCCTACTTCTCCTCCGGCTCCCAGGCGCGGAGCAGGTCGAGCAGCCCTGCGTCTCCGTCAACGTGCAAGGAGTCGGCCTGGATCCGGTCGTACAGGTAGAGGACCAGCTCGCTGGCCGTGCCGTGGACGGAGGCGCCGGCTGCGTCCGAGTCTTCGCCGGTCGCGGCGGTGGGCGCGGGGATGCGGGTGATGCGTGCGCCGTCGCCGTCGACGGTGAGGCGCCAGGAGCGGCCCTCGGCGGCGTGGAAGGCGAAGGCCGTGGGCTTGTGCGGCCAGGCACTCGGCGTTGCGCAGACGGTGAACAGGAACTCCTCCACACCGTCGAGTGCCAGCTCGACCGGCAGCGGCTGCGGGGAGCCCCCGGCGAGCTGGGCGTCGTAAGTGTGCACCGCGGTCTCCTGGACCCGGTGCCGGGCGGTGCCGCCGGCGGTCTGCGGTGACTGCGACGCGGGCCACCACGTCCAGCAACCGCTCTCCGGTCCCGCCGCGCGCAGGGCGCCCAGCAGAAGCTGCGTCGACGCGTCCAGCCAGGCCAGCAGGGCCTCACGCTCCTGCGGCACTTCCAGCGCGGCGCGCGCGGCGACGGCCTCGGCCGGGGGAGCGTCGGCAGACCCCGCGCCTACGATGGCGGCCCAGAAACGGTCTCCCCCACCCAGGTGCTTCACCAGATCGAACAGCGTCCACCCGGGGCAGGTCGGCACCTGCGCGTCGAGACCGGGCGCGGCGGCGACCACGGCGCGGAAGGCGGTCGACCGTTCATCGATCAGTCGCAACAGGTCAGGGAACCCGAGATTCTTTTCCACGCCGGATGTCTATCACCGTGCTCCGGTGATCGGACAGCGATTTTCGCAGTCGCCGCCGGTTGGCCATTGCGGACGTCCTCGCCTCCCACCGCTCGGGTAACAAGCTGCGCACTGCTGCGAGGACGCTGGTGGTGGCGGTACGCCAGGCGTCGTGCCTGTGGGTGCTCTGGCCTCGCCGTGCGGCCGGGCACCTCGGCGACGTGACGTCCACCCGGTGCGCGCGGTCATGCTGCCACTCGATGTGATGGACGCGGAGGTCACGACGGCGGGGGAGGACCGGTCGGGTCGGGAGTTCAGGTGACTCCCGTTCGACCAGCGCTCCTCAAGTTCGGAACAACAACAGCCACTTAGTCGCTATGACGGCTCTGGCCGTCTTGTCCACGGCTCTGATCGGGGCCGGTTCAGCAGACATACCGGCACCAGTAGTCCGTCCGGGCAACGCCGTCCCTAAGGAGGTCCTGGTACGCCAGCACCAGCTGGACGCCATCGCCAACAAGATCACGCAGAACCGCCCCGAGCATGAGCGGCACCGCCTGCCCGGGTACGCGGGAATCATCGTCGACGCGGACCACGGTCAGCTGAACGTCTACTGGAAGGGCCAGGTTCCGCAACGGGTCCGCACCCTGGCAGCGCAGGCACCCCAGGGACTGAAGGTCAGCCTCCACCCTGCTCGCTATTCGGCTGCCGAAGTCTCGGCCGCCCAGAAGAGGTTGCTCAGAAACGGCGACGGTCGCGGCGGCGGTTCACTTGCCGGTGGCCGGAAATGGACCCGCCTGGCTACGTCCCCCCACAGGTGACGGCTTAGTCATCGGATACGAGCCCGAAGCGGGGATTGCCGGATCCGAGCAGAAGCGTGTGGCGTCGGACGTCGCAGCCGAGGCTGAGAAGGCTACCGGCGTAGCCGTAACAGCCGTGCCCACGGAGCGGGCGCAGATCTCCGCCCGACAGGACGACTATTCACCGTGGTGGGGCGGCGCAGGTCTCATAAAACCCCGACCGTACATTCTGCAGCAGCGGATTCAGCGTGCTGTTCCTCTCAGGAGCCGCGGGCATGCTGACGGCGGCGCACTGCGGAATGGACGGGGAGTTCAAAGCCAGGACCGGCGAACGCATAGGCGACGCGATCCTCAAGAGGCGTGACCTCGATATCACCGTCATCGGCGTGGACGGTGCGGTGGGCGGCTACTACTACGACGGCCCGTGGAACACCGACAACGGCAAGCACGTTGTCGGTTGGAACACCAACTACATCGGCGACTATGTGTGCACCTCCGGCGCCATGTCGGGAGTCCACTGCAACAACAAGGTCAGCTCGATCGAGGACTCGATCATCCAGGACGACGGCACCAAGGTCGGTCCAGTCGTGTTCGCGCAACGCACGAATTTGCAAGATGTCTCCCATTCCAAGGGGGACAGTGGCGGCCCCGTCGTCACCAGTCCGGACGGGACGTACGGCTTCGACATGGAGGCCCGCGGAATCATCAGTGTCGGCCGCGGCGAACCCGTCGTATGTATCCCGAACGAGACCGTGGACCCCACGGTCAGATGCTTCGGCACCGTCGGCTACATCCCCATGGGCACGATCATCAACACCTTCGGGATCAGGCTGGCCACCGAGTAGGCGCCGCGTCCGTTGGCGGTGCTGGGCGATGTCCGGGTGATTGACTGGTTCCGGTCGGGGTTGGGCGGCTTGCGGGTGACGCTGGCGTGGCCGGCCGGTCTGCGGAGTCGGAGGGTGGGGTGGTCCGGCACGGGGTGCCGTACTCCGCTCCGGGGGAGGGCTGCTGGTGCGAGCGACACGACTGCGGCGGCCTGGTCCCGGTGTCCTGGTGTGAGGAGCACGGGGACGCGGCCGGCCCGGTGATGGAGTGGCATCCCGGTGGCGGAATCCGCTGCATCGAGCTCGCTTGCACCTGAGTGTCGGACGGCCCGGAAGCGGTGGGAGGGCCGCCGTGGCTCTGCTCATGAGAGACGACAGCATTTCTACGGGGATTCGGGCGGCACCGGGGCTCTGGGCAGGGTCCAGATGTTCACGTGTTTCGCAGCGGGCGGAGGCCATTCCGCCTGGGGTGTAGACCGTGCCTGTTCGATTGCGAGGATCTTGGGTCTCAGGGTTGAAGTTGCCGTTGCGGCAGCTCCTACCGTCGTGACCAGGGCCGGAGACACCGGCCCGGCGACACACACGTGCAGGAGTCGTGATGGACTGGCCGATTGCGGAGGTGGCCCGGATGTCGGGCGTTACCGCCCGGACACTGCGCCACTACGACGAGACAGGGCTGCTGCCGCCTGCTCGAATCGGCGCCAATGGGCGCCGCTACTACGAGGAGCGCCAGCTCCTGCGGCTGCAACAGATCCTCGTGTTGCGGGCGCTGGGCGTCGGGCTGCCGGAAATCGGCCGGATCCTGTCTGAACAGGTCGACGAGGTGGATGCCCTGCGGGGCCACCACCAGCGCCTCCTCGCGGAACGGGACCGGCTCGACGCACTGGCCGACACCGTTTCCCGCACGATCGCCGAACTGGAGCAGTCCAGAAAGGACGGCAACCCCATGACCATCAACCGACCGGAGAACCTCTTCGAGGGCGTGACGCCCTCCCAGTACGAGGAGAACATGCGCGACTTCCCCGAACTCGCCGAAGAGGTCGGACGACGCGCCGTCGCGATGAGCCAGGCCGACGCCGACGCCGCGCACCGTGAGCGCACCGCGCAGATGATCCGGCTGGCTGAACTCATGGCCGCAGGCCACCCGGCCGACGCCGACCCGGTCCAGGCCGAGATCGACGCCCAGTACCGGGCACTGACCGAACTGCGCGCTGTCTCCGCCGAGGACTACCGGGCCATCGGACGCTCCATCGTCGACAACGAGACCTGGCGCGCCGCATACGAGGCCATCGTTCCTGGCCTGGCCGCGTACCAGCGCGACGCCATCGAGGCCTACGCCACCACCCGGCTGAACTGAGACACGGCGCAACCGCCATCGAGGGAGGACCGCGATGGCGGTTGCGCCGCGTCACGGCGTGCCGGCGAGCGTGTGGTGTTGCGCCTGCGGGTCCGCCGGTTCACCTGCGCGGACACCTCTTGCGGGCAGCAGACCTTCGTTGAACAGGTACCTGGACTGACTCGCCGTCATGCCCAGCGGACTGAACGACTGCGTGCAGCCTTGAGCGAGGTGGGTCTTGCTTTGGCCGGCCGCGCTGGAGCCCGTCATGCAGACGTCTTCGGCATCTCCGTGAGCCGCAGCACGGTGCTTCGGCTCGTCGATGCGATGCCTGACCCTCAGCCGTCGGCCCTGCGGGTGGTGGGTATCGACGAGTACGCGATGTGCAAGTGGTTCGGCTCGAAGCCGGGCCGCTCGGGACGGCGGAGGAAGACCGCGGCGCCGATCACCCGGCGGCGGCCCCGCAGCGGGGCGAGGATCGCCCGGTGCCCGCCGGGCAGCACGTGCTCGTGCCCGAGCAGCTCGGGCAGCGCGGCACGGGCGGCGGCGGAGTCGCCGAAGACCGGCCGCACCCCGCGCAGCACCTCGGCGAGCGCGCCGCCGGAGCGGACCTCGCACAGTTCGGCGGCCGGGGTCGGGTCGGGATCGGGGACGAGGATCAGCTCCTCGCCCTCCACGTCCCAACGAGGTATCAAGCGCGTGGTGTTGACAGTGGTGGGGTACCGAAGAGGCCGAACGCCGCCGCTCTACCGCGAGGGAACGGACAAGCTCGCCCTCGCCTACCAGGCCGCACTCCGCCTCGCCGCCATCCTCATCTGGGCACGGCAGTGAGGATGAAGAGACGGCGCCTTTCAGTCGTAGAAGAAGAGCTCAAGGTCCTCGATGGACCCCGGCCCGGTGAGGAAGCCCTCAGCCTTCGCGACCTCGTCTTCTGGTGGCAGTTCGCCCTTCATGAGCTGCTGCATCCAGATTTCTCCTTGCTCGCCGACCGCGTAGATGCCAGACAGCAACTCGGTCATGCCGGCAGGGTGCGGCGGGTTGTGCCCGGCGACCGGTTGGAGCACCCAGCCGCCTGACCGGGCCGCGAGCCGCAGCACCCCGGCCCAGTTCGCGATCCTCCCGATGCGTACGTGCCACGAGTCCTCGGTGAACGGGGCCATCCGCCCACCATGAAGAGGGTTCGTGGCGGCGCCGATGTCCTCGATCACTTGCCGTTCCACGACGTCACGGACCCAGCGCCCCTCCTGCGCTTCTTCGATGGCGGCCTCCCACCACCTCCACCCGCCGTCGAGTCGGTCCGCGAATGTGTCCATGTGGAGAGGCTTCCATGCACGATGCCGCAAGCATTCAGAGGGGCGCCGATCAGTGGATCGACTGATCAAGGAGACAGGCTCTAGCCGGATCGGTCAAAGGTGGTCGTACCGGCCGCTCTGAGGCCCTGGAGAGACGCTATCGGACGGCGTCGGTTGCTGGGGTTGTGGTACGGCGCTGCTGTACCGCCTCCAGTTGGCAGCCCCCATGGAGCGTCCGAAGGAGGCCATCTCGCTCCGGAGAGCCTCCTCATGTTCGGCCCTCAGCGTGAGCGAGGCCCCTGCCATGTCCAGGAGAACGAGCGACGTGACCAACAGGCCGCGTGAGAGTCCATGCAGCACCGGGTTCTGGGTCGAGGAGTAGGACTTGTACAAACCCTCTACGAACACACGAAAGGTCGGCAGATCTACGTCACAGCCGCCTATCCGAGCGTTTTCGATCAAGCCGCTCGGCAGTTCCACATAGTCCTCTGCGGCTTGCGTAAGGGAGATGTAGAGCCGACCACTGTTGTAGCCCGCGTCCCAAAGCGTCTCGCCGTCCAGTTCGTAGGGGTAGCTCAATCTTCCAACTCCACATTTCCGTATCAGTCGTAAGGCTGCTGGTGAGCTGTGGGCGTTGATGTCAGACATGGATGTCACGTCCGTGGCCCCCGCCGGATCGCCGAACTCCTCGACGACAACCCCGCGATCACCCTCACCGAAGTCGCCGACACCCTGGGCATCGCGAAGTTCCCCACCGCCCAGGCCGGCCTCGCCCAGCTCCGAGGCCGGCGCATCGCCGACCTCGTCGAGGCCGAGCCCGAACTCACCCCGATCGAGGCCGCCGAGCGCCTCGGCTACCCCACCGTCACCCACCGCGGCGCCGCGACGATCGCCGAGGCAGAGCTGCGCACCCGACGTGCCCGCCCGTACCTGCAGAAGGTCGCCGATGCTCTGAACGAGGCCGGCGTTGCCGAGGCAGTCCAGGTTGAGGTGCGCCAGTTGGACGGCGACCACCTGACGGCCGCGATCCCGCTCACCGCAGAGCAGAACACGCCGGCCCTGGTGTGGGACGAGCGGTGGGGATGGCGCACCGCGACTAGCCGCCGCCACCCGATCGGCAAGGACACCGGCAGTGCTCCGGAAGGCGACGGAATCCGGTACATCGGCGACGGCCAGCAGCCCGATCCCGCTGACCTGCTCGAGGCCTTCACCAACAGCCGCAATGGATCCCGACGCCCCAAAGCCGTCTATCAGGCGCGGCTCTAACCCACGTCCTGCGGATCCGCGTCGCCGGCCCCTGACTCCGATTGTCGACTGCGCTCGCGTCACCGCGCTCCTTGTCGTCATCGTCGCGGCCGCCGACGAAGTCGCAGGATCGTCGCAGTCAGCTCCGGCAGGGCCTTCACCACGGCGACGGTGTCAGTTCGATGGGCCCGGAACAGCGCGACGACGCAGACAACGGCCGCGCACATGATGCCGAAGCAGATGACGATCAGGGGCAGGGTGAACAGAGGGTCGATGTGCATGGAAGTCCTCCTGAATCGTGCCCGGCTCGTCCGGGCGGTCAGCGGGGTGGGGGATCAAGCGGTTAGCCCTGCAAGGCCCCCCACCACGACCGGTTTGGTGGCCGGTCCGGATCGTCGTAGAGGAGAGCGAGGCCGACGCACCACATGCGAGAGCTGGAACTCTGGAATGCGGCGCTTGGGTCTGCACCCGCGTTTGCCGCGTTCTCGCAGGTGTGCACCCAGCCGGGGGCGATGAAGAAGCCGCTGCCCCAGACCGCGGTTCGGGCCTGGGGCAGCGGGTGGTTCGGGGAGTCGTAGAAGCGGACCAGATCGCGGCGCATTCAACAGCTGGAGCTCACGACCTATCGCGAGTTAGTTATGGGGAGCTGAAGCCGCGTCATTACGCGACTTTGACGAGATCCGGGACGCGAGCCGGCAGCCGGCCGCTAGTCCGCCGTCCTGGGTGCAGGCCTTCACCCGACTCCGCCGGAGGCCACGCGGCGAACTCGCGGTAGCAGATTCACTGACTGCGCACGTGTCCTGTTCGCTGGCTCACAGAAACCAAGTGAGCGTGGAGGACGAAAGCGCAGTGCCGACCAGTTCCGATGTGCTGATACTCGGCTATAAACCAACTGCAGTACGGTGATTGGTATGCGGCTCCGGTCAGCTTCCGTCTGTGCCCGAACGGTCCTCAGCGCTCGGCGCTGGCCCAGGCGTTCGGGTGTGCGCGGGTGGTCTAGAACGACGCGCTCCGCGCCCGTGAGACCGCCCGCGCCGCCGGTGAGGCGTTCCCGAAGACCGGGGACCTGTCCAAGCTGCTGATCACCGAGGCCAAGCAGACCGGCGAGCGCTTTTGGCTCGGCGAGGTCTCGGCTGTGGTCCTCCAGCAGTCCCTGCGGGACCTGGACACCGCGTACCGGAACTTCTTCGACGGCCTCAAGGGGAAGCGCCCGCGCATGGGCGCGCCCCGGTTCAAATCCCGCAAGGACAACCGGCAGGCCGTACGGTTCACCGCTAATGCCCGCTGGAAGATCACCACTGGCGGGGACCTGTCCTTGCCGAAGATCGGCGATGTGCGGGTCAAGTGGTCCCGCTCACTGCCCTCGGTCCCGTCCACGGTGACCGTGATCAAGGACGCCGCCGGCAGGTACTTCGCCTCGTTCGTGGTCGAGACCGAGGTGCTGCCCGCCACGGACGCCGTGGTCGGCATCGACCTGGGCCTGAAGCACTTCGCGATCCTCTCGGACGGCACGAAGATCGACAGCCCCCGCTTTCTCCGGCGTGCCGAGAAGAAGCTCAAGCGGGAACAGCACCGCCTGGCCCGTAAGACCAAGGGCAGCAGCAACCGGACCAAGGCCCGTATCAAGGTCGCCCGCGCTCACGCCCGCGTGGCCGACGCACGGCGCGAGTTCCACCACCAGCTCTCCACCGGATCATCCGCGAAAACCAAGCGGTGGCAGTGGAGGACCTGGCGGCCAAGGGACTCGCCCGTACGCGCCTGGCCAAGTCCGTACACGACGCCGGATGGTCGGCGTTCACGGCGATGCTGGAGTACAAGCCGGCCAGGTACGGGCGCACCTTCCACCGCATCGGACGGTTCGAGCCGACCACCCAGGTCTGCTCCCTGTGCGGCGTCAAGGACGGCCCCAAGCCCCTGCACGTCCGCGTGTGGGAGTGCCAGGCGTGCGGGGTCTGGCTCGACAGGGACATCAACGCGGCGGTCAACGTCGCCAAGGCCGCCGGACTGGCGGTGTCAGCCTGTGGAGCGCAGGTAAGACCAGGACTCGTCCCGGCACAGCGCGGCGAAGCAGGAACCCACCGAGACGGTCAGCCGACCCTGGTAGGAATCCCCGCCCTCTAGGGCGGGGAGCGGAAGTCAAAAGCTGCAGTGGACGAAGGCGGGCAGGGACGAGCCGCAGGAGTCCGCCGTCTCCTACAGCGCGTCGGCCGTCGAGGACTACAGGGTGCCGAAGGCAGCCGAAGAGGGCGTCTCCGCCGTCGAGATCGTCAAGGTGAAGATGGGCGTGTAAGTCCAGGCCCCCAGTGCCCGCCCGGGCAGCACACGGGCGGGCGCTGGCATATGCCGAAGGTTCTTTCGTGCACGACCCTGTTGCACCCGGGACGCCGGTGGCAGTGTGTCGGTACGCGGTCCTCGCAGACCACCCCCGGAGAGGGATCGCGCACCTGGTCCCGCCTGCCGCCGAGCGGGCGGGACCGCGCTGCCCCCTTCCCGGCTCCCCACGGGAAGGGTCCAGGCGCGCCCGTACACCTGGCTCCGCACGCCGACGGCCCGGCTCCCGCTCCACGCGGGACGCCGGCCCGTCGGCGTGTGTGCTTCTGATCGTTGGTTTCAGGGGCTGTCGACCGATCCCGGGTCGACCAGGGCGCTGATGTTCTCGATGGCGCCGTCCGGTGCGAGCGTCACGTCGACGATGACGGGTTGGACGGGGTGCGGCGGAAGGATGGGGTGCGGCGGGACGATGGGGCCCGGCGGGTAGACCTTGAAGAAGGTGGGGTTGAAGGTCAGTGGGGCGACCGGGCCGGGCGGGTAGGTGACTTCGTCGGTGTCGCTGCCGACGAAGCGGTAGGCGTCACCGCTGACCTCGCCGGTGCCGGTGGTGGGCAGCAGGGTGCTGGTCACGCGGGCGGTGCCGCCGCCGTCCGGCTCGGTCTCGGTGACGACCCGGACCCGGATGCTGCCGGTGATGTCGATCGGCTCCGAGAAAAAGGCTCCGAACGTGCCGCTGAGGGGCAGCACGACGGTCTGCCGGTGGATGAGCTGTGCGGGCCGGGCCGCAGCGGTGGTCGTGGCCGTGGTGGTAACCAGGCCCAGCACGGCCAGAACGAGGCTGACCTTCGTGGCGGCGCGCGTGAGATGACCGCGCATGGGTGCTCCCATCGGTGATGCGGGACCGCGTCGCTACGCCCGTCCCGCAGACGGAGCCCCAGCCTGTCCAGCCGACCGGACACGTGTCGCGCCGGACGGGACCGGTCGAGTGACAGCGCCCCGCCCGAGGGCGTGCGATCACGGGCGGAGTCTGCATAGCCTGAGGCCAGACCCCAGGGGGCTCCTGGAGGAACGATGCCCGGTCGTCCGATCTGGAGCGGCGCCATCTCGTTCGGGCTGGTCACGGTGCCCTGCCGGCTCGAGGCAGCAACCGAAAGCCACAGCATCAGCTTCCGCCAGATCCACCTCGACGACGGCGGCCGGATCCGCTACCGCAAGGTGTGCGAGCTCGACGGCCAGGAGCTGACCGAGACCGAGATCGGCAAGGGGTACGAGGTCTCCAAGGACCAGGTCATCCCGATCACGGACGAGGACCTGGCCGGCATGCCGCTGCCGACCGCGAAAGCCATCGAGATCGCCGCGTTCGTCCCCTGGGACAGCATCGACCCCCGCCACATCGGCGAGAGCGTATTACATCTCGGCCGACGGCCCTGTGGCGGCCAAGCCGTACACCCTCTTGCGGGAAGCGCACGGCCGGACCGAGCAGGTCGCAGTGGCGAAGTACGCACTCCGGGGCCGCGAGCGCCTCGGACTCATGCGTCCATATCGCGACGCACTACTGCTCCACGGAATGCGCTGGAGCGACGAGGTCCGCGACCCGACCGAACTGACCCCCGACGACGTCGACCTCACGGAGAAGGAGATCGACGAGGCGCTCACGCTCCTCGAGGCCATGTCCGTGGAGCGCCTGGCCGACGTCGACGAGTCGGCGCTGACCGACCACTACCGCGAGTCGCTGCTCGAAGTCATCGAGGCGAAGGCCGAGCACCGCGAGCCGAAGGCGGCGGAGGGCGAGGAAGCGGCGCCGACCGGAAGGGTCATGGACCTCATGGCCGCACTCGAGGAATCCGTGGCCAAGGCCAAGGCGTCCCGCGGCGAGACCGGCGAGCACGCGACCGTGCACGAGATGCAGAAGCCGAAGAAGAAGGCCGCGGCCAGGAAGGCGCCCGCGAAGAAAGCAGCTGCCAGGAAGACCGCGGCGAAGAAGACGACGCGCCGGAAGAGCGCCTGATCGTCCTACGCGGGCGTCGTCCTCTGCGGCTTCTGCAGGGCGAGCACAGCCTCGCGGCAGACCGGGCAGAGCGGGTTCTCTGGGGCAGGCTGTGTGGCGCGAGGCAGGGGCGCACAAGTCATTGCAGCTCAGCGTCGGTACAGAAGGTGATAGAGACCGCAGCACCTGTGGCGCTGTCACAGCTGATCCGGACCCGCCGCGGTTGCTTTCACGCCGTGCTGAGGACCAGATGGCTGCGTAGGTGAGAAGGGAGAACGTTTGTAGACCAGTTGCAGGAGCAGTCGTTTGTTGCTGATGTCCGGAATGTTGATGAGATTTGGCAACGCTGGTCTGGTGTGTCGGCGTCAGTCGATGGTCCACGGAGGTTGCCATGCCCGTGATCGCTACGTGGGTGTCGTCTGTCCGCGCTGGACGGCCCCCGGCTTGGTGGCGGTGCCGTTCAGGCAGTGGTCGAGGAGTGCGTGCATGCGCGGAACGGGGAGGGACGGGTTGGAAGCAGCGCCCTCGGCGGTACGGGGGTCGGCGAGGAGGGCCTCCAGGGCTTCCGGTGACAGATTCGGGTTGGCGGCCGCTGCCCGGCGCACCGACGCGTCGGGATCCTCGATCGGGGGGTCGGGCAAGGCGGGATCGGCTGCGGCCAGGGCCCGTACCTCGGGATCCGGGTGGTCGACGAGGTGAGCCCAGCCGGTACGAGGGAACGCGGGCAGGGCCAGCAGGTGCGGACGGTGGACCGGGCGGGTGACGAAGACATCCAGGAGGAGGTGCGGCGGAGCCAGCGGGTGGTGGCAGGCCAGCCGGATCCTCACCTCCTCGTCGTCGTCCTGCGCGAGCGTCTCGGCGAGTTCCGCCGACAGGCCCGGCCAACTTGCCGCAACCCGGCGGAGCACCGGTTCCTCGGACACGGCACAGGCGGCCAACCAGTCGGGTGACGGCCCGACAGCCGGCTCAATATTCGACGTGGTGAACGGCTCGCCCTTCGGGCACATGCAGTCAGGACCGTGCCCGATGACCTGATCGATCGCCCAGTGCTCCGCCCAGGTACGGGGGAAGGGGTGGAGGCGCGCGCACATCCGCACGTCCTCGTCCGGGTCCTCTCTCAACTCCGCCACCAGGTCCGGTGCCACGTCGGGCCGGGCGGCGACCGAGGCGCGGACCCCCGCGTCGGGGTGGCGGGCGAGCCGGGCGAGGGCGTAGGACGGGGTGTGCGGGTTCCGGGCCAAGCGGAGCACCGTGCCGTCCGTGAAGCACTGCTCGACGAGCGAGGGGGACAGAGCACACGTTTCGAACACGAATGCGTTGCGCGAACCGAAGGACGGCAGCATGGCCTCCACCCGTTCCGGGTCCAGCGCCCAGTTCCTGTCCTGCGCCGCTTCACGGACCGCGGGGTCCGGATCGTCGAGCAGCCCCGCCCGCTGCGCCGGGGTGAGGGACTGCCACCTCCAAGTGGCCCGTATCCGGAGTTCGGGGTTCTCGTGGCCGGCGATGGAGCGGAAGAAGGACAGCGGGATCTGCCGGGACGAATCGAGCTCCCCGATGATCTCCTTCGCGGTGACCTTGCCGTCCTCGCCCCCGTCCTGGGCCATCAGGAGGCTCACGAGGATGTCGTCCGGCAGCGGTCGGACCCATCGGAGGTAGTGACGGGGGCCGGAGGCGAGCCACCCGCGGACGACCCCCGACGGGTCCGTCGCCAAGGGGGCGAGCCGCGCCGGGTCGACGTACCGGTTGCGGGCGAGCGCGCGGCGGATGACGTAGTCCGGATGGCGCAGGACAGAATCGATGGTGGCGTCAGGCAGGTCACGACCCTCGCACATCAGCAGGCATGCCTCACCGGCCGCTCGATCCAACAGTCGTACCAATACGTCGGAGGGCGCCGCCGGATTGAAGGCGACGCCGCGCAGCCACAGTTCACGCAGAGAGTCGAACACCGTGTCATCCTGCCACCTCGCCCCCTGAACGGGCCGCGCGACCACGACCGCGGCGGCGCTTACCGGCGGCTCCGTCCGCAGGGCATCGGACCACGTGGCGAGGGTCTTGCTCATGATGCGCACGCTGACCGTCCCCGGCACACCGCCAGGCTCCGCATCCACCCCGCCGGGGGCCACGCACTACATCCGGGGCAAGTCAAGCAACCGGGCGTTGCTGAAACTCGGCTACATCGTCTTCCGTGCCCACGGGGTGTTCTCGCTCTTGGGCAACAAACGCTCTCGCTACTGACCGACAACGCCAACCAGACTCAGGCGGACGGCGTGTGGGGCTGGGTGCGGAGCAGGGCGGTCAGGGTGGCGCCGAGCTCAGGGGTGGCCGGGCCGGTGTGCTCGATGCCCAGGTGGCTGGCGAGATCCCCGGCGTGCAGCCGGGTGGCGGCCTCCAGGAGTTGGGCGTAGGTCTCCGCGGCCGCGCGGGTGTGGTAGCGGGAGACGAGCGCCAGGGCCGTGGCGAGCGGGACCGCGGGCCACCACCAGGAGGCGAGAGGGGCGTACAGCAGGGCCCAGGCGCCCAGGGCGAAGGCGCGGGCGAGGGCCGCGCGGGCGGCGGTCACTTCGGTCCGCACCTGTTCCGGGAGATGGAGCCACAGCGGTGGCCACACGACCGCGAGGTCGAGGTTCAGATCGCGCTTCAGCCGGATCGCGACCGCGTGGACGCGGTCGCCGCTCCACGTGGGCCGGTCGGGGGCCTCGGCGGCGATACGGGCCCTGGCCCGGCGGGCGTCGTGGCGGGGCGTGGGGTCCAGGCGTTCCCCCCGGGTGCGCGCGGCGGCGGCCGCCGCGCGCAGACGGTGGTACGTGGTGTGGTGATCGGCCCATTGGGCGGCGCGTGCGTCGACCCGCCGGGCGACCCGCTCGCGCAGCGGTCTCGGCCACGTACGCCAGTCGGCGGCCAGGACGAGGTGTTCGGCAAGGGAAGCCAGGGCCTGCGCGGCGAGTCCCACCGCGGCTGCTCCGGCGAGGACGGCGGCCAGCAGCACCACTTGGCCGCCGACGGTGGTGGCGGGACGTGTGCCCGCCCAGCCCGTGATGGTGTCGATCAGGCGGCCGATGTCCAGGGCGTGGGCGTGGCCGAGGGTGTGGGCGGTGACGGCGACCGCCAGATAGAGGGCGCCGGGGAGCACCAGGAGGGTGAGCCAGCGCTCGGCCAGCTTCTTCCCGAGTTCGCTCAGCAGGCTCCCCATGGACTACAGCCCGTCCGGACGCAGTGGCTGTCCGGTCAGCGTGCACTCGGGTGGCGCGACGCCCGGCTCGGGCCAGTCGTAGCGCGAACACCGGTGTGCGGGACACAGGTACACGCTCTCGTCCGCGTCCTCCTGGTCGATGCCGGCCGGCTGAATGCCCCTGCTTCCGTAGATCCCGATGTGGTCCCCGGCGGCCAGCAGCGTCGTGTGCAGGTCGTCCAACGGGAGGGCCGGGTCCTCGCCCCGGCGCACGGCCTCTCTCAGCCGGCGCACCGGAGCGGCCTCGACGCCGCCCGGCAGGACGGCGCTCAGCTCGTCCAACCGCTCGCACACATAGGCCAGTTCCGCCGCCGCGTTCCTCTCCCCGTCCACGAATCCCCCTGTCGACCGAAGGTGGTGCGCGCAGTCGCCTACGGTACTAGCGTCGTCGCGTGGACGAACGCGAGCAACTCGTAGCGGCGGTATGGTCCTTGCTCGACGAGGTCGACTCGACCGGGGACCTGACCCCCGTGCTGGAGGACAGCGAGACCCTGCACCAGGCCTCACGCCTGGCGCGGTACGCGGAGGAGCACGGCGACCTCGAGGCGCGCCATCTGCTCGGCCACCTGCACTGGTACCGCTACCAGGCCCTGCCGGAAGGGGAGGACCAGGCCGATCTCGCCGCCGCGGTCGAGCAGTTCCTCCACTCCTTCATGGCGGCCGAGGACGGCATCCCGGAGCCGTTGCTGCCGCTCGTCGCCGACCACGCGGCCCCGATCGTCATCGCCCTGGTCGACCAGGGTGACATGGACGCCGCCGATGACAGCACGGTCAACGCCATCGTCGAGCTGTTCGAGAACATCGTGGATGCGACGGCCGCCGGCGACGAGAGCCTCGCCGCGCGGCTCTCCTACCTGGCGCGCACCCTGATCATCAGGTTCGATCGCGCGGATGCGCCGGAGGATCTGGAGGCTGCGAACGAGGCCCTGCGCGCCGCAGCGGCGGCCACGCCCGTCGGCCATCCCGCCCACGCGCCTGTACGGAACAATCTGGCGCGGGTGCTGCACACCAGATACCAGCGGCTCAACACTCCGGAGGACCTGGACGGCGCGATCGAGGCCCTCGAGGAGGCGCTCGACGCCTCAGCGCCGGACGCCCCCGAGGGACAGCTGTACGAGAAGAACCTGGGCAGGCTGCTCCGGGAGCGCTACCTGAGCGCCTACCCGCACGGGTCACTGGATGACCTGGAACGGGCCGTCGGGATCCTCCGCCGAAGTCTGGACGGGACCCCGGCCGACGACCCGGAACGGTCACGGTGGCTCTCCGACTTCGCGATCCTGCTCCGCGTCAGGTTCGAGCACACCCGTGACCCCAGGGACCTGGAGGACACGGTCGCCGTGTTGCGCGAAGCGGTGAACTGCGCCGCCCCCGAGGATCCGCAGCTGGTGGACTACCGGTTCAACCTGAGCAACGCGCTGCAGACGCGCTTCCAGACCATCGGTTCGGCCGACGACGCCGACACCGCCGTCGCTTACGGACAGGACCTGGTCGACGTCACCCCCTCCGACGACCCGCGCCGCGCGCTCTACCTGGAGAACCTGGGACGGGCACGACGTGCTCGGTTCCAGCAGACCGGCGCACTCGGCGACGTCGACGCGGCGATCCGCGCGTACGAGGACGCGGTCGCGGCCACGCCGGTCGAGGGACACCAACACGCCAGGTGTCTGGTCGAGCTCGGGAGCGCCTGGCGGGACAGGTTCCTGCGCACCGGCGCCCTCGCCGACTCGGATGCGGCTCTCGCCGTCATCCGGCGCACGGTGGAGTCCACCGCCGACGATCCGTCGGAGCACGCCAGGTGCCTTTCGAACCTCGGAGGCGCACTCCAGGAGCGGTTCCACAGAACAGGTGCCCTCGACGACCTCGACACCGCGATCCAGGCCCATCGGGACGCCTTGGACGCCACTTCGGACGATGACGACGAGCGCCCGGGCGTCCTCAACAACATTGGCATCGCCCTGGGCGCGCGGTTCAACCGGACCGGCGCGCTGCGCGACCTGGACCGAGCCGTCGACCTGCTCGAGGCCGCGGTCGAAGCCATGCCTGAGCATGACCGCACCCGGGGTGGCACCCTCTCCAACCTCGGGGGCGCCCTCCTGGCCAGGTTCCGGCGGACCGGCTCGACCGAGGCACTGGAGCAGGCGATCGGGAGATACCGGGAGGCCATCGACGCCGTGCCTGGCCATCACCCGAAGCGGCCCGAGTTCCTTCACAACCTGGGCGTCGCGCTGAGCGACCGGTTCGAGCGCACAGAGGACCCCGGGGACGACCTCGCGGACCTCGACGCCGCGATCGCGGCCATGGGGGATGCGGTCGACGGCACGCCTCGCGACGATCCGGACCGTGCCCGGTTCCAGGGCAACCTCTCCGAGGCCCTGCACGTCCGTTTCCTGCGGTCGGGGTCGGCGGAAGATCTGGAGGCCGCGATCGACGCCCTCCGCGAAGCGGTGCACGCCACACCCGTCGACGACCCCTTGTACGCCCGGCTCCTTCTCCGGCTGGGTTCCGTCCTGCAGACCCGGTTCGAGGAGACGGAGGACACCCGTGACCTTGAGGCTGCGGCGGTCACCTGGGCGGAGGCGGCCGAGAACACCACGGCCGAGCCGTCGGTCCGTCTTCGCGCCGCCCGAGCCGCGGCCCGGCTGCTCGCGGCGACGCGACCGGAGCGCGCCGCCGAACTCCTGGAGAACGCCGTACGGCTGCTGCCCGAGGTGGCGCCCCGCCGGATCGAACGCGGCGACCAGCAGCATGCGATCGCCACCTTCGACGGCCTTGCCGCCGATGCCGCCGCGCTCGCCCTGGCCCACCCCGGCATGCCGGCCGACCAGCGCGCGGTCAGGGCGCTGCGGCTCCTGGAAGCCGGCCGGACCGTGATCCTGAGCCAGGCTCTGGACGGCCGGGACGACGTCGGCGAACTGCGCGACCGGCACCCCGAGTTGGCCGCCCGTTTCGTGGAACTGCGGGAGCTCCTGGACCGGTCCGCCGACACCAGGCCCATCGCCACCGACCGGACGCCGATGCACCTGCCCGACCGCCGATCTCTCGCCGACGCGTTCGCCTCAGCCCTCGCCGAGATCCGCGCGCGCGAGGGGTTCGCCTCCTTCGGTCTCCCGCCCACGACTGCGGAGCTCCTCGCGGAGGCCCACGCCGGCCCGGTGGTGACGCTCAACGTCAGCTCGCACCGCAGCGACGCGCTTCTCCTGACCCCCGGCGGCATCGTCCACGTGGCCCTGCCGGAGCTCGACCACGACACGGTGGTCGACCGGGTCAACGCCTTCCACCAGGACCTGGCCGCGGTACGCGATGCCGCCGTCCCGCCCGTGACCCGAGTGGCCGCCCAGGCGCGGCTGCGGACCGTCCTGGGGTGGCTGTGGGACGCGGCCATGGGCCCGGTGCTCGACGCCCTCGGGTACACCGGCCGCCCTCCCGGCGACACATGGCCCCGCGTGTGGTGGTGTCCCACAGGGCCGTTGGCGCTCCTGCCCCTCCACGCCGCCGGCCACCACACCGATCCGAGCCCCGCAGGGGAGGAGCGGGAGCCGCGCGCGGTGATGGACCGCGTCGTCTCCTCGTACACCCCCACCATCCGCGCCCTCCGGCACGCTCGCCGGAAGGCCCGGGCCCACCCCGCGCCTCGCGACCGGTCCCTGATCGTCGCCATGTCCGCCACACCAGGGCTTCCCGACGAGGGCCGCCTGCCGAACGTCCCGGCCGAAGCCGCCAAGGTACGGTCCCTCCTGCCCCGACCAGTCCTGCTCGCTGACCCCGGCGCGTCAAGAGGCGCTTCCGGGGCGGGCGTGGCGACTCGGGCCGGCGTCCTGGCACACCTGCCGGACTGCACGATCGCCCACTTCGCCTGCCACGGATACAGCGATCCCACCGACCCGTCCAGAAGCCGACTGCTGCTCCACGACCACCTGGATGCGCCCCTGGATGTCGGAAGCCTCGCCGTGATCGCCCTCGACCGCGCCCGGCTGGCCTACCTGTCGGCGTGCAGCACCGCCCTCTCTGCCGACAAGAGCCTCCTCGACGAGGCCATCCACCTCGCCTCGGCATTCCAGATCGCCGGGTTCCCGCAGGTCATTGGCACTCTCTGGGAGATCAACGACGAAGTCGCCGTGACCGTCGCCGCCTCCTTCTACGCCGGTCTCACCGCCGACGGCGGCCACCTCGACACCGGTCTGGCTGCCCGCGCACTGCACGACGCTGTCCGGCAGGTGCGCGGGCGGTACCCCGGCACACCCTCCCTGTGGGCCGCCTACCTCCACACGGGCGGCTGACACGTCGGCTGGCAGAGGGCGTCCGTACTTTCAGGATCGTGCCGACGTACTGTTCGGCGGACATCACAGTGTCGCGTCGGAAGAGCGCCTGGCCAAGTCCTATGCCCAAGAGAGATGATCCAACGGATCCCAGCGACCAGCGGGCGGCCACCTCTTCGGCTCGTCCGGCGCAGGCCAGATTTCGATCAATGCGTCCCGGCATCCCGCACGCCGGAACGCGTCGCTCAGCAGGGCGGGCGTGGCCGGGGGCTGCTGGCTCCCTGATGCGCTGTTTCGCGCCCCTGCGCGCGCCCTTGGGGGTGGTGGCGCTCGGGCGGATGGTTCTAGGTCTGTCTCTGAGACGAGTGGGGGCGACGTTCATTGCCCAAGGGTGCGGTGAAGTGGTTCGACGCTGACCGGGGTGTCGGGGTGATAGGTCTGGGAGGCGACGAGCCAGACGTGCTGGCCGGGATTTCCGCAGTCCACGGGCAGGATCCGCGACTGCGCCAGGGCGAGAAGGTCGTCTTCGATATCACCGTGGATGCCGCGGGTCGCCGAGCGGACAACATCCACCGTGAGTGATCAGGGGGCCTGTGCGATCCGGGGTTGGGTGACGGGCGTTCGGTTGAGGCTCTTGCCCCGGGTGAGACGGCGGGGCATCAGCGTGATCGCGGACCAGGTGATTAGGGTCTCCGAGTGCTGGACGAGGCATTCGTGGGCTCGTGCATGTCGGTCCGGGCGGGCGGAGAGCACGGGGAGCCGTCGGTGACATGGTTCGACGTGGGCGGCAGCACGGAGCTCCCGCTGGCCGCGGACTGCCAATCGTTCGTCGAGCGGCAGACTGCGTCCGCGTTACTCGACCTCGATGACGCAAACGGCAGTCGATCGCGTCATGATCTGGCTCCGCCTGGTGGGAGGAGCCGGCACTGGCGCCAGGCCCGAAACAGACGATCGTCATCCCGCCGGATGACGAGTGTTCCGTCTCCGGGACATCGGACACAACGGACACGGCCATGCTCATCCCAGTCTTTCTTTGCGGCCCCCCCTCAGCCTGCGGAACAGGTCGTCGTGCGAATCGACCGGTCGTCAACTACTCAACCATTACGGCCGATCGGGCCGATCTCGGGCTGGGATGCACGGCACATGACAGGGACCTATGGTGAATACGTAACCCGAGATGCGTAGCGGTCTGACGTGTGTGATGCGGCGCAGGTCATCTCCCTCCCCCGCAGTATCCGTCAGCGCTCTCCCCGTACCCAGGAGTCGCGGCGCGGGGCCTGGTTCCCACTGCAGTGTGATCAGAGGGTGTATGGCCATGGATGTCTACGGGAGTAGCTCAGGAAGCCACCCGAACACGGACGACGCGAACACAACAGCCACCGTCGAGGCCTGCCCTCAGGAGCTTCTGCAAGGCACGCGCGTGGACCTCCGTGGAGAGGGATGGAACGGCTGGACAGTTGATCTCACCGTCGACGGACGTCCGGCCGTAGTGGATCGCATCCTGGTCGGCCTGCCCTCGGACGACGGCATACGGCCGGAGGGTACGGGTGACTTCATCGTCCGGATCTCGACGATGCACCTGGATCCGGGCGAGCACTCCGTCATGGCCGCCTCCTCGTTCGACGGGCAGCGAGTGAGGGCCAAGGCCGCCGTCGTCGTACGGGAGCGGGAGGTTCTGGATCCTGCTGGTCCCGACGACGCCGCCACTGGCTTCGATGTCACCGCGGCCGATGACCAGTCCGGCGCCCTCCCCGAGTCGTCGGAGCCCGAGGCCGGGCCCGAGGTCGGGGAGGAGGACCCCTTCGAGCGCGACCGGCAACTCTTTGCGCAGCGCTTCGGGCATCTCGGACACGTACCGCCTGGGGTCCGCGAGGCGCAGATCTCGCACATACGGTCGCTGCGCTCCCGGCGGGAGCGGTTGGAGGCAGGCCGCCGGGCCACGGAGGAGGCGGCTCCGGACGCTCTCGACCCTTCCGTCCCGGTACCGGGAGCGGTGAACTGGACTCCGGTCGGACCTGGGCCGATCGTCTGGGGCGGCGGCCACTCGAACAGTGGCCGCACCCTGAGCGTGGCCATCGATCCCACGGACTCGGCCACGATGTACGTGGGTACGGCGGGAGGTGGGCTCTGGAAGAGCACCGACCGGGGACTGACCTGGTCCCCGAAGTCCGACTACCAGCGCAGTCTGGCCATCGGGACCATCGCCATCGACCCCGACGACCGGCTGCACATCGTCGCCGGTACGGGTGAGTACAACAACGTGTACGGCGGCACCTACTTCGGCAACGGCCTGTTGCGCTCGCACGACGGCGGCGACACGTGGACCGAGCTCGGGACCACACTCTTCGAGCGGGACGAGGTCTCCCGTGTCCTCTTCGACCCGACCGACAACACCGGGCAGCGCCTGTTCCTCTCCTCCAGCATCGGCGTGTACGAGAGCACGGACGACGGCGCGAACTGGGTGCAGCTCATACCCGGCAACTTCAGCGACCTGGTGGCGATCCGGCAGCCGGGCCCGGCCGGCACCGTGAAGCTCATCGCCGCGCTCTACGGCTCGGGGCTGTCGACCAGCACCCGTACCTCGGGCAGCTGGTCGACCTGGACGCAGATCTCGTCCCCGGCTCTGCCGACCACGTGCGACCGGATCGAGCTCGCCCAGCAGCAGACCGATGCCACTGTCGTCGTCGCTGTCTTCGCCTATGTCAGCGGCCTCGCGGGAGTGGCCAGGACGACGGACGGTGGCACTACGTGGTCGGCGGTGACCGTCCGTCTCAACACCCAGATCGGCAGGTGGACGTCCTCGACGGCCGGCCATGCCCACGTCCTCACCGTCCCTGCCGCGGACCTGACCGCCGCACCCGCCGCTCATGTGTACACGAGTACGTCCGACGGCACCCCGGCGCACACGCACTCCCTGTCGGTCACCGCCCAGCAGATCGCCACGCTGGCCGGCGGGGGATCCATCACGGCAACCACCAATGCCGACGCCACCGGCCATACGCACACGGTCGGCTTCAGGATCACCGGTCAGACCGGATACGACCTGCACGTCGCCGTGCACCCCACGGACGCCAACACGATGTTCCTGGGCGAGGTGAACTTGTGGCGCACCACCGGTGGCGGAATCTTCAACTACACGCCCAACATCCACTCCGACCACCATGCGTTCACCTTCGACCCTGCCACCCCGACCACCTGCTGGGACGTCGGCGACGGAGGCGTATACGTGTCGGCGGACGGCGGTGCGACCTGGAGCCCGCGCAACCGCGACCTCGGAACGCTGCAGTACATCTCCGTCTCCCAGCACCCGGAGTGGGAGAACGTGATGCTGGGCGGCACCCAGGACAACGGGACGCACCGCTATGAGGGTGTTCCGGCGTGGCGAGCGGTCGCCGGCGGGGACGGCGGTTTCACCGCGATCGACCCGTCGAAACCCACCCGCATGTTTCACCAGTACATCTACACCACCTTCTACCGGTCCGACGACGCCGGCCTGACGTGGAACCTGAAGAACGCTGGAATCACGGGGGGCTCATTCTTCTACGCGCCCTTCGAACTCGACCCGAGCAACCCATCCGTCTGCTATTTCGGCGGTACCGAGCTGTGGCGAAGCGACGACAGCGCCGAGACCTGGTCCGCTGTCACCGCCGGTGTCGGCGACAACATCACCGCCGTCGCCGTGCACCCGACCGACAGCACCATCGTGTACATCGGGACGGACAGCGGCCACGTCTACCGCCTGGAGAGGACCGGGCCGACATGGAGTCCGGCGGACGTGACGCGCACCGATCTGACCGCCGCCCCGCTCCCCTTCCTCTGGGTTTCCGACCTGGCGGTGGACAGCTCCGGCACCGTCTGGGTCAGCTTGGCGGCCATCCTCTGGAGTGAATTCGGGGAGTTCACCAACCACCACGTCTACCGCCGGGGAGCGGCGGACACAACCTGGGCGGTGCGCTCCAACGGTCTGGCACAGGCCAACCCGGTCAACACGATCGTCATCGACCCCGAGAATTCCAGCAGGCTCTTCTGTGGGTGCGACGTCGGGGTGTTCCGCACCGAGGACGCTGGGCTCAACTGGTTCCCCTGGGACGAGGGAATCCCCAATGTGCCCGTCTTCGACCTCGCCCTGCACCGCAAGCGCAGACTGCTGCGGGCCGCGACCCATGGCCGCAGCATCTGGGAGCGGCCCATCGACGCCGTTCCGCCGCGCATGGTCGACCTATACGTGCGGGACAACATGCTCGACTCCGGCCGGAGTCAGCCTTCCCCTTCGGGCGTGGTGGACCCCTTCGATCCGGCTGGACTGCGGACCTTGTGGTGGTGGCAGAGCACGGACATCCTGGTGGACTCGCCCGAGCCGAACTACCAGACCCCGTCGCCGGTCGGCGACTACGTCGCCCTGACGCAGCTGCAGCACCGCACGGCCCGGCGCGGCCGGGTCAACCGCATCTACGTGCAGGTGCACAACCGCGGCATCAGTACGGCGACCAACGTGCAGGTGCGTGCCTTCCTCGCCGATGCCTCGGCCGGGCTCCCGGCCCTGCCCGCCGACTTCTGGACGAGCGGCAGACCGTTCACCGGCACGCCGACAGCCACGGTGTGGACGCCGGTCGGACCGACCCTCACGATTCCGCGGCTGGAGCCGGCCGAGTCCGGTGTCCTCGAATGGGACTTCACGGTTCCCCCCTCGGCCGCGACGCACTCCTGCATCCTCGCCGTCGCCACCTGCGCGGAGGACCCGCTGAACGGCGCGGGCGAGTTCGACGTCGGCACGCTGGTGACGTCGAGGAAGCATGTCGCGCTGAAGAACCTCCAGGTCGAGGACGCCCTTCCCGGCACGACGACGCCCGCGGGGGCCTTCATCCTCCAGCTGAACAATCCCGCGCTGGAGCGGCGCCCGTTCAACATCTTCGTCCACTGGGCCGGCCTGCCGGCGGGAAGCCGACTGTTCGCCGTCTTCGAGAGGGGGCCCGGCGCGGGACCGCGGCCCGGGGAGGGTGTCCGGCCGATCCACCATGGAGAGGAACTCTTCCCCGACCGGTTCACCGACCGGCAGGGCCGGCCCCACTTCTTCGACTTCGACCACGCCTACGAGATGTTCCCGCAGGAGGACCGGCACAACGTGGTGCGCGCGGTGCACATCCCGCAGCGCGGATCGCGTGCCGTGGCCCTCAACGTCCAATTGCCGCCTTCCGCGGAGAACGGGCACGGGGAGCTCCACGTCCTGCAGAGGGACGTCCAGGGGAAGGTGGTGGGAGGCACTACGTACGTCGTGCGCGCGGCGCCCCACGGCGACGGCGGCCACATCGGTGACTACGCGACGGAATGAGCGGGCGGACGGCGACTTCCCCGTCCAGGGATCGAGGAGCCCTGATGGAGTGGTATCTGCTTGTCACGGTGTTCGCGGCCGTCACCACAGCCTTCATGCTGTCCGCCTCGGCGGGGTTTGGCGGCAGTCTGATCCTCGTTCCCACGCTCGCCCTGGTACTCGGCACCAAGTCAGGGGTGGCACTGGCCGCTCTGCTCCTCGCGGCCAACAACGTCGTCAAGGTCTTCGCGTACCGAAGAACGCTGCCGTACCGCAAGGCCGCCCCCGTGATCGCCCTCGTGGCTGCCGGGGCGTTCCTCGGTGCAAGGCTTCTGGTCTCCGCGTCGGAGCGCGTGGTGACAATTCGTCACGGCGCTTCTGATCGAGTCGGTTGGCCTCACGCGCTGGCTGCGGTCGAGGGAGACCTGCGAGCCCAGGCCATCGAGAGCGCGACGTTCGAGCTGATCGCATGACCGCAGCAGCCACCCAGACGTTCACCGTTATCGGCCTGACCTGGACGTCGACTGCACCGAGCTGCTCATCGCCGCCGTCCTGCCCGGCCCCGTCGCCGACCAGGCCGACGCGGCGTACACCGCCGCTGGCCGCGCCTGCTCCCAAGCCACCCAGACCGTCGTGGACGCGCTCACCGACATCCGCCGCTGCGAGCAGCAGCTGGCCGCCACCCGCGGCCGCGCCCGAGGCAGGCCGCCGCGGACGCGCTGGAAGCGGCACGGGCCATCGGCCAGGGCGGGGAGGGCAAGTGGGCCCCGCTCCGCGGCTCGCCGCCTCTCGCGTTGTTCAGGATTCCCAGGGCGTGGTGCCGTTCGCTCTCCCGTCAATTGCACCGACGGTGGGGACGGTGCTGGATCTCCCATCCGGCCGTCTATCGGTTCGGGCTGCGGAAGAAGGCGAGCGTCTTCGTGAGGGTCTTCAGTGGTGAGGTGTCCTGCTCGGCCGCAGCCGGCGTGGGCGTCCGGGGCGCGTCGTTGCCGCTGGTTGCCTCGGCGAGCGCGGCGAGCGCCGACTCGGCCGCCTCACGGTACAGGTCACAGGATGCCGTCATGGCCTCGAGCGCCTTGGCATACCTGGTGACCATGGCCCGTGCGTGGACAAGCTCCTCGTCCGGGGTGAGCAGGTGCCAGCCTTGGCGCAGTCGTGTCAGGACCTGTTCGGCGTCGGCGGGCAGTGGTCGTGGCAGGGAGGCGAACTCCGCGATTGTCTGGAGGAGTTCGGTCGGTTCCGTGCCGTCCAGGAAGACATGGCGTACGGTGAAGCGCTCCGCGTCGTAGCCCGGGACCTGCGGCGTCGGGGGCAGGACGACGGCCCCGCCGCGCGGTAGCCCCACGCCCAGCTCACGCTTCATCGCGAAGTCGGCGATCAGCGCCTGCTCCGGCGTGGCCCGGTGCTCGACCACCCGGTGCCGCAGGCTCGGTGGCAGGAACGCCGTGATCGGCCGCTGCCCCAGCGCGTCCGGCGTCATCGCCTCGTGCACCACGACATGGATGAACCAGCTCTGCCGGGTGCAGCCCCGCAGCAGGCGCCGCAACTCGCTGTCGTCCTTCGGTAGGCGGTTCGTCGTCCGCAGACGCACGCCCGGCACCCTCTCGTGATCCCAGGCGACGTGGTCGCTGTCGGGCCAGAACACGGTGGCGGGTGAGGGCCAGCTCGCTTCCCACGCCGACTCCGCCTCGGCGGCGAGCACCCAGGTGACGCCCTCGCTCTCGACGCGGCGGGACTCCGCCTCGTATGTGGTCAGTTGAGCGCGCACTGTGACACCGTCGGCCACGCGCCAGCGGGCCTCGAAGAGCCGGCGGGCAGACGGGCCGGCGTCGGCGGACTCATCCCGAGGGAACAGATCGGTCGAGCGGGCCGCCTCGATCGGGTCGAGGTCCAGGAAGTCGTCGATCACCCCGGCCGCCTTGAGGGCGATCAGGTTGCGCCGGACGTCCCGCTCGGCCTCGGGCCCGAGGTGACGCCCACGCCCGAGCCACACGGTGTCGGGGACAGTGGTCGATGAAGAGATGTTCTTGGCCATGGAACCGTCCAGTGGGTGATCAGGGCTCGACCAGTATGGTCCGCGGCCCGAGCGGCGGAGTCCATCAGGCCGCGCTGACCCGGTCGGGCACGCTTCCTGGCGGCGGACCACCCGCGTTCGTTGCCTGGTGCGGTGACTCGCGCGCCTACCTCGTGGACTCAACCGGCGCCACGCGGCTCACTACCGATCACAACATGCGGCCCTCCTCCTCGACACGGGCGCCGAGCCCGGCCCCTCCAGCCGGAACATCGTCACCTCCTACCTGGGAGACACGGCCGAAGCCCCGTCCATCGGCACCGCGACCGCGCGGCAGTCCCGGCCGGCTGCTTCTGGTGAGCGATGGCGCGTATGAGCCCATCGAGGACGCGGGACTCGACCTGGGCGAGTTCCTCCCCGGCGCCCCGCGGCTGGCTGCCCGCACGCTGACCGGTGAGGCGGTTGGGACCCTCCTCTTGAAGGCGGTTGGCAGAGTCCGGGCACGCGGGTCAGGCGTTCCACCACTCGTCGTTGGCGCAGCCGACCTCATGGTGCCACCAGCCTTCTCCTTCACCTTGAGCCAGGAGCGCCTTGACGCCGGCGAAGTCTGCTCCAGCGGGAACGGTGAAGGCCACCATGGGGAACTCCTCGCTGAAGACCTCCCCTCCGAGCCCGAACGCTGAAAGGCGCTGGTGGACCGCATGAGGGCTGCGTCCCAGGGGGCCATCGGGGACGGGTACAACGCGAACGGTGCAGTTGCCGGAGGCGCTGACCCGCCCCACAGCCCAGTGGAGTCCATCGGAGTCGGTGGCGAACCCCACCACGTCGCCTTCAGCCACTCCGTCCTGGAGGAAAGGGACGTTCTGCACCCTGGCGGTGTCCTCGCTGAGTTTCGTCCCCCATAGGCCCTCGGTGTCCTGCGGAAACCATCCCTCGCGAGGAACGAACCGGAACCAGATCTTGATCTTCTCGCCTGCGCCGCCCATGACGAGCATGATGCTGCCTCGTTCGGGACCGCCCCGCACCGGGAAAGCCGGGGATCGCCTTCGCTCTGCGGCCGTTGCGTCGCGGAACCGGCAACGCGCGAAACCAGAAGCGCAGGAGTAACCGCTACCGTGTTCGAGTGTCGATGCGAGGTGCAGAAGATGCTGCGGACGACTGGGCAGGGTTGTTCGCGGGGATCGAGGCTCTGGTTGCACTGCCATCGATGCGACGCGCGTGGTTGCACGGGCTGAGCCATATCGCGCCGCCGGAAGATCTGGTGCGACTGGTGGGCGTGGTGAATGGCCTGGCAGTCCTGGACCTGCCGGCTGAGGTCGTCGACGCTGCAATCACGCATCCCGATCGAAAGGTCCGGTTGCAACTCGCTGAGCTGCAACGGGGCATGAGTATCAATCAGTGGGCACGCCTGATCGCCAGCGAACCCGCCGGCGCCTACCGCCGCCGCTTCCAAGCGCTGGCGGTCTGGCACTGCCCGAGGGTGACCGAGGACGACTTCGAACGCTGGGCCCGCGACCCGGATCCGCGGATCCGCCTGCAGGCCCTGTGGTTCCGGGGCCTTCCGGAGCGGCTCGCGGTGGCCCTGACCGCCGACCCCGATCCGCAGGTGCGTGCGGAGGCCTGCAGATGCGCTTGGCCGCACCTGGACGCGGGTCGGCGCTCAACGCTGGTCGCCGACCCCTCGCCACAAGTCCAGGAAGTCGCCCGCCGGCAAGCCGACTTCGACCGGCCGATGTCGCACACGGACTTCGACGCCCTGGACACGACCGGCCAGTGGCGCGCGGCCCGTTCCCAACTACTCGATCGCGACCTCGCCGAACATCTGGTTCGCCACCCCGACAGGGGTTTGCGTGAAACTCTGGTCGCGAACAAGTGCCTGGACGCCGGCCTTCTCACCGTGCTGGCCCAAGACGATGACCCTAGGGTGCGCGCGGCGGTGGCCGTCCGACCCGACGCCACCGAGGCGCTGCGCGCCGCGATCAGCGCCGGACTGCCCCCGGACGCCCCCTACTGGCGTGTGGACTGGGTCGAGGACCTCCACCACGACCCGGAGGCGATGCGCCGCCTGGCTGCCTCCGCGAGCGTGGCCATCCGACGCACCGTCGCGCGCGCCCGCCACCTCCCCCCCGACGCCCTGGACCGTCTCTCCCGCGACCCCGACCCCCAGGTGCAGTCCAACCTCGCCTACTTCTGCCAGGACGCCCCCGCCGAACTACTGCTGGAGGTCGCGCTCAGGCGCCAAGATCCCTACCTGTGTCTTACCCATCCGAACTTCCCCCGCCACACCCTCCTCCGTTTCGCCGATGATCCCGTCCCTCGGCGGCGCCGGCTGGCCCTCGACTCCCCGGAATCGACCGGCGACCTCGCCGAGCGCTTCGCCGACGATCCGCACGAGCTGGTGAGGGCACGCGCCGCAGCCGACCCTCGACTCTCGCCCGCCACCGTCCTGCGACTGCTCGACTCCACCCACCGGATCCGCGAAGCAGCCATCAAAAACCCGCAGCTCCCGATCCACCACCTCATCCGCCTACTCCGCGACCCAGCCACCGCACAGGCCGCGGCCAGCAACCCGGCGCTCCCGACAACGGTCATCCACCGGCTGATCGATTTGGCCTGCAACGCAGAGTGACCAGAATCCAGGCGGGTCTCCACGGGACTCCGCCAGGCATCGGGGTGCCAGGGTTGTGACAGGCTTCCATCCCGAACCAGGTGAGAGGGGTGACGGTGGAGACGAGCGGCGAGGTGTCAGCGGACGATCCTGATTGGGGCCCGGACGAGCACGTGCGTTTTGCTCGCTACCGGAGGGCGTTCGACGAGGTGGCCCCGCCGGATGCAGCTGCCCTCATCGCCCAAGTACTCACCGATCCTGATAAAGGGATGGCGAACAGCGCCGTTTGCGCGTACCTCGACAGACGAGCCGCTGAACTGCTCACGGATCCCGGCTATCCAGCCTGGCGCCTGGAGATGACTGGCCCTGTTGGAGGGGACGACTTCTCCACACGGCGCCTCAATGAGTGGACTTTGCTGCGGGCGATGACCTTGAACGAGCCGTGGGATGCCGAGAACCTGCTCGCGGCCTCCAACTGGCTACAGCTCCTCACAGCCGAAAAGTCCTCAGCCACGACCGTTCTGGAAGTTCTGGCCGAGAGTGGCCGCACACGCCGCATCCGCAACATTGCCGGGTCCCGGCTGTCCGCCACCCAGCGGTCGATGCCAGCCGGACCTGAGCACTGAGCCCCCTGGCCCTTCACCGGAGCCGGCGCAAAGGGCCCGATGCTCAACCGATGACGGGCAGTCGAACGCGGGGACTTACGTGAAGGGTGAGAATCCGGCCTGTTGACAGCCCTTCGGAGACGGGCATGGATGACGGCCTGCGCATTTTTCAGCCCCCAGTCCTCTGCTTGCAACAGGGCAGAGTCAGGACAGAACCCCGGTCAGCTCCGCGCCGCGCCGGGACTGCAGGTAGGGAACCGGCGCACAGCGTGACCGTGATCCCCAGCTGAGGTCACCGTGGCCGCCCGGCTGGGGCGGCCCACGGACTGAATCCAGATCAGCCTGTGACGATGGCGACGTCCCTGATGCACGAGCGCAGGACGCCCGTGCATCACTCGTCCGGGCAGGACGTTAGTGAACCCTCACGGCGACGTCGTGGACCTTGATGTACTGCCTGTCAGAGTCGAGCGAGCAGGGGAGCGAGGAGCAGTGGCCTGAAACACGAAAGACCCAAGCTGCATCGCCATGGCCGAGGCCCTGGCCCCATTGCTGCGCCGTGCCTGTCTTGAGGGAGCCGGCGGATATGGCGGTTCGTACCAGGTGAACCTGGACGACGAGACCGCGTCGTCGAGGCGGACGCTGAGCGGAGAACTCAGCTCCTGGAAGCCCAGCGTCGGGGGTGGGATCACCCATCCGTCCCGCCGCCCGGCCGGTCCAGTCGGGTGGTCGCCCACTCCAGGGCCTCCAGCGCTCCTTCACCTCGTGGTACTGGTCTGCGGTGACGGGAGTGAAATCCACTCCGTAGAGGGCTCTTCTGGCCGCCTCGGCGACCGCCTTCATCTGCTGCAGGTCGTTGGTGGCGATCGCGTCGTGGATGGGCGGCCCGTACGGGGAACGGGGCCGCTCTAGGCTTCGTCTTCGCTGTGAGGCGTGGCCGGTCACCGCTGCTGCGTGGGGCCGCAGCACTTGGGGCAGAGGAGAGGGTCGCACGGGCAGGAGAGGTCCGGCCCGCAGGTCTGGGGGCAGCGCTCCGGGTCGGTGGTCGCCGAAAGCCACACCGTCTCGTGGATCTCACGTCGGACCCGGGCGAGTTCGGCACCCTGCAGGATCTGGCCGAGCGATTGAGTGAGGATGTCTCCGACCGGCCAGTCCCGTGCCATGACGCAGGTGAAGACCTTTCCGTCCGGGGCGACCGCCAGCTTTCCGCTCCAGCAGTGTCCGCACAGGCCGGACATGCTCGATTCCTGCCCGAGGAGGTCCTTGCCCCGTCCGAACTCCCGTACGTCAGAGGACCGGGTGGATCCGCTGACTCCGAGGTCGGTCAGGAACTTCACCGTGCGGTCCGCAGCCTCCGCGTCCTGGTTCACATCGATGACGGCGGCCCGTGTCCGGACCCCGCGCTGGACGAGACGACGCAGGTTCTCGATGGTGCGCCGGTGGCTGCCGCGTACGGTGGTGACAGCATCGTGTGCGGCCGGTTCGTCGGCGTAGACCGAGGTGGCGAAATGCACTCCGGCCTCGGACGAGAACGTGATGGTGTCCTCGTCGAGCATCGTGAGGTTGCTGAACACTTCGACGAACTCGAATCCGAGTTCCACGCTACGGCGCAGCAAGCGCCCGAATTCCGGGTTGAGCTGTGGTTCGCCGCCGATCAGTTGCACCTTGCGACAGCCGAGGTCGTAGGCCTGGGCCATCACCGCCTCGTAGTCGTCGGCAGTGAGGACGTCGCGGTCGCCACTATGCGGATGCGAATTGGTGTAGCAATGGACACACTGCAGATTGCAGCGGTTCGTCAGTTCGAGCCAGAGGAATTCCAGGACTCCGTCGACGTCATCGGGTGTTCTGGTTTCCGTGAGGTGGGTGGTCTCGCTGGCGTGCACGTGATTCCTTCCGGCCTTGAAGGGGAGGGCAGGTCAGTCCTGTGAACTTGTCTGGAGATCCTCCGAGATGGGAATCAGGAGCAGGTCCCCGTCCCAGTTCACCGGTGTCATCGTCATGCTGATCGCGTAGGCCGGGCCGTCCTCCGAGTCGTACTCCCATGCTTGCCCGCAGGTGAACCAAACCTCCCCACCGGGCAGTGTCCGCGACCGAACGGCGAACTTCGGGGGGCCTGAGACGACGGGGAGAGCACCCTTTTTTGCGCCTGGGGACATGGCCGTCCTTCCTTCCGTGCACGGGGATTGCCATGGGTAAGCGCACACCAAAAGCGTGCCGCTTCCGTGCAGTGAAACGTCCATGGCATCCGAACGGGGGAGGGAATGACGGCGATCGGGTCCGTCGCGGTCCGACGATCCGACCGTTGGCCGTATTGGCGTTCGGCACGCTGGTGCCCACAGCACCGGTCCGCCGTTGAGGGTGCCGCCCCGAAGTCGCCGTCAGTGCGTTTCGTCTCCGATTCCCCTGCCGACGTACACACCACTTAGCCCGGGCTGATACGTGGCAGACCGCCCCCGCACTTGTCTGGTTGCGCCGATTGGGGCACTCGTGGGGATGAATTTCCCAGGGCCAGTGAGCGGGCGCCGAGCGGGCCGCCCTGCAGGCATACGAACGGGCGGTGGTCAACGAGAAGTTGACCGAGTTCCGCCGGTTCATCACCGGCACCGTCGTCCCGCCGCACCATTGAGGACCCGTGATGCGTCGCTGCCGCTACCCCTCGGGGGGCGGCGGTTCCGCGCGCTGTGATCGTGTCGAAACCCGGCGTTCTCGGCGTAGCCAACGCCTTCCTCGAGGCTGTCAAATACCTGCCCCATGCAGGTTCGGGACGTGGACGGTGTGTCCGGCCCGTCGCAGCTGCTCGGCGAACTCGCGAACGCCGGCGGTCAGCCCGTGTCCATGGTGGCGGCCAGCACCTCAGCCATGTTGCTCTCCTCGTGTTGCGGTGCGCGGGTGGTGCGCGGCAGGAGTATGGCCTGCAGTACTGACATCCGCGGGCCTCGGCGGGCTACGCACCCCGCTTCCCACGAATCTTGAACCGGCGCACCACCGAGTGCCGCCTATCTCCGGCTCGGGTTGCGCGTTCCTGCGGGCGAACTCGGGTGCCGTTCCTTCTTGCCCATTCAACCGGGGCCGGCCGCGCCGGCAATCGAGGAATTCGGTCACTCCTCGATGCGCATCACAGGCTGGGAGGCGGTGGGAGCCCGGCGGCTGCTGGGCGTCCTCATGGAGTGAGATGACGTGCCGGTGGGTGGGTTCTCGTGGCTATCGGCCACGCACCCGCTGGATTGGTACGAGAGCATGTCCATCATGACAGGTCAGCGGCGTTTTTCGTAGGACGGAACGCACAGTTCACGAGCCTTGTCCGGTCTGCTTCCCGACTCCCAGAATCTCCTTCGTGAATTACCCCGGAGAACAGGGGGAATATGGGGAAGATCGATCATGACGCGGTGCTGCGGGCACGGGTGCTGCTGGGTTCCGGCCGGCTGCGCCTGCTCGAAGAGGTCCACGCATACCGGGTTCTGGCGGAGGTGAGCCCGAAGGCGTATCTGCCGAAGCTGGTCGACGCGCTGCTCTCGATGAGCTACCGCAGCCGGGACCCGGAGGTGAAGTTGACGCTGTCCGCCGAGGCGGTCGAGGCCGCGCGGAGGATCGAGGCGGGGGCGCCGTCCCGGGCAGAACGGCTGTGCAGGGCCCTGGACGCCTACCAGAGGGCCCTGTTCGCTCTCGGACGCCGGCCCGAGGGACGCGCGGCCTGCGAGGAAATGGCTGAGGCCGGACAGAGTGGGCGGCTGGCGAACATCCTGGCCGAGGAGGGGCGGTTCCGGGAGGCCGCGGAGCTCAACGAGAAGACAGCCCGGAACGGCATACCGGAGGGCTCCTTCTGGAACATGGTCGAGTGGGCGGCGAACCTGGAGGGCGCCGGCCTGCACGACGCGGCATCGGCCGTCTTCGGCGAGCTCCTTGACCAGACCCGGCGCAAGGCCGCCGGACAGCGCACCTCGCTGTCTATCCTCACCTGGGAGCTGGTGCACCTCTCCCGGATGCGCGAGGCCGCCGGGCACGGGGCGGACGCCGTGGCCACCCGGCGGGAGGCCCTGACCGTCCTGGAGGAGCTGGCGACGACGGGTGAGCCGAAGAACTGGAGCTGCATCCTCGCGTGGTGGGTCACCTTGTTCGCATTGTCGGGGCGGGTCGACGAGCCGGCTGCGAGTGCCGAGTCCCCGATGCCGCCGTTCGGCACCAACCTTGGATGGTCGAGCGACACGCGGAAGGCCTTCCTCGGCACCTTGCCAGAGCTCGAAACGAAGGCGGCGGGACTGCGAGGGGCAGGCAACCTGCCCGAACTGGTGGACGTCCAGCGCAGAATCAGCGTCCGCGCGGCTCTCCGCGAGGGCAACGACCCTCTTCGGTTCGGGGAGCGGCTCGGGCCGTACTTCGACGATGGCGTGGCGCTCGCCCGCCGCGTGCCCGACGATCCGGCGCGCCTCGCCCGGGCCTTGACGGACCGCTCGATGTTCCTCGTCGCAACCCGCACCTTCGAGCCCGCGTACGCCGACTTCGCCGAGGCCGTCGCCCTCCTCGACGCGCGGTAGCCCCGTCCGGGCGCACCCGCAGTCCGGTGCCCTCCCCGGCACCGCGACCGTGCGGCGGTCTGGCCGTCTGCTTCTGGTGAGCGATGGCGCGTATGAGCCCATCGAGGACGCGGGACTCGACTTGGGTGAGTTCCTCCTCGGTGCCCGCGGCTGGCTGTCGGCGCGCTGACCGGTGAGGCGGTTGGCCGGGCGACCGGTCGGCCGGACAACGCCACTGCCCTGGTTGCGGACTTGGTCTGACGAAGTCGTTTGCCGTTCCTCGGCATCCCGAGGTACGGCCCACGCCCACGCCGGCCTGGGAGCGGCCCGGTGGTCGGCTGCGGGTGCATGGGCGCGCCTTGTCTTCGTGTCGCGTCGGGGTGCAGTGCCGGGGGAACGCGGACTCCTCATCAAAGAGTTCTCGCCTCTGAAGACAGTGGTAGAGCTGGCCGATCATGCGGTTGAAAAGGTTCCGCTGAGCGGACGCGTGCCAGGGCCTTGTTCGTGTCGGCGCCGGCAGTGGGCGTTGGCCCCAGGCGAGCGGCGGAGGGCGGCGAATGCCCAGAGGTAGCCGGCGTGGTTGAGCCGGTCGTTCTTTACCCAGCGTCTGGTGATGGCGGACTTCTTGCCAGACGCGCGGGTGATGGGAGAGGAGCCGGCGTAAGCCTTGAGGCCGCGGGCGTCGGCGAAGCGCGTGCGGTCGCCCCCCATCTCTGCCAGGATCCGGGCGCCGAGCTGCATACCGAGCCCTGGGAAGCTCAGAAGGATCTCGGCGTCCGGATGCTGTGGAAACACCTCTTCAACCGCGTCGGCGAGGTTGTCGGCGGCGGTGCAGGCCGCCTCGAACGTCTCGGTCGTTCCACCCTGGGGCATCTGGTCCGGGGTGAGGAAGGAGTCGTGCAACAGGCGCAGGCGTGGGCTGGCGGGGGGCGTGCCGCAGTGGCGGCATCCGCTGATGGTGCCGTGGCCGGGTAAGCCGTCCATCTTCCGGGCACCCCAGCCTTCCGGTTCCCACATGCGCGTTGCCAGGCTCTCCAGCACTGCTCGTTCAATGGCCTCAGCGTCGCGGGCGGTCGGCGTGGTGAAATCTGCGAGCAGTTGCCATCCACGCCGCCCGTGTGTGCCGATCCTGCGCTGCCTTGGTTCGTAGCACGCTCCGGTCTTGACTGCTCCATAGCCGGGGTGGTGCATCGTGCACACCGCTGCAGGTCGATCTGGTCGGAGTCCCATGCCTCAGGGGTAGCAGCTCTCACTGACACCCGGGATCTTGGTTGGGACTGATGTCTACTCCGGTGGTCAAGGCAGGCAGGTCGCCCGTACGCCGGCCGACGAAGGCAAGGCCTGTGGGTGGGCCGCGCGGCCGCGGTGAGCGCGGCTTAGTGGATCGGTGCGCGTGCCCGTCCCCGAAGTCGCCGGGGAGGGCGGCGAAGATGTGATTGTTCCGACCCGGCATGCTCCATGTCCCCGACTACATTGCGCGGAGCAGGAGCTCCACCTCCGGTTCCGCCGCGGCCAGTTCGTGGAGCAGAAGCTCCGCCTCTAGCTCCGCCGCGGCCGTTATCTCTGCCTCCGTCATGAGCGCGTCCGCCGCTAGCATCTTGGCGTCGGCCTCCGCGACCACCTTGGCGATGCGCACGGCCAGCTGCCCGGCTTCCGGCGCCTTCTTCGTGAGGAGCTGAGGCGCCACGAAAGCCGCGATCGCCGCGACAGCCAAGACGCCGATGGCGGTCTTCGCCTGCCTGCCAGCCGGCTCGATGCCCTCCTTCCAGGTCAGGTAGCGTCGCTGTGCCAGCAGGAACGCCCGACGGCCCCGGACCAGGCTCGCCATGGCGCGACGGACGTCCCCGGTCCGCACCGAGGAGTCCACCGCCGCGAGCGAGGCGAAGGCGTTGAGCCAGATGGTCTGTGGCGGGACGGGCCCGTTGAAGAGCTGGTTGGTCCAGTAGCCGGCGAAGCCGGCGAACGACGGCCGGTCGATCAGCTCGGCCTGGACCCGGTGCTCGCCGGAGTAGTGCTCGAGCTGCCGCCGCAGCTTCTGCGCGCCCTCGGCCAGCGCAGCGAGCGCCTTGGCCTTCGCCGCGGCCGGGGCCTTCTCTTTCTCCCGCTCCTCACCGCTGCGGCGGTAGACCCGATAGAGAATCAACCCCTCTTTCCCTACGGGGTGTTCGGTGGCGGCGGTGCAGATTGTGCAGTCGGGGTTGCCCTCCAGGGGGCCCAGCACGTGAGGCGGGAACCACGTGGCGTGCACCCGGTTCCAGGGTCGCCCTCCGTGCTTGATCTGGAGCGCCTCGGCCAGCCGGTAGTCCTCCGCGAGTTGGCGCTGGCCCTCGTCCGCGTAGCCGGCGGTCTTGATCTCGTAGATCGTGCGGGCGGTGAAGTCCATGATGTCGGGCGCACGTTGGCGTCTCAGTCCGCGGAGGTCCGCCATGAAATCCTGGGCGAAGCTAGCGTCCTCCGCGTCCTTCGGGAGGGTGATCCCGTAGTCCGGGTTCCCGCCGTAGAGGAAATCGGAGCCGACCAGAATCTGCTCACGGGGCCCAGCGTGGGTGGCCCGATAGGTCTTTTCGAGAAGCCGGTTCGCCGGGCCGTAGATCGTTTGCGGCGCCGCGCTCTCGGGCTGCCACTCCGGGGGTGCCGGGCACGGTTCCCCGGGGTGGAGCTGGACCGTTCCGGCCGGGGGCGCATACCGGGTCCTGGGCAGCGGCCGACCCGGGTCGGCCGGGCCCGCGGCCAGGTTGGCGAGCCGGTCGGCCTCCTTCTCGGTGGCGGCGTCGGGGCTCCCCACCGACCACGGTGGCGCGGTGCTCCCTCGCTGCTGGCGCACATGGGCGAGCTCGTGGGCGAGGAGCCGACGGCCCGACGCGGTGCCGGGCGTGTAACGGCCAGGCGCGAAGACGATCATGTTGCCAGCCGTGTATGCGGCGGCGCCCAGCGCGGCCGTCGAGACCGGGTCGCTGTGGACCCGGATGTCGCCGAAGTCGTGTCCGAAGCGGCTGTCCGCCCAGGTCCGGGTGACCGGGTCCAGCGCCGCACCGCTCGTCCCGGCGGCATGCGCCACGGTCCTGGCGACGAGGTCGCCGGACCGCGGGGCTTCGCTCGTTCCGCGTTGCCGTGCCGCGGGACGCAGGGCGGCCGGAATCTGGTGCGATTGCACATCCCCATCGTCCCGCCAGCCCCGGGCAACGGCAACGGCAGCGGCGTGGATACCGGCACCGCGAACGTCAGGGCACCGCCAGGCACGCAAGCATGTCGACCCGTACACTCTCGTCGCCGCTGTGGCCGACCGACAGCGTGCCCAGTCCACCTGGCAGGACAGCCTTCACCGCGTCGGCCCCCCACACCAGCAGCACACCGTCGACGGACAGTGGCGGCGGCGGTGTGGCGCCCGTTGTCGTGGCGGTGAAGACCACGGTGGCCGGCTCCCCGGACTCCGTCCGCGCTCGAACGGCCAGCAGGACCGGCGCGCCATTGCTCGGCAGCAGCACCACCTGCTCCTCGTTGCCCGCCTGCCCGGACGGCGCGAGCGTCACGGACGTGAAGGTGTAGGACTCCGGATCCAGCAGCGTCGCCATCGGCAGAGTGGGCCCGTCTGCGATCGCGACGGACGTGTTCACGGACACCTGCACCATCGGAGACCTCCACCTCGTCTGTCGGTCCGTACCGGTGGCGAGCCTCGCACCCTTCATGTCAACGCGACGTCACACCGCCGTCACCAGCCTCGGGTGTGACGCGGCGGTGACGATGACCTGACGACCGGTTGACGGGGCGCTGGCACGATCCGGCGCGAGGCCGTTGCCGAAGGAGCCACCATGCCCAAGCCCTCCCTGGGCGCCCCCGGCGTCTACCTGACGGAAGCCCCCAGCGGGAACCGGACCGTCACCGGAGTCACGACCGCCGTCACTGCCTTCGTGGGACGCGCCCTACGCGGGCCGGTCGACGAACCGGTGACCCTCACCTCGCTGGCCCAGTTCGACCAGGTCTTCGGCGGATTGTGGCGCGAGAGCGCGCTGGGGTACGCCGTGCGCGACTTCTACCTGAACGGCGGCGGGACGGCGCGGGTCGTCCGGCTCGCCGGCGGTGCGACGCCCGCCAGGCTGGACGTCAACGGCCTGCGGCTGATCGCCTCGGGACCTGGCTCGTGGGCCAACCACCTGACCGTCGAGGTGAGCCACCCCGAGGGCCGGGACGCCCATGAGGTCGCCCTCAATGAGACCATCGACGGCGGCGACCTCTTCCACCTGGAGATCCGGGACACCCGGCCCGGGAGCACCGACGTCCCGGAGGTCTTCCTCAACGTCACCCTGGTCGACGGGCCGCGCCGGGTCGACCGGATCCTCGCGGAGTCCCGGCTCGTCCGCGTCGAGGGCATGCCCGAGGGCATCACCCGGCCGAGTGCCGGGACATACGACACCGGCGCAGGGAAGGGCGACGACGGACACGACCTCGGCCTGGCGGACTACCTTGGCGGGGAGGGTGCGAACTTCGAGGCCGACGGCAGGGGCCTGCACGCGCTCCGCCGGGCCGACCTCTTCAACCTGCTCTGTCTGCCGCCGTCCCGCCCGGACGGCACCCTGCCGGCTGACATCTGGTCGGAGGCCCTCGCGCTGTGCACGGCCCGGCGGGCGTTCCTGCTGGTCGATCCGCCCGCCGCCCAGCCGCCCGGCGGCTTCCCCCAGTGGCTTGCGGGCCTGGGACTGGCCGGCGAGTCCCTGCGAAACGCGGCGACCTACCTGCCGCGGATCCGGCGCTCCGACCCGCTCCGGGACGGCGCCATCGGCGAGTTCGTGCCCTGCGGGGCACTCGCCGGCGTCATGGCGCGCACCGACGCGTCCCGCGGCGTGTGGAAGGCACCGGCCGGGTTGGACGCGGGCATCGTCGGTGCCACCGGGCTGGAACAGGTCATGGGCGACGGCGAGAGCGCCCACCTGAACCCGCTGGGCATCAACTGTCTCCGCGCGTTTCCCCAGGCCGGGGTGGTGGTCTGGGGCGCCCGGACCCTGCGCGGCGCGGACACGCTCGCCGACGACTACAAGTACGTACCGGTCCGCCGGTTCGCGCTGTTCCTGGAGGAGAGCCTGTACCGGGGCACCCAGTGGGTCGTCTTCGAGCCCAACGACGAACAGCTGTGGAGCCAGATCCGGACCTCCCTCGGCTCGTTCATGCAGGACCTCTTCCGCCAGGGCGCCTTCCAGGGCCGGACCCCGCGCGAGGCGTACTTCGTCGCCTGCGACGCCGAGACGACCACGCAGTACGACATCGACCGCGGCGTCGTCAACATCCTGGTCGGCTTCGCGCCGTTGAAGCCCGCCGAGTTCGTCGTCATCAGTGTCCAGCAGAAGACCGCCGCAGCGGTGGGCTGACGTCCTACGCCAGAAGGAGCGAGATGGCCGACTTCACGATCAACGCGACGCGCTTCGACCCGTACAAGAACTTCAAGTTCAGGGTCAAGTGGGACGGCCGGTACGTGGCCGGTGTCAGCAAGGTGGGTGCCCTGCGGCGGACCACCGAGGTGGTCAAGCACCGGCACGGCGGGGACCCGAGCACCAGCCGCAAGTCCCCCGGGCGCACCGAGTACGAGGCGATCACCCTCGAGCGCGGGGTCACCCACGACCCCGACTTCGAGCAGTGGGCGAGCAAGGTGTGGAACTGGGGGTCGGGGCTCGGCGCCGAGAGCTCGCTCAAGGACTTCCGCAAGGACGTCATCATCGAGGTCTACAACGAGGCCGGACAGCTGGCGCTCGCGTACACCGTCTACCGATGCTGGGTCTCGGAGTTCCACGCCCTGCCGGACCTCGACGCCAACGCCAATGCGGTCGCGATCCAGTCGATCAAGCTGGAGAACGAGGGCTGGCAGCGCGACTTCGCGGTGACCGAGCCGACCGAGCCCTCGTTCGTCGAGCCGTGACCAGCGGCCGGCCCGCGCAGACCCGCGATATCACGGTGCGCGAGACCGCGGTACGGCAGACCACGGTGCGCGACCTCGCCGATCCCGCGCGCTTGCTGACGGTGTGGGAGGAGGCCCTGGTCGCACTGCCGGCGGCACGGACGGCCGTCCTGCTGCAACTGGCCGGGCTCACCGCCGACCTCGACGGCGCGCTCGACCTCACGATCGGGCCCTGCGCGGCGCTGGCGGCCCGGGCGCACCGGGCCGCCTTCGGACCGGACATCGACGGACTGGTGACCTGCCCGCACTGCGGCGAACTCCTGGAGACCCGGGTGCGGCTGCCGTCCTGCGACGACGCGGCAGGCGGGACGCCGACTGCGGATCCGGGCGAGGCGCGGGTCGGCGCGTACGCCGTCCGCGCGCCCACCGTCCGGGACCTCCTGGCCGCCGCGTCGTCGCAGGACGGCGACGCTCGCGCCGTGTTGCTGGCCCGGTGTGTCCGACGGCTCGACGGCCGGTCGTTCGACCCGGCGGCGCTGACCCCGGCCGAAGAGGCGCTGGTCGACGAGGCCGCCGAGCGGCTGGCGGGCGAGACGGATCCGGTGCTGCGCGCGGTCTGTCCCGCGTGCGCGGGCGGCGTGGTCGCGGCGCTCGACGTCGGTGCCGTGCTCTGGGACCAGATCGACGCGGCCGCCCCCGCGCTGATGGCGGAGGTCGCTGCGCTCGCCCGCGCCTTCGGCTGGAGCGAGCGCGCGGTCCTCGCGATGTCACCGGTCCGACGGCAGGCCTACCTCACCCGGGTGGCGGCGCTGTGACCGGCTACTTCGACCGGATGGCAGCCCGCGCGCTCGGCCGGGAGCCCCGGCTCGTGCTGCGGCGGCGCTTTCACTTCGAACCGGCCGACCTCGCGGTCCGGCCGTACCCCGCCGATCCGGCCGCCACACTCGCGCCGTCCGTGGTCGGCTCCGCCGCGGCCGGCCTTCCTCCGTTCGGAGGTGCAGTCGAGGAGGAGAGCGAGGGCACGCGTGGGGACACCGTTCAGGACGCGGTCGGTAGCGTACGCGGGGCGGAGCGCGAGGGCGCGCGTCGGGACGTGCGGGATGCGGTCCGTCGCGTACGCGGGGCCGAGGCCGAGGACGTCGCCGCCGGGGGCGCAGTCGAGGGCACCGTCGTGTCTTCGGCCGCAGCCCCGGCCGGAGACACGACCGGCCCCAGACCCGGCGATGGTGCTGCTGACGACGGTGGTGCGTACCCGCCGGCGGGGGCAGCCAACGGGAGCCCGGCCTCCCGAGGCGCCGGTGCCAGGAGCCGCGTTCCCCGGGAGCCGGGCCGCACACCCGCCGAGGCACCCGTCCGGTCCGAGTCAGCGCCCGAGCCGTCGGCTCCGGGAGCCCGGACGACGTCCGAGCCGGTTCCGGCGGCGGAGCGGACTGATGGCCAGCCATTCGGCCCGGTGGTTGCTCGGGACAGCAGCCTGTTCGGCGCGGCGGCGTCGCGGTCCGCGCCGACCGCCCGGGAGCGGTCCGCCGAAACAGAGGCCGCCGGAACGAGGCCCCCGGGCCCCGGGCTCGGCGCGGGCACGTCCCGCACCGTCCGGTGGCTCGGCGACCGCGAGCCACCGGGGACGACCGTCGGCAGGCGCGAGGGCGACCTCGGGCTGCCCGTCGAACCACTCCCGCACCCGCCTGCCGGTGACTCCGCGCCCGTGCCGGGACCGCCGCCCCCCTCCGGGCGGCTGGACTCCGAGCGCCCGTGGGCCCTGCCTCCCAGCGTGCGCACGGACGCCCCTCGCACCGCCGCGACCTCCTCCGACGTGCCGCCGGAGCGCTTGCCTGGCGGATCTCCGGGCGAATCCGCGCCGGCCTCTGGGCAGACCGCGCACCCGGCCACCGACCGTCCCGGCCTGGCGCCCGGCATATGGCGTACGAAACCACCGAGGACGGACGACGGCCCCGCCCGAGACCGGCTCGACGCGCCACCGGCGGACGCCGGCCCGGTCCGTTCCCCGGAGCCCGACCGACCGGGAACCGGCACCCCCCACGGCACCGGAGCCACTCCGCTCCCGCCCCGGGCCGGTGCGCGCCCGCCCGCCGCCGGTCCGTCGGCCCCGCCCGTCCCGGACCTGCTGGAGTTGGTCCGCGAGCACGTGGTGCCCGCGCTCGTCGAGCGGGGGCTGATCGCACCCGGCGCGCGGCCGGCCGTTCGCCGGGCCGACGAGGAACCCTCCGGTCCGGATGTCTCCCCGGACCGGCCGACGGTCGTCGCCGGGCGGCTGCGGATCTCCTCGGTACCGGAGAGCGACCCGGCGTGGCCCCAACCCGGCCCCGGGGATGTCCACGTACACATCGACCGCATCGAGGTGCACCCATCCCACCCGCCCGCACCATCACCACCACCACAGCCACCACCGTCAGCGCCACCGCCGGCGCCGCCCCCGGCCGCCGGACCGGCGGCAGCACGCCCCGCCGCACCCCACGTCGACCTGGACGCCTATCTGGCCGCGCGCCGGGGGGAGCGCCGATGAGCAACACTCTCGCGATCGCGGCCACTACCTCCGCCTTGCGGTACGTCCTCGACAAGTCCGTCGGCAGCAGCCGTTGCGGCTCGGTCGACGGCGCCCGGGTCACCACCCTGCGACCGGACCGGATTGGCGCCGACGACCTCGCCCGGGTGCCCGGCATCAATGTGTTCCTGTACCTCGTGACACCCAACGCCGCCTGGCGTGACCGCGACCTGCCGAACCGCAGTGCCGACGGCGTACCCCTCCGGCGTCCCGTCACGGCCCTGGATCTCCATTACCTGATCACCTGCTACGGCCAGGACGACGCACTGGAGGCACAACGGCTGCTCGGACGGGCGGTCACCGCCCTGGCAGTCACCCCCGTGCTCGGGCGGGACGTCGTCACCGCCGCCGTGCGCGCATACGGCGAGGCCGACGAGACCGCCTTCCTCAAGCACACGGACCTCGCGGAGCAGATCGAGTCCGTGCGCCTTTCCCCTGCCGCGCTGTCCGTCGACGAGCTGTCGAAGATCTGGTCCGCCTACCCCCAGTCGCCGTACCTGCTCTCGATCGGCTGCACGGCCGGCGTCGTGCTCCTCACCGGGGAAACCGCCTCCCACACCGCACTGCCGGTCGCGCAGCGGGCGATCGCCGTGGGCGTGTCGGGCGCGCCGCTGCTGCGCTCCATCGCCACCGATCCGCCGGACGCGGCCGTCTTGGGCGGCACGGTCCTCGTCCTGCACGGCAGTCGGCTGCTCGGCCCGACAACGCGGGTCCGGGTCGGCCCGGCACATCTTTCGCAGGGGCCCGGCGGGACGCCCACCGAGCTGACCGTCACCCTCGGTGCGGAGGTCCCGGCCGGGGTACACCCCGTCCAGGTCCTGCACTTCGCGCCGCCCGGGGTGCCGGGCCCGCCGTCGCCCCGAGTGGTGGCCGCTTCGAACTCGCTGCCCGTCGTGGTGCGGCCGACCGTCGTGGGGGTGACGGTGGGACCGACGGACATCGTCCTCGCGCTGAACCCGCCACTGTTCCCCGGGCAGCGCGCGACGGTGTCACTGCTGCGCCTGGACGGGGACGCCGCCCGTGCGGGCGGCGAACTCTCCTTCGTCCTGCCGCCGATCCGGCCCGGAGCCCCGCCGGAGCCGTTCGTCACCGTCCCGCGCAGCGGCGTTCCGGATGGCAGGTGGCTGGTCCGCGCCCAGGTCGACGGCGTGGAGAGCCTTCCCGAGCAGGTCGACGGCGCCTACCGGGCCCCGGCGATCACTCTCCCGGCACCATGACCGGCAGCGAGGCCGGGAACCGGGCCGTGGCCGGGACCGTCTCCTGGGAGCACGCCAACCGCGACCACCTGATGGCCGAACTCGCCGTCCTGCGCTCCCTGCTGGCCGAAGCCGGCGAGCACCGCAGGCCGGGAGGCCGACGGGCCGAGGCGGAGCGCACCGGGCTCGAACGGGAAGGGACCGTACGGGAGGAGGCCGAGCGGTCCGAGGCCGCGGCCCGGCAACGGCTCCCAGCGGACAGCGCGCTCGACCGGCTGGCGACCGGTTTCGGGCTGTCCGGCTTCGAGCGCTCCCTGCTCCTGCTGACCGCCAGCCCCGAGCTCGTCGCGGCGGTCGCCGGTGAGCTACATGCTGCGTGCGGCTCACCACGGCCGTCCTTCGGCACCGCGCTCGCCCTGCTTCCCGGGGCGCACTGGAGTGCCGCCACACCGGAGGCCCCGCTGCGCCGATGGCACCTGCTGCACCTGCTCGACCCCTCCTCGCCGGTCAACAGCCCGCTGGCCGTTGACGAGCGGGTGCTCCATCACCTGACCGGCACCGGCTACCTCGACACCGGCCTGGCCGCGATCGCCCGCCCGGTCCCGGTCCGGCCGGAGCTGCCCGCCCCGCTGCGGCGCGCGGCCGACGCGGTGGTGCGGGCGTGGAGCCGGAACCGGGCCGTGCTGCTCTCCGGACCGCAGCCGGCGAACCTGCGGCTGATCGCCGGGGCAGCGGGAGCCGGCCTCGGACGCCGGGTCCTCCTCGTCGCCGCCGCTGACCTGCCCGCGGACGCTGCGGCGCGCCGACGGACGGCCCGCCTGATGGAGCGTGAGACGGTGCTGTCCGGGCCCGCCTGGGCGGTCTCCCTCGACGGCGCGGACCCGGCGGAGTACACGACCGTGGTTCGGGCGGTCGCCGATCTCGACGTCCCGGTGGCCGTCCTGTGCGACGAGGACGCCGTGGTGTCCGCCGACGCGTTCGTCCGGGTGCCGGTGGGCCGGCTGGCGGCTGCCGACCGCGTCGATCTGCTCCGGTCGGCGCTGCGGCTGGCAGGGGCATCGGACCACCTCGCCGAGGACGCCACCGAGGACGCTGCCACGACCTTCGACCTCACCGCGGACGCCGCCGAGGAGGCCGCCCGGGACATCGCGCTCGGCACTCCGCTCTGGCAGGCATGTCGGGAGCGGGCGAGGTCCTCGCTCCCGGGGCTAGCCCGGGTGCTGCGGCCGACGGCCCGGTGGGACGACCTGGTGGTCCCCGACGCCCAGGCCGCCCAGCTCCGCGCCCTGGTCGCGTCCGTCCGACACCGCACCACGGTGCTCGACGACTGGGGGTTCGCGGACCGCACCGCGGTGCGGGACCAGGGCGCCACGGCGCTGTTCGCCGGTCCGAGCGGGACGGGAAAGTCCTTCGCCGCCGAGGTGGTCGCCGGCGAGCTCGGGCTGGACCTCGTGCAGGTGGACCTCAGCCAGGTCACGAGCAAATACATCGGCGAGACCGAGAAGAACCTCCACCAGGTGTTCGCCGCGGCCGAGGACAGTGCGGCGGTCCTGCTGTTCGACGAGGCCGACGCGCTCTTCGGCCGCCGCGCCGAGGTCCACGACAGCCACGACCGGTACGCGAACCTGGAGACGGCCTACCTGCTCCAACGGCTGGAACGATTCCGGGGGCTGGCGATCCTCACCACCAACGCTCGCTCCGAACTTGATCGGGCCTTCACCCGCCGGCTCCGGACCGTGGTCAACTTCCCGCACCCGGACCTGTCGATGCGCGAGGCACTGTGGCGTCGGGCCTTCCCCCCGGAAACCCCCGTCGACGGCCTGGACCCGGCCGACCTGGCCCGCCTGGACCTGGCCGGCGGTGAGATCTCCTCGGTCGCCCTCGCCGCCGCCTATCTCGCCGCCGCCGACCAGAGCCCGGTCACCCACCACCACGTGGTGACCGCGGCCCGGTGGGAGCTGGCGAAGTCCGGCCGATCGGCCTTGACGAAGGGGGCCGGAGGCTGAGGGTGTGTGCGGTCAGGTGGGAAGGGTCTTGTCGAGGAAGAACGTGAGAACGAATCGACCGCCGACGACGCTGTCATCAGTGGGGAACTGAATGCGGGTCACGCCTGCCTCGTCGAGGACGAACGGGGCGTGGCAGTTGAGGCGCAGGGTGGAGTCCTTACCAATGATTGCCGAGCCCTCGATGACGAAGCGTCCGACGATCGGTTTGACCTCGTCCGGGAGCGCGGTCAGTTTGGCCGTCAGCTCGAGGTCGATCCATCGGAGCGTGTGCTCCAGCGCGAACCACTGTACGAATGGGGGAGACGAGTCGAATTCCCTGGCAGGCAGCTGGACCGTGCGCACCCCGATGAAACGCTCAGTGCTCCAGGACGACGGCTCATCGACCACCGGCCATGGCAGGTCGAGCTCGACGTAGCAGACCCCCTTGTTATTGATGCTCCTCTGATCAAGGTCCTGATCGGCGCGGGCGAAGATGCCGCGGCGCAAGAGGGCCGGGGTGAGCGCGTCGCCGTTGACCAGGTTCATCGAGGGGTTCCCGTTGAGCTTCACCTCGGTGATGTGGATGCCCCTTCTGGGTGCCTGGGCGGTGACGATCAGTGGGGCGGCTGAGCTCGTCGTCGCCAACTGGAGGGTGTCGCTGGGTTTGCCGGGTGCGGGTTGCCACCAGAGGGCGACGGATCCGTCCTCGCCCGTGGCCGCCGTCAGCGATGTCTGTCCGCCTGCTGTGGACAGGTCGGCGGGTGGTTTTGCGCTGGTTGCCTTGAGGACCAGGCCCCCGGCTCCGGGGGTCGCGCTCACCGGTGCATCCTTCACAGGGCGGCAGATGCTGTCTACCACGACACGTACCGGTTGCGGGAGCACCTTGTCATGCGCGCCGAGGTGCTGACCGTCACCACCCAGCAGCCGCAGCTCCCTCCGGTCCACGACCCTCTGCAGGGCACCCTGCACGGTCTCGGAGGCGGCGAACCCCTGGCACCCCGAGGGCGGCGCGAAGGAGATGTCGACGGCCGCGGTCCGTTCCCTCGGCAGTGTCTGCGCGGTGACGGTCAGCGGCGCGCCCGGGGCGCCCTGCAACGCCAGCCGCAGGGTGTCACTGGCCGCACCGGTCGCGGGCTGCCACCAGAACGCGAGGGACCCGTCCGTACTCGTCATCTCTGTCTTCGACGCCTGCCCGCCGGCTGACGACATGTCCGCGGGCGGCTGCGCGCTCGTCGCCTTCACCACCAGGCCCCCCGCCCCGGCGGTCGCCACGACCTGCGCGTTGGCCACCGGGCCGCAGGCGTCGTCCACCACCACCCGTACCGGCTGCGGCAGCACTTTGTCCTGCGCCCCCCGGTGCTGACCGTCACCCCCCAGCAACCGCAGTTCCTGGCGGCCCGCGACCTTCTCCAACGCGGTCTGCACGCTCTCCGACGCTCCGAAGACCCCGCACCCCGTCGGCGGCGCGAAGGAGACCTCGGCGGCCGTGACCCGTTCCCGGGGCAGTGCCTGCGCGGTGACGGTCAGCGGCGCGCCCGGGGCGCCCTGCAACGCCAGCTCGAGGGCGTCGCTGGCAGCCTCGGAGGCGGGCTGCCACCAGAAGGCAGCGGTTCCGTCCGCGCCTGTCGTCACCGGCAGTGACGTTTGTCCGCCCGCCGACGACAGGTCCGCCGGCGGCTGCGCAGCCGTCGCCTTCACCACCAGGCCCCCCGCCTTCGCCGTGGCTACCACCGACGCACCGGCCACGGGACCGCAGGCGTTGTCCACCACCACCCGCACCGGCTGCGGCAACACCTTCTCCTCCGCCCGCAGATGCTGACCGTCACCCCCCAGCAACCGCAGTTCCTGGCGGCCCGCGACCTTCTCCAACGCGGTCTGCACGCTCTCCGATGCTCCGAAGACCCCGCACCCCGTCGGCGGCGCGAAGGAGATCTGGTCGGCAGTCCTGAGCCGGCCAGCCAGCACGACGGGCTGGGCGTCCTCGTGGTCCAGCAGTGTGGCGGTCACGGTCTGCGTCGCTGGGCCGTGGGCGTCCAGGGTCCAGCGGATCCGAGCCACGCCGTGGGAGTCGGTCCGCGCAACCCGGTCGGTGTCGATTCCCCCAATGCCTTCGAGCCGTCCACCCGACGCGACGAACCGAACGCGGGCGTCTACGATCGGCAATCCGCCGTTTCGGGCGGCCACCCGGAGCGGCTGGGGCAGCGGGCTGCCGGGCGGAGCCTCCTGGCTGTCGCCGCCGGCAAGGTCGAGGGTGGTGAGGTGGATCAGCGCTGGGAAGAGCCGGCGGCAGTCGGCCTCCAGCGTCCAGCCGTCGTCCGCCTTGCGGAGGATCGCCAGCGCCGCGGTCCGCCGGACCGGGCCGGACGGGGGCAGGGCCTCGCCCAAGTCGTCGACGCCGGGCGGCCAGTCGATGGATCCGGCGGTGGCCGTCTGGCCGTGGAGCAGCCGCATCGTCCGAGCCGGGACGAGCCAGTGGTCGCCCGTCGCCCTGGTCCCGCCGTCCGCGGGGAAGCGGACCTGGATGCCGTCCTCCAGGTCGAGCGGCCTGGTGTCCAGGGGACGCGCCGGGCCCTCCCAGCGGCGGACCAGCGGTGTGCCGCCGAGGGCCGCTCGCGAGACCGGCGCCGCGCCGGTCCAGTGGACGGTCAGGCGGGTGCCGCGCCGCGCGGTGACGGTGGCGAGGAACCCGGCCCGGCCACGCAGCTGAAGGTCGACGCTCGTCACCTCGACGGTGTCGTCCGGCCCGATGGAGAGCTCCTCATCGGGGCCTTCACGGTCGAGGGTCAGTTCCGCGCTGCCGCCGTCGACCGCCGCCGTGATGGCCAGCAGTGAGGCGACGACGCTGCCGTTCTCCCGGGACCAGACGAATGCCGGTCCGCCGTCGCCGGTGTCGCGGATCTCCACTCGATAGAGCTGGTTCTCCAGCCCCCGGTAGCCCCCGGAGTACGCCGCCGGCCCGCAGGGGTCGGACGTCGTGCCGGACTTCCTGAGCAGCGCGGCCATCGTCCCCCGGGTGGTGGCGAAGGAGTCGGGCGCCCGCAGCGCGGCCACGCCCTGGTCCGCCTGCAGGGGCACCAGGCGGACCCCCCAGACCGTCTGCGCGCGGGTGGTGGTGTCCGGACCGCCGAGGGCCGGTTCCCGCAGCGCCGCCCGCTCGTCGGCGGTGACGTGGTGGGTCCAGACGTCCAGCAGCACGGCGTAGCGGTCGTTGGCGTCGGGCTCCGCGACGGCCGGATCTTCACCGATCGTGCGTAGGTACAGCTGGTCGCCGAGCGGCCAGCCGGCTTTCTCGGGAGCGGCCGACGCCGGCGCCTCGACCAGCGTGCCCCCGACGTAGTAGCGCCCGGGGGTGATCCGCAGGTCGTGCCAGGGCGTCGCGGCGGGCTTCGCGAGGGCGGTGGTGACGACGGCGAACCCGGCGCTGTCCGCCGGGCCTCCGTCGGGGCCGACGGCGTCGCCGGTCCGGACCTCGTCGTGGTGCGCGGTGATCGCGGTCTGCTCGTTCCAGTCCGCGTCGAGCAGCACGCGCCCCTGCTGAAGGAGGACGGCCCGGTAGGCCTGCTGCGGCTCGAACGTCCAGCGGGTGAAGTCTCCGTGCATGCGTGTCAGCTCCCGATGATGCCGATCTCCAGTCCGGCCGGTACGTAGGCGGCGAGGTGCTTGCGTACCGCCCCCAGACGCAGCGGCCGGTGCAGGTGGTGGTGGACGCCCGGTTCCGTGCCGCCCTCCCCGCCGCGGGCGATCGGGGTGGGGCAGTCCGGGGCGAGTGCCAGGTAGTAGGGCGAGCCCGGGTCCGTCGACAGGTACACGGGCTCCGGCGGGGTCCCGGTGTTCTCCGGCACGCAGCGGAAGCGGCGGGGCAGGCGTGAGCCGGGCCGGGCGTAGCAGTGGCGCAGGCATCCGGTCTGCCGTTGCTCGGCGAAGGCGATGCCGTCGAGCAGGCTGTTGGCGCCGTCGATGGTGCGGGCGGTAACTGCGCCCCGGAGGGTGCTGCCGTCGATGGAGACGGCGGTGCCGGGCGCCGAGACCGCGCTCTGGTCGGGCCGCTCGCCGCCCGCACCGTCGGCCTTGACAGCGGCTTCGGCGTCGATCACGGAGTCGATGACGGCGAGTGCCGGGACGCCGTGGGCCAGGTCGATGGCATGGGCGGTGCTGCGCAGCACGCCCACCCGCAGCCGGCCGTTGTCGCTGTCGGCGTCCGAGGTCACCGCGATCCGTCCGGCGACGGTGCTCTGCGAGACCGTCAGCTCGCCCAACTGCCCTGGCAGGACGGTCAGATCACCGTCCAGGAGAAAGCCGTCGAGGACCAGGCCGCTGTCCGCTCCGCCGCGGACGGCGAGCGGGCCGGCGAGGTGTGGGCGCAGTCCGCAGGGCGTGTAGAACGGCGTCTGGGCGGCCGGGTGGCCCGGCACAGGTCGGGCCGCGGCGACGAGGACGAGCCGGGCCCCGGCGGGCACGGTGACCGTCAGGCCGCCGGGGTGGCTCGCGTTGTCCCCGACCGCCACCACCACGGTCGTTCCGGCGGCCGGCACCGTGGAGTCGCGCCACAGACGGTGGGCGAGGTCGAGCCCGTCGGCCATCGAGGCGGACACCGTACCGCCGGGAACGGCGTCGGCGCGGACGGTGATGACGCCCAGCACGTTCCCGTAGCGGCGGCCCTCGGCCGCGAGCACCCGCGCGTGGACCGGGCCCCGGTCGTAGGTGCCGGCGCCGACGTCCGCGAGGCCCGCGTAGTGGTAGCGGACGAAGAGGTCGAGCGACGAGGCCGGCTGGCCGTCGCGGTACGCCGTGAGGTGTCCGGTGACGGTGTCCACACTCACCTGGACGCCCGGGAGCGTGGCGAGGTCCTCCAGTCCGCCGACCCGCAGCCGCTCCGGGCCCAGCACGATCGGCTGCTTCGCCGGGTCCCCGGTCGGCTCCTCGGGCTTCGCGCCGGCGGTCGGACCGGGCCGGCCGATCCGGACCTGGACGGGCAGCTCCTCGGGGTCCAGCTCACCGGCCCGGGCGGCTTCGAGCAGGGCCAGCAGGCGCCGCGGCCGCAGGGGGACGGGCAGGTCCTCCTCTCGGGCGAGCCGGTCGGTGCCCACCCGCCGCCGGGCGTCCGGGAAGAGCGGGGTGCTGCGGCCGAGCGGGTCGACGCGGTAGCCGCTGTCGACGGCGCGCGGTTGGGACCACCTGTCGCCGGTCGGCACGGCGGCCGGGTCGGGTCCCACCCGGTAGGTGCGGAGCGGGAAGAGGAACACGCCGACGGAGGGCAGGCCGTACCGGCCGCGCCCGCGGCCGATGCCGCGCACATCGGCCGAGCGGGCGAGCGGGTCGAAGACGCCCCTGGCCGGGCCGGTGAGGTCCGGTGGCGGTGCCGAGCGGTCCGGCCGGCGGTCGTACCCGCCGCCGAGGTGGTCCAGGCGCTCCGCGTGGCGCAGCGAGGCCGCAGCCGGGCGGTCCGGGCGGGGGTGGCGGACGTGCGCCGAAACGGCGAGCAGCCGGAAGTACTCGACGACCTGGGTCTGCCAGCCGGTGACCTCTCCGGCGAGCTGTTCGAGGACCGCGACGGTGCCCTTGCGGCGCCGGTGGGCGAGGGTGTTAGCGACGACGCTGCGCGGGCTGACGCCTTCGCCGAGGTCGGGCAGCGTCTCGGTGAGGCCGATCAGGTCGGCGAGGTAGGGCAGCAGCCACTCCTCGCAGGTCTCCACGAACCAGCCGTCGTACAGGCCTCCCAAGTCCTTTTCCAGCAAGTTGAGTTCGCCGGCCACTGCGGAGAGCAGCGCCCGCAGGGTGCCCTCCGACCGGTCGTCGCGGGCCCAGAGGTGGGCCGGGAGCAGGGCGCGGAAGCGGTCCGCGCCGCCCGGAGCTCCCGTGCTTGCCGCGGTCACGGTCATGACTTCATCCTCCGGATCTTGCAGTGTTCGGCTGCCAGGCCGATCACTCCGGCCGCCAGGATCGTGCCAGCCTCCACGCGGGCCGGTGACGGGCCGATGACCCGCTCGGCCGCTGTGTCCGGGGGGAGGTACGTGGCTTCCGGGGCCAGGCGCAGCAGGCGCGGCAGGGTGCATGCCGCGACACCGGGGACGGCCCGGACCACCGCCAGCACAGCGGAGTCCGTCACCGGTGATCCGAACGGCCGGCGCTCCGCGGCGAACTCCTGATGCAGGGTCTCGGTGACACGCCGGGCGACGGCGGGCCACTGGGAACCCGGTTCGGCCTCCAGCTCCACCCGCATGCCGTATCGGTGGGTCTCGGCCCGCAGGACCAGCACGGGGATGCCCGGATCGCGGACGGCGGCGAGAGCCGCGTCGAGTCCGGCCAGCAGGCCGTCGTCGAGGGACGCGGAGCCCAGGCCGGTGACCGAGACCACGACCATGCGCCGGCTGCCGTTCCACACTGTCTCCGCCCGCGCGCCGCCGATGCCGGCCAGGCCGCGGACGAAGTCCTCGTGGTCGGCGACGGACACGACGCGGTCCAGCGTGCGGATGCGCAGTGAGGTGTCCAGCCGGGCGTCCGACAGGGCGGCTGGGGGCACCCAGCCCCAGGTGGCAGCGGGGTTGGTGACGGCGGCGATACCGAGGGGGCGGCTGAGCGGCAGGGTCAGCTGTCCCGGGTCGAGGGCGCCGTCGCCTCCCGTCCCCACCCGGTAGTCGGCGGTGATGTTCTCGGTGCCGGTGGGCAGCCGCGCGCCGTACTGCCCGTCGCCGAACACCACCTCGACGGTGCCGTCCTCCTCGGCCCGGACGGCGAACACCGGGTCGTGCGGCCCGGCGGCGGCCAGCGACGGCACCTCGGACCACGGGGCGCCGTCGACACTGACCCGCAGTGTGCTCGCCGGCTCGGCCGAGGCCTCGGTCCGGCGGTGGGTCAGCGGTCCGCGCCGGGTACGCAGGCGGTGGAAGGTGCGGGCACCGTCCCCGCTGCCGAGGACCTGGTGGACCGGCTCGCCGTGGGTGGCCCGGATCACGTTGCCGAGGACGGTGACGGTCTCTGGCAGGTAGGAGTGCTGGAGGGCGCGGTCCAGGGTGACGGTCATGAGCGTGCCGCTGCAGTCGACCGTGCTGGTCCGTACGACCGCCCGTTCGACGGTGGTGCCACCCAGGGCGGTGCCACCACCGTCCCCGTCAGCGACAGCGGTGCCCTGGACGAGGACGGTGCGTCCCAGAGGCAGCGGCGGGTCGGTGGCGGCGAGTTCCAGTTTCGCGCCCGCCACCAGGACGGTCCGCGGCATCACGGCCGCCGGCAGTTCCGCGGACTGGCAGTGCACGAGCGTGGTTCGTCGGTCGATGGCCACCTGGTCGGCTTGGTCGATCCCGATCCGGGTGGTCCGGCCGCTGAAACCGTTGCTTATGTCGCCGGACGGTGTCACGGGTCCGACCTTGAAACCCTGGCAGATGTCGCCGGTCTGCACGACCAGCCAGGAGCCGGGGAGGATGCGCGGGTGGTCGCCGTCAAGGGTGAGGAACCGGCCCGGGCCACCTCCGGGCGCCTCGGGCGCGGCCGCGGGGGGCGGCGCGGCCTGGGCCAGGAGGCCGGTCGCCGGGGCATTCCAGCCGAAGAGGCTCGCGCGCTCGGCGAAGGCGTGGACGCTGCCGCCACCCGGGCCCGGTGCCCGGTTGGCGGCCGGGTCCGCGGCCGGGTCGGTGCTGGGCGTCAGGGGTTCGAGGTGCAGCAGCGTCCAGCTGGGGAACCCCGGGGGCGCGGCCGTCACCCCGGTCACCCGCAGCACGTCCCGGGTGGGCGCCTCGCCGGACGGGCCTGGATCCGGGCCGACGGCCAGCAGGGTGTCCCCCGGGCGAAGCCCGGACCCGGTGCCGGTCAGCCAGAGTTGCCGGGTCCGCGCGTTGCAGGTCTGCGGGTCGGCGGCGATGGCGGGGACGGCGTTCCAGGCGGCCCGCGCTTCGAGGTCGTCGTCGGTCTCGAAGACCTGCGGTGCCTGGTCCTGGCCCGGCACGCTCTGCACCAGGGTGCCCTTCGGTACGGTCGCGGCCGGCGGCGCGCCGGCGGCCTCCTCGACGGTGAACGCCAGGTCGGCCTCGGCCGCGACACCGGGACCGAGTTCCTGCCCGAGGCCGCGGGCAAGTTCCCGGACCGAGCGCAGCTCTGTCGCCGTCCGCAGGTAGCCCTCCTGGGTGATTCGCTCGGTGTAGAAGGAGACGATGTCCGCGACCATGGCCCAGCCGTCCAGCAGAGCGATGGCCGGTTCGTCGGCTGGGCGGCGGGCGAGTGCCCGGACGGCCGCCGGCTGTGCCTCGTGCTGGAGGATGGCCCGCATCGACGCCATCGCCTGGGCGTGGGTGGAGATCCGGCGGCTGAGGGCGGCCCGGCCCGGCGGGTTGGCCGTGGACCGGACGGTGGGGGTTTCCTCGGGACGGGTCACGGGCCGCTCCGCTCGACGATCTCGATCCGGCCGTACTCCGGGCGGCGGGGGTCGCTGTCGCAGCGCAGGGTCTCGCGTTCGGAGGCCCGGATCCGCCCGGCGGCGAGGTTGGCCCGGTGCTCCGCCTCCTCGGCGCCCTGGCGGCCGAAGCGCTCCACGTCGATCAGGGCGGTGCCGACCACGGCCATCGCCGCGCCCACCAGGTCGCTCAGGAGCAGCGGGCGGCCCAGGCCGAGCCGGTCGAGGTGGAAGAACCCGCGGCCCCCGTCGGGAAGCACGGCGGCCGACAGCGCCGCCCGCAGGTGGCGGGCGACCAGCTCCGCGGGCTGTCCGGGGCCCGGGCAGAAGGCGATCCGGAGGTCCAGGGGGACGACGACCGCGCGGGCGATTTCGACCTCGACGCCGGCCGTCCGCCGGCTGTCGAGCAGGGCGGCCAGGCCCCCGGCGAACGGGTCCGCGCCGTCCTCAGCCTCTACCACGACCTGCTGAACGCGCCAGGAACCGGCCCACCGGGAGCGGGATGCGGCCCGGCGGACGGCGCCGTCGTCGACGGCCACGGCAGCGTAGTCGGCGGCGGTGACGGCCCGCTGCCGGAGGTGGAAGGCGCTCGGGGCCAGCTCTCGGACCGCGGACAGCGGCTGCGGGTCGGTGCCGCCGGAGGCGACCAGCGGGTTGGTGACGGTGACGCCGTCGAGCAGCGTGCCATCGGGCAGCAGCAGGAGGGTGCCGAGGGTGTCCGGTCCGGTGTTGCCCGCCGTGCCACCGCCGAGCCGGTAGCGGGCGGTCAGCACCGTGCCGGGCCCGGGCCGCCGCCCCGTGGTGCCGTCGCCAAAGCGCAGCCGGACCGAGCGGTCGGCCTCCGGCTCGGCGACGAACAGCGGCGCGTCGCGCGCGCTGCCGATCAGGTCCGGGCTCGCCGACCAGAGCAGGGTGCCGTCGTCGAGCCAGAGCTGGGCGACCGCCTCGCGCGGATCGGGGCGCAGGGCCTCCGTCGCGCTGCGCGGGTCGCGGCCCGCGCCATCGGCCGGTGGCGGGTCAGCGGGCACGGCCCAGGCGAGGCCCGGCCGCCGCAGGAGCGGACGGTAGACGACGTCGGCGTCGGCGGGGGCGGTCGGCGGATCCAGGCGGTCCCCGGCGAGCGAGGCACCGTGGTCCGCGAGGACGACGTTGGCGAAAGCCACGGTCGTCGGCCGGGGCGGCGCGGCCGGGTCGGGGGACGAGACCCGCAGGGCCACCGGCAGAGCGTCCTCGTGGTGCCAGTGCACTTCGAACACGCGCCGGGTGGTCGCAAGTGCGTCGACGCGTTCGACCGGGTCGCGGTCCAGTCGCACCGCGCAGCGGCGGGCCGGGTCGCCGTCGGCCGGTCGGCCCGACGCCCCGACGTCCACCAGCAGCAGGACGTCACCGGCCCGCAATCCGGGCTCGGTGTCCGCCGGCACGGCCAGGAAGGCCGAGGTGGCGCCGACAGGCAGGGTCACCTCCGGGGCGCCCCAGGCGTGCAGTGGGAGGCGGTTGCGGTCCGGGGTGAGCCGGGCCGCCGCGCAGGTCTCGAAGACCACCGCGCTGACGGCGGCCGCCTCCGCCGCCGTGGGCCGTCGCCGGCCGGGATCGGACCCGAGGTCGGCGACCGCGCTCGCGAGCGGCAGGTCGGTGACCCGCGGCGTGTCGAAGGCCAGCCAGGTCCGGGCCGAACAGCCCTCGTGGACGCGGTAGTCGAGGAGTCTGGCGTGCCGACGGACGGACGCCCGCAGTCGGGCGGTGCTCAGGTATGCCTCGGTGGCGATCGCGTCCTGACGGTAGGCCAGCCGGTCGCCGAGATAGGCGAAAAGCTCGACGAGGGTGACGCCGATGTCGGCGGGCGAGCGGTCCGTCCAGTCCGGCAGCAGCACGCTCAGCCGGTCCAGCAGCCGCGTACGCAGGCCCTCGTAGTCCCGGGCGAGGTAGTCCAGGACGGGGGAGGCGGTGGTCACAGGCTCGTCGTCGGGCGGCCGGCACTCCACCTCGGCGGGGCAGTCCACGTCGAGGTCCAGTGGGATCTGCGCCAGCGGCTCGTCGAATCCGCCGGGTGTGCCCGTACCGTCCTCGCCGAGCAGGCGGAGAGTGCGGGCCGACCGGATGCCGCCCTCCGTACGGACCACGAGCACCCGGCCGCGAGCCGCGGCGGGGACGGCGTCGGCGACCTGGCGCCGGTCGTCCTCCGTCACGCCCGGCGGAAGGTCCGGGCCGGCCAGTTCCGTCGCCGGGTACGCCCAGAGCACCCGGACCGGATCGGCCGCCGGGCCGGGCGGGCCGTCGTCGAGGAGGACGACCCGGTCCCGCCCGGCGCCCGCCGCGAACCCAGCCGGAAGCGGCCCGTGGATCAGGTGCACGACCACGGTCCAACGGGGCGGGGCGGGCGCGGTGTGGCCCGGGTTGGCGGGCCGCACCGGCAGCACCTCGACGAAGTCGATCCCGTCGAGGCCCCCGGCGGCCGCGACCAGCGCCCGTCTGGCGTCCCGGTCGAAGCCCGGGGCCGGAAAGACCCCGAGCTGCCTATCGGTGCGGGTCAATGCGCCTCACTCCCTCCGGTCACCCGCAGCACTCTGGTCTCCCCCGACGGGCTCTCGGGGCTCAGCGGGGTGTAGACCACGGTGACCGAGAGCACGGCGTCCGCCGCCTCCACGGTGATCTCGTCGAGCCGCAGCGAGTCGCCGAGCCACTGCTGGACGGCGGCCTGGACCAGCGCCTGAGTGCCGCGGGCGAGTTCGTCGTCGCCCGGCGCGAAGACCAGCCGGTCGACCCCGGCCCCGAACTCCGGGCGGTTCACCCGCTCGCCGGGGCGGGTGAACAGCACCGCCTCGATGAGCCCGCGCAGGTACTCATCGTCGTCGACCAGAGCGAGGCGGCCGCGGGTGTCCAGCCGCAGCGGGAAGCCCAGATGCATCAAGCCCCCCGAACCCGGGTCTGGACGGCGGTGACGAGAAGCGGTCCCGCCGTCGGAACGCAGACGGCCGTGCCGCCCTGGATCACCAGCGGCAGGCCGAGAGACCGGACCCGGACGGTGCCCGCCGTCCACTGGGCGGACGCGCACGGCGGGGTGCCCGGGGGCGGGGGCGGTACGCACCCGGCGACGACCCACAGCGATCCGAGCAGGACGGTGGCACGTCCGCCAACCGTGACCCGCGGGTTGAGCACGGTCGAGGTGGCGCGGCCGCCGTGCGCGCACAGCGCGACGGCCCCCTCGTGGACCAGCGGTCCGGGCATCAGGTCACCTCCAGGGCGCCGTTGTTGACGGAGACCGTGGGCCCGCTGAGCGTCACCCCGGCGGGACCCGCCGACAGCTCCAGCCCCTCGGCGGTGCAGGAGATCCGTACCGGTACGACGGCGACCGGCGGGCCGACCTCGATGGTGAGCCCGCCGCCCGGCAGGTCGCTGAGCGTGATCGTCACGGCGTCGGTCTTCCACATCTTGACCCCAGGCAGGGCCGGAACGGCGGGCGCCTCGCCGGTGCCCCAGAAGCAGCCGGCCAGGATCGGTCGGTCGGGATCGCCCGCCTCGAACTCGACCCACACCTGGGCGCCGGTCGGCGGGACGGCGAACAGACCCACGCCGGGGCCCGCGTACGGGACGCAGGGCTCGGCCCAGGAGAGCCGCCCCCTGCCGAGCACGGCCGGGACGCTGACCTGCACCCGTCCCCGCATGAGAGGGTCGGCGTTGGCGGTGACCTTCCCGCGGTACTTCCCGTAGAACCTGGTCATGTCCGTCCCCTCCGGCCGTGGCCCACATCGCCCGCCGTCATGGCAGCACCGACGGGACCGCCGAGCCGTGGCCGTCCCGGGACAGCACGAAACGCTGGGTGTACGAGCCGGGTTCGAGGGCGTGCTCGACGCTGCGCACGTACCAGAGGCCGTCGTGCGACCAGCCGGCCCCGCGGACGCCGACCAGGGCCCGCGGGCGGAGCACGCCGCCATAGCGCTCGCCGTCTGCTTCGCCCTCCGCCACCACCGCGTCGGTCGACCGGTCGACCTGTGCTTGGGCCCGGGAAAGCGCGCCGATCACGTCGAGGCCGCTGTCGCGCACCTCGCGCCGCCGCCGGACGTCCGCCTGGTGCCGCAGCAACAGCGGTACGGCGGCGAGCGGCGCGCGCAGGCTGCCGGGCACAGCCACCGGGACCTGGGCCCCAGTGCGCGGGTCCTGGACGTCGCCGTCGACGAGGACCGGGGCAAGCGCGTCGGTGCGGAAGCGGATCGACCGGACGTTGGTCTCCGGGCCGAGGCGCACAGACAGGCAGCGCTGCGGCACGCCGGAGCGCACCGGGGGGCCCCAGTAGAAGCCGCTGGTGCCGGGCGCCGGGCCGGGGACGGCGTGGGCGACGAAGCCGTGCCGCCGGGCGAGCGCGGTCAGGTGGCCGAGGTCGGTGGCGTGCTGTGTCGGGACGCGCTCCAGCGGCAGGGCGGGCTCGGTGTCCGCGGGCCGGACGGCCATCGGCATGATCCCATGGGCGGCGTACGGCGCGAGGATCGCCAGGACCTGCTGGTGGTCGTCGAGGGCCGGGTACTCCGCGTCGACCTCGACGCGGTCGAGCAGGTAGGAGACGTCCTCGCCGGTGACGGTGAGGGCCGCCGTCCCCGGACCGTCCCCGGGGAGCAGTTCCAGGGCGGTGATGATGCCGTCGAACAGGACCGTCGGCACTGCGCCGACCGCGAGCACGAGGACCACCCTGGCGAACGGCGTGATCGGCCCCGCCGCCAGGAGGGGCGTGTCCCGGAGGGCGAAGAGCCCGGAGCGGCCCGCGTCGAAGGTGAGGGTGAACGCCGACCGCTGCCCGTCGCTCTCCAGGACCCGGACGGACCGCAGCCGGGCGGTGAGATCGGCGGGCAGTGGCACCGGGACGGTCGCCCCCACCAGGACGGTCAGGCGCAGGCTGGACAGGGACACCTGGTCATACCCCCGGGGTGGGGATCCGCAGAAGGAGGCCCTCCGTCGCGGGTCCGATCAGGTCGTCCGGTCCGAGCACGGCATTGGCGTCGGCCACCCACCAGTAGGCGAGCGGGTCGCCGAGGTAGCGGGCGGTCACCGTATCCAGCCGGTCGCCCGCGACGACCAGGTGGGTCGCGAGCGGCCGCCCGGCCGACGGGGCCGCCGGGCGGACCCGGCGCAGGTAGCGCACCTGCCGCTCGGCACCGTCGGCATCCCGCACCGTCGCCACCGCGACCTCGGCGCCGTCGTACCTGCCCGCTGCGCCCGCCACGGTCAGCCCGCCACGGCGCCGGTCACGGCCGACACCGCCCCGGAGACGCCGGCCACCACCGCCATCGCCTCCTTCATCACCTGGTGCACGAGGAAGAGCGCGTACCCCGGACTGCCGACCGGCAGGTCGTTGTAGGAGAGCACCTGCGCCGACAGCTCGACCTCGGCGCGGGTGGGGAAGAGGTCGGGAGTGAAGGCGTGTTCGGTGATGCCGAGGCTCTGGATCCGCACCGGAACCGCGCGGCCCGGTCCCCAGACCAGCACGGCGAGCGGGCTCTCCGGAGGCACGATCTCGATGGTGCCGGCTGCGAGCAGCGCGGCGTTCGCGACCACCTGCGCGGTACTCGGGTAGAGCAGCATCTCGAGCGCGGCGAGCTGCGGCGCGATGCCGACGGCGGCCACCGGGTCGCCCTGCTCCATCTGGTCGGCGGCGTCGACCTCGACCGTCATCGTGACCGTCTCCACCGGCGCGCCCGACAGACGGCGGGCGTCGGAGGCCTGACCGGCCGCCGGCGCCAGCGGCCGCAGGCTCCGGGTCATCCGGTCGGGGTTGTACTGGAACACGACGAGACGGGAGAGCGGACTGGCAGGATCCACCTCGACGATCGCCCCGCACAGGACCCGCGGACTGCCCGGAAAGCTCCTCATGGGCGCCACCCTGAGCCCTGGTCGTCACCCCGGCGTCACGCTCGCGTCACGATGCCAGGGGCGACCCGGTGCGGAGTGGACCGATCGGACGCGACCCATCCGTGGCGACTTTTGACAGAGCGAAACCACGGGGTAACGATCTGAGGGACAGCTGCCGCCACGCGAGAAGGAGCAGCCGGCATGCCCCATGACGCGACCGACAGGGTCACTGCGCTCGGTGCTCCCGCCGCACCGGGCGGCCTCCCGCGCGGCCCGGTCACCGCCCCGCCGACCGGGCGGGTCTCGCTCACCCTGCTGGGATCGTTCCGGCTGCGGGCCGGGCACGCGGAGGTCCGCCTCCCCGTCGGCGCGCAGCGGCTGTTGGTGGTCCTGGCCCTGCGCGGGCGGCAGAGCCGCAGCCGGGTGGCTGGCACCCTGTGGCCCGACAGCCCCGAGAACAAGGCGCTGGGGAGTCTCCGTACCGCCATCTGGCGGGTCAACCAGACCGCCCCGGGGCTGGTGGTGGACACCGGCGGAGCCATCGACCTCGCCCCCGACGTCACCGTGGACGTGCGCGTCCTCATCGAGCGGACGAAGGCGGTCCTGCAGGAGGCCCGGCCCGACGCCACAGCGATGCCGCAGACCATCGGCGACGGCGGGGAGCTCCTCCCGGACTGGGGCGACGAGTGGCTCGCCGACGAACGCGAACGGCTGCGCCAGCTGCACTTCCACGTCCGAGAGACGTTCGCCGAACGACTGGCCTCGGAGGGGAAGTTCGGGCTCGCCCTGGACCTGGCGCTGGGTGCGCTGCGCCTCGACAGCCTGCGGGAGAGTGCGCACCGGTCGGTCATCCGCATCCACCTGCAGGAGGGCAACCTCAGCGAGGCGCGCCGCGCGTACGCGGCGTGCCGCCGGGTGCTCGAACAGGAGCTCGGCGTCCCGCCGGCGCCCGAGACCACCCGGATGCTCGAACTCTCCGAGGACGCTCAGCCGCGGCTTCGGGCCCGCCCGACGGTTGCCCGGACATGACGGCGTCCTGGACGGTGACCCCGTCCGCCACCTCGGTGGACGTCCGTGACGGGCAGTCCGTCGCCGTGTCGTTCGCGGTCACTAACACCACCACCGCACCCGAGCAGCGGCGGGGCACGCTCATCATGCAGCCGGACCCGAGCACCGGGGCCGCCGTCTCCTGGTTCACGATCGACCGCGACACCCGGGTGTTCACCCCCGGCAGCACCGAGGCCTTCGCCGTCACGGTCGCTCCCCCGGCCGGTACGGACCCGGGGGAGCACCGGTTCTCCGGCTTCGTCTTCGAGACGGACCACCCGGCCGTCGCGACGAGCGCGGAGAGCTCTCCCGTCACGCTGGATCTCATCGAGACACCATGGACGATCAGCGCCGCCGCCACGAAGATCGTCCTGTTCCTCGGGTTCTTCGAGGTCGACTTCTCCTTCGACATCACCGGGCCGGTCGGCAGGTCGGTGACCGTACGGATACGGCAGAGGGGCGGCAGTCAGGTCGACACGGCCTGGTTCCGGGTCCACCGGTTGCCGCACACGATCGGGGACTCCGGATCGGCCCAGGTCCCGGTCACCGTCGGACCGCCCGACCCGAAGGGGTCCCGCCCCGTTCCGAAAGCGGACTTCTTCGCCGACCTGTTCGAGGTGACCGGCGCGACGAGCAAGCTCCGGGCCTCGTTCGGGCCGATGCACCTCACGGTCAGGTCCCTCTTTCCACCGCAGGATTTTGCTGTATGACCTGCGGGTTTCGCTGGGCGGCTGGGGTGTATCGGGATGGAGTGGTAGTGGACTTCGGCGGGCTTCCCCTCGACCGTGCGACAGCCCGCCGCAGGTAGTGGCAGCGGGCACGGCAGCCTCCCCGGGTGATCACAGCGCGTGTTAGCGAGCAGTGGGGTGGGGGCGCAGCGTCCGTTCTCTCCCTGGGAGCGGGGCGCTGCGCCGTGCGCGTCGCCCGGTGCGGGCGGTCCGCTGCGCTCCCCGCCCGCACCTCGCTGCGTGCCGGGCGCTCCGCTGCGCGGCGGCCCGGACCGAGCGCTGCGCGCTCTCGCGCACCGGGGGCCCGGCAGCCGGTCGACGGGGACGCTGTGCGGCCCGCTACTTCACGGTGGCGGTGCCGATGAGGATGCGGTGATCCGAGCAGCGGCCGTCGGGCGAGCTTGCCGTGCGGGCGCAGTTGGTGGAGATCCCCAGCGAGTCCGCGCTGTAGCTGTCCGGGCTGGCGAGCGCCGCCTCCGAGACGAAGATCATGTCGATCTTCCGCATGGTGTTGCACGGTGACTGGCTGACGGTGTCGTCGTCGGCCGTCCACTCGCCGTATCCGAGGCAGGTGGGGGGATCCGCCTTGACGGGGTCGGTGTCGTCCAGTTCCCGGAACAACCCCTTGTTGCCGCCGTTGAGAGTGGTGTCCAAGGTGGCCGAGTAGAACGTGTCCAGCGAGGGGTAGTGGGGCTGGACGTTGAGGTCACCCGCGATCATGACCGTCTGGCCGGCGTTGACCCAGGCGTCGAGCTGTACCTGGACGGCCTGCAGCTGCTTCAGCTTGTCGTCGTTCGAAGCCACCGTGATGTGCGTCGTGCAGAAGCGGGTGGCCGCGTCGGCGAGGAGCGGCGCGCAGAGCATGTTCCGCTTCTCGTTGGTTCCGTCGTCCGGGAGCTTGATCCGGTCGGCGGTGCCGAGCGGACGCTTGCTGAAGATCGCGTTGCCGAACGCCTCCCCACCGCACACGTCGGGATCGCCCGCCGGCCTGCTGGCCTCGAAGCGGCCGAAATTGTCGTGATCGTCGGGCCAATTCGCCGCTCGCAGCTGAGTGACGAGCGCGCGCCACTGGTTCGCGCAGAGCTCGTTGAACGCGGCGAAGTCCGCGTTGCGATACACGATCGACGACACGGCCCCGTCTACCATGCCTGAGGTCACGGAGCCGTTGTTGAGCTTCTGCCCGGCGACGTTCCACTGCCAGATGTTGTACGTCTGCGGGCTCGTCGTCTCGGCCTGGGCCGCGGCCGCGGGCAGCATCGCGGCGCACAACGCGCCCGCGAGAGCGATCCGGATCCGGCGGAACCGTTCCATAAGGTCTTCCTCCCCTGAAGTGCCAGCCCTCCCCCAGGCTGGGGCGCCGCTTGATACGGCAGAGACGATCTTAAGCACGCCCCGAAACACTCAGCAGTGTCACGTCAGCCGGCGCATCAGCAGCCACCAGAGCGACGCGGTGTTCGAGGCACTGGCCGCAGCAGAGGTTTCCCACAAGGACTTGTCCGGGCGATCACGTGACGTGGTGACGTCATGCTCGCGTCGGACGGTGTCGCGCCGGACGACTTCGTAGCCGCCTTCGTCCAGGACCGCGACGGAGGTGAACCAGGCCGGGTCGTTCTCGTCGGGCTGGATGACCACAAAGGTGTTGTCAGAGCCGTTGAGGTCGTCGATCAGCATGAACAGCGCGTCCTCGGACGGATCGTCGATGTGGTCGCCGTTCTCACTTTCGGTGCGGAACTACGCAGCCCCCATCGCCTCTGTCTCCCCTCGCCCCGCTGACCCGGCCGCGGTCAGGATGACATGCAGGACTGACACTTCCGGGAGGTCACAGCCATTCGTTGATCGCGGCGACGAGAACAGTTGCCTCGAAGCGGACTGCGAGCACGCTGGCCGACCGAACGGGGATAGGCGGGCTTCGTCGAGACCTAAAGCCGCTGGTCAGATACGGTGACGGAATGAGCGAGAGCCTGCCTGCCGACGTAGCCGAGGTGCTTGCGGCAGTCCTGAACACGGACAATCCGGTTCATGCCGCGCTCCGACGGCAGGTTCCGCACCTCAGCGTGCGAGCGCGTTGCACATGCGGGTGCGGCACCGCCTACTTCGAGCTCGACACCAGCGAGGTGGAGCCCGCCCCCACCGGCCCCAGCACCGTCGTGGCGGCCGAAGCGCAGCTCGTTACCGAGGCCGGTGAGTGTCCCGGCGAGGTCCTGGCCTTCACCCAGGGCGGCTACCTGTCGTGGCTGGAAGTCTGTTCATGGAGCGACGTCACCGAGGTGACGATGACCGCCGCGCGTCATTGGCTGCAGCCACGCTCTTGAGCCGTACCAGCCAGCGTCCAGCGGTCTCAGACTGCACGACACCACGATCCGACCGACATCACGAGTTCAAGGTCAGTAAGTAGATCGTCACGACCTCACACCTGCGGGCGCTATGCCGTCCGTGGCAACGCAGGCTCTGCCGCAGCACAGGGTACCGCTCCCACAGGGCCGGCACCCTGAGACGTCTCGGGCCGTCCTCAGCATCCATGCTCGGATCTCCAGGCCGACAATGTCGGTTCCGGGTTCGAGGCGTCCGGTGGCGACGAGCCACTTCTGCACGGCGGCGGTGACGTCGCCGCTGGCCGGCTCGACCATGGCCTTGAACTCAGCTCCGTCGAAACCCTCTTCGCCGGACCCGGGGGGCCGCCGCAGTTGTGCGGCCGGCGTCGTGCTTGAAGGGGGCCCTTGCGGGCCCGAGCAGTGAAGTGATATTCCCGCCGCCCTTGGTGGAGTCCTCGACGTCGACGGTCTGCCGCAGCCTCCTTCCGCCGGTCTGTGCTCAGGCTCAGTACTCCCTGGGCTTCCAGGCGCGAATCTCCAGGTGGACGATGACCGCATCGGGGTCGAGGCGTCCGGTGGCGACAAGCCACGTATGAACGGCGGCGGCGACGTCGCCGGCCGCGTCGACCATGGCCTTGAACTGGACGGCGTCGAAGCCCTCCTCGCTCGAACCGGGGCCGCCGACGTTGTTGCCGTAGGAGCGTTCCTCGGTACTGTCGGGCCGCTTGACGACGTTGCGCCGCACACCGGGGGAGTCGGCCATGAGGCCGGCGTCGTGCTTGTAGGCCTTCTTCTTGGCCCGAACCGTGAAGGCGATCCGTCCACCGTAGCGGGCGGCTTCCTCCACCACCGGGTAGAGCCGGGACGCTCCGGAAGCGATGTGCTGCTTACCGGCCTGCGCCAGAGACGAAGTCCACTCCTTGTGCCGCTCCGCGCCCTTCCCCACGGTCTTCTCAGCCCGCAGGACGTCTTTGCTGCGCACACGCGCCGGCTTGCCCTCCCTGGTCTGCCGCGGCTCGATGTGGGCAGCGGCGAGCGCCGTGAGGCTTTCGACGCTGCGCGGGCCGCCAGCCTGGACCTCCTGTACCACGGCCCGCAGTGCCTCCACCATCGAGGCGCCCTTGTTCTTGGTGAAGACCTGCGACACGAGGGACGGGTTGCGGCCCAGGATCTCTCCGACCTGCTTCTTGTTGAACCCTTCAGCGAGGAGCTGGTCGGTGAGCCGGGCTGCCTCGTTCCGCTGCGCGCGGCGGCCGCCTCCGGCGCCTCGCCTCCTTCGCGGCGTCACCCCGTCGCCTCCTCATCGTTCTCGTCGTCGCACTCGTAATCGGAGTACATCGTGGTGTCGTCGAACTGGCTGTCACCGTCGCCGCCACAGACGTGGCACTCCCATCGAGACCTGGCCAGGGGACGCCGCGCGCCAGGGCCTGTCCGGCGAGGGGATGCCTTCACGTCTCGGCGCGGCGGAACTTACGGTTTGTGGGTTACCCAGAGCAGTTCCGCCGGCCAGCGGTGTGCCCAGTCGGGTGGATCGGTTTCGTTGTAGCCGTTGGGTGTTCCAAGTTCGGGCCGCGGCTCGATGAGGTCGTCGATGATGAGACCCGCGCCGCGCAGGACCTTGACCCAGTCGCCGTAGGTGAGCTGATAGCTGGTCGCGCCGTCGTCTTCGGCGATGGTGTTCAGCCCGAAGTAGTCCTTCTGCAGCGTCGTGGTCACGCGGCTGGCGGCTTCGTCGTAGCAAGCTTCGAACCATGGGCTGGCGACGTTGAACACCAGGCGCCCGCCTCGGCCCAAGACGCGAGCGGCCTGCGGGACGGCCAGGTGCGGGGGCGCCCAGCTGAGCCCACCGAAGTCGCAGAACACCAGGTCGAAGCTGTCGGCGGCGAAGGGGAGTTGTTCGGCGGCGCCTTGCACTAGCGGGTACCGGGCCGCTCCCATCGCGCGGGCCGCTGCGGCGAGTTGGGCTTCGGACAGGTCGAGCCCGACCACGGTGGCGCCCTCGGCGGCGAGCGCCCTGGAACACTGGCCGGCGCCGCAGCCGAGTTCGAGGACGCGCTTGCCGGTGACGTCGCCCAGGGCGTGCAGGTGCGCGTCGGGGCTCGAGTACATGCCCCACAGCCGGGGTGCGGCGCCGATTTGCGGGTCGTGCTCGTGCTGGTAGGCGCTGCTGATCTGGTTCCAGAGCCGCCGGTTGGCGGGGATGCTGTCCACGTGCCGACTCCAGCACTGCCTGCCGGGGGCGGTCAACACGATGAGGGCACTGGCCGGCCCTCGCCTCGGTCCGGCCCTGGCTCGGCCCATGATCCGCCGGACGAGCCCTAGGGCCTGTACCCGGTCGTGATCAAAGGGCGGTTCGCGTGAGGTCGTTGATCCAGATCATGGAGGCGCGGAGATGCAGGCCAGCGAGATAGCTTCCGGGAGTCTTGTCATTGCCGATGACCATGCCTCGCCGGGCTTTCGGCTTGTTGATCAGGCTCTCGACGATGTTCCTCCGTGGATGCCGGCCGTCGCGACTCGCGGCCACAGGCCGCCGGAGCGGATCATTTTCCGTAAGCGCGCAGGAAGACGTCCACGGCGGGGTCCGCGACGGTTTCCAGGGCGGCGCCGGAGCGGTACTCCAGCGAGCCGGTGATCAGGGAGAGGAAGTGTTCGGCGGCGAGCTCCGGGTCGCATTTGCTCAGGCGGCCATCGAGCGCCAGGCGGGCCAGGCGGTCGGCGAGGGCGGAGCGTACCCGCAGGGCTGTGCGCTCGCTCACGCTCGCCGCCAGGTCGGGGAATTGCGCCGCCTGCGCCCAGGCCAACTGCCTTACAGCGATGGCGTCTGCGTCGCCAAACGCCTTCAGTAGGCCGCAGGCCACGGCCGTGAGCGCGGTGCGCGGGTCGGCGTCCGTGGCGGTTTCGCGCAGTTGCTCGACGGCAGCGAGGCTGCGCGCGCCGATCCGGTCGGCGACGGCCTCGACGGCCTCGCGGTAGAGGCTCTCCTTGTCGTTCAGATGGCAGTAGACGGTCGGTTTGGCCACGCCCGCCTCCTGTGCGATCTCCTTCACGCATGCCTGGGCGTAGCCGCGCCGTGCGAACACCGCGAACGCACCGTCCAGGATCGCCTGCCGTCGCTCGATCAGCCCACGAGCCGTACGCCTGCCCCCGGTTGACACTTCTGAACCCATGGGTTCAGTGTACCTGTTGAACCAGTTAGAACAGTGTTCTGAACCCGCTGGTTCAGTATGTCTGGAAGGGTGGCACAGGCGTGATCGTTCACATGCTGCGTTTTGCGTTCAAGGAGACTGCGACGGAGGAGGAGCGCGAGCGCGTGCTCGCGGTGATACGGCGGACGGCCTCTGTCGAGTCGGTGTCGTTCTCGACGGTGGGTCAGGTACTCGGCGATCCCGGCGGCTTCACCCATGCCTGCTGCGTCGGCATCGCCGACCTGCCGGCTCTGCGGCGGTACATGCATGATCCGGTCCACCTGGCCGGCGACCCGCAGATCATGCCCTATCTGGCCAGGATCGCCATTGGCCCGGACCTGTCCGACGACATGACGCCCACCCTGGCCCGGGACACCCTTGCCCTGCACGAGGAGAAGGTCGCGCTCTACCCGCAGTGGGCCGCCGAACTCGGCCCACTGTTGGAAGCTTCGTGACGTGATCCGGTAGTTCGTGGCGCATGACACGGACACAACTGACTGATGGGGCATGGCAGTTCGTCGGGCCGTACTTGCCGATCGGCAGGTACGGCCCGTATCCGGAGCGGCTGAGGATCGCCGCGAGCACCGCGCCGGGGACGCCCAGGCCAGGCCGTAGGCGGAGGTGCCCGGCGAGACCGTTCGCCGGGGACGCGGCCGCTGTCCCTCGCCGTCGCCGGCCTTCAACCGGCAGGGCTGGCTCCACGGAGACCAGACCAGCCCTCGAGAGGATGGCAGGACCGAGCTCCTCCGGCGGGGCTCAGACCTGTTCGTCGTCGCTGTGGCGGCCGAGGCTGCGGCCGAAGCGATCGGCGATGGCCGGCATCAGGCTCTCGCCGTCGGCTGGGCGGTCCAGGCCGAAGACATAGCCGGGGAAGTCCAGGTTCTTCTGCACCGCCCAGATCCCCTCGTGGTCCTCCGGCGGAAGGATGCGCACAGGGTCGCCGACGGCGACCCAGCCGATCGGCACCATCGAGTCGGCGGGCAGCACGGTGCGCAGATGCACGATGCCGTTGATCCGCACCTCGGAGCGGGTCCCGATCCGTGCTCCGTTGAAGACGCGGCTGCCGGTGGCCAGGAAGACCTCGTCCTCGATTCGGCAGCCGGTCAGGTAGGAGGTGGGGCCCACCAGGACCTGCCGTCCCAGAATCAGTGGATCCCTTCGGGTACCACGCAGGACCGCGTTCTCCATCACGATGCTGCCCTCGCCCAGCTCCACTGGCCCTCCCTCGGCGGTGAGGACCGCACCGAACAGCACCCGGCACCCGGCCCCCACGCGCACGTCTCCGCACAGCGTGGCGGTCGGAGCGACATAGGCCGTGGGGTGGACGGTCGGTGAACGACCCTCATGAGCGATCAGCATGGCCGCGATCATGCCGCCCCCTGGGGCGCTTGCGCACCCCACTCCACCAGGCGAGACGCGCGCCGGGCCTGGTCGAGTACCTGCGAGAGGGTGTCTTGCTGGTTTTCGTCGTATTTAGCTTTGGGTTGGCGTCTCGGGTTGGGGGTGATGACCGGCTGGTCTTCGTCTACCTGTTGGTGTTTACGACGTCCGGTCATCGGGTCGGGGAGCCGGTCAACGCGTTGACGTACTGGGCGAATTCGGTACGTTGCCGGTCGGTCAGTGTGGCGTAGAGTGGCGCCTGCAGCTCGTCGGTGAGTCGCTCGGCACGCTGCCATCGGGGGATCAGGGCTGCGGCAACGGGACGTGGCTCTTGCCAGCCGTACTGGGTTGCCTGCTCGACGCCGAGGTTGATGACCATTGCCTCTCGGGCGCTCAGCCCGCACAGGCGCACCGCCGCCAGATGGCAGGCTCCACGGTGTTCCCGCAGTACGTGGATGCGCTGCATCGCCGCCCCGACCGGGTCGTCGCCGGGGCAGGGCTGCGCGCGCCAGCCGGCGAACAGCGGCAGTGCGTCGGCGTCGGCGGCGTCGATCAGCTGCTGTGCCAGCAGGTTGAAGTGCTCCACGTCAACGTCGGCGGAGATGTTGGCACGCCCCCACGTCCGGACGGCCCGTGCATAGCAGGCGACGGCTTCCTCCGCCGGCATCACAGACCCTGCGGACCGCCAGCCGGCGGTGACCAGATCGGGGCCGAGGAAGCCTTGTACCGCTTGAACCACCGAGGCCGGCGCCTCGCCGAGCACCCCGAACCGGCCGCGGCAGTAGAAGCCGCGCCCCGGGGCGAACCCGGCGCGCAGGCCGATGGCGGCGGTCGCGTCGTCGGACATGAACTCGTCACCGAAATCGTGAATCGGCCGGGCAACCACGGCGATGCAGTCGAAGATCTCCATGCGCTGAAGGTCGCTCACCTCGACTCAGCAGGTCAAGGGGATGATTTCTGATGGAACCCTTTAGGTAATCTATCGAGTCGTGCTGGATATCCGCCGTCTGTACATGCTCAAGACCGTCGCCGCCCGCGGCTCCATCACCGCGGCCGCCCAGTCGCTGGCGCTGTCCGCCGGTGCCGTGTCCCAGCAGCTGGCCGCACTGAGACACGACGTGGGGGTCGACCTCCTGCGTCCCGACGGGCGAACCGTCGCGCTCACGGAGGCGGGCCGCGTCCTCCTCGAACACGCCGACCGGATCCTCGCCGCCATGGAGGAAGCCGAGTGCGCCGTCGCGGCGGTCAAGGGGACGGTCGGCGCCACCGCCACGCTCGCCGCGTTGCCGTCGACCGTCGCCAGGATCGTGGCCCCCGCGCTGACCGCGCTGGGCGCGGACCATCCGCAGCTCGCCATGACCTGTCTCGTCACCGACCAGGCGCAACTGCGGGAACTCGCGCTCGGCACCGTCGACGTGGTGCTGGGGCAGCGATACCACCACCTGCCGGAGACCCCACCGCGGGGCGTCGAGATCTCGCCGCTGCTCGACGATCCGCTGCTCGTCGTCACCGCCACCGACGGATCCGACGAGCGTCCCGTCGCCCTGCGCGAACTGGCCACGCACAACCTCGTCGTGCCACCGGCGACCACGGACTGCGGACAGGCCGTCCTGCACGCCTGCAACCAAGCCGGCTTCACACCCACGACGCGCTACGTCACCGCCGACATCGCCGCCCAGCTCGCCCTCGCACGAGCCGGCCTCGCCACCGCGCTCGTCCCCCAGACGGCCATCGACCCGGGCGCACCCGGGATCCGCACGGCGCCCATCGAGGACCACCCGATCCTGCGCCTCCTGTTCGCCGCGACCCGTCACACCGAAACGACCAACCCGACGACCACGGCCGTCATCGCGGCACTGCGCACAGCAGCACGACAGGACCGCACCACGCACCTCCCGCCGCCCTGAACCTCATCCCACATGGGCGGGAGTCATCCAGAGCTCCGACATGTCACCGAGGAAGCCCGGATCCTTCACTCCCGCCGAAGCGCTACGCAACGTGACCGCGAGCAGTGGGCGAACACGGGCCAGGACGCGGGGGAACCCATTGCAGCCAACGCGTTGATCCGGGGACGTTGGCCGGCGGGGACTATGTGCCGCGCCTGGCGGTGGGGGAGCCGGCCGGTGAGGGCGCGGACGCCGTCTGCCAGGTGGTTCAGGGTTTCCGGGGAGGCCGCGGTGCGGACGGTGGCGTCGACGAGCAGGCGCAGCTCGTGGTCGAGGGCGGCGATCGCCTCCCGTCGGCGTTCCAGGTCCTCGGCTGCCGGGTCGTACGGGTCTATGTGTCTGGTCGCCGGTGGCGACGACGTGGTCAGCGTGCGGGCTCGGCCGGGGTGGTGTTGCGGACGAAGACGGGCTTGAGGTGTTTCTCGGTCAGCGCGTTCGGGAGCTGTTCCCAGTCGAGGACGTGGGAGACGACGCGTGCGGGGTCGACGGTGCCGGAGGCGGCGAGGTCGAGGGCGTCGGGGATGTGGGCGCGGACGTTGTCGCGGGCGACCCTGAGGGTGACGCCGGTGAGGTACATATCGAGCAGCGGCAGCTCGCCGGGGCGGAAGTGGTTGCCCGCCGACTCGCAGATACCCTCCGGCGCGAGGGACCTGACCGCGAGCGCGAGCTGGTCGACGCGACCGGTCGCCTCGACGGCAATGTCGAAGCCGTGGCGGACCGGTTCGAGGGTCTCGATGGTGCGGGCACCGAACCCCTCGGCGAGCTTGCGGTGCTCGGGATCGGGGTGGACGTACAGGACGTCGGAGGCGTCGAGCGCACGGGCGATGTCGCACACGTACAGGCCGATGCTGCCCCGGGCCACGACCAGGACCCGCGCGCCGGGACGGGTCTTGACGTGCGGGGCGACGAGCCGCCAGGACAGCGACCAGTTGTCGCTCGCCGAGGCCATCGCGACCGGGTCGACGCCAGCCGGCAGCGGGACCAGCATGGCGTCCGCGTACGGGACGTGGACCAGGTCGGAGAAGAGGCCGCCCCAGCTGCCGCCGATCGGCGCGCCATACATAGCCATGTGCGGGACCGAGGTGCAGTGGGCGGTGAGCCCGGTGCGGCAGGGTTCGCAGGTGCCGCAGCTGATGGACCAGGGCACGACGACGAGGTCGCCGGGCGCCACGGTGGTCACGTCGTCACCGACGTCGGTGACGCGGGCGACGCACTCGTGCCCGAGGGCGAACGGCGGGTCGATGAAACCGTGTCCGGCCAGGATCGCGGAATCCACGTCGCAAGAGGTCGCGGCCACCGGCGCGACGATCGCCGCACGATCGGACCCGAGCTCAGGGTCCGGGGCCTCGCGCCACTCGACCGTGCGGCGGGCGACGTACGTCAGCTCACGCATCGGCCTGCTCCTTGCCCGGCTGCGCCAGAGCAACCAGATCGGCGTGGCGGATGACGGATCTGCCCGCACCCCACGTTCCGTCCGGCTGTTCGTGCACGAGCACCCACACCCGTAGCGCTTCGTCCGGAGCGAGGCCGGCGGCGGACAGCACAGTCTTCGTCGCGTCCTGGACAAGGCCGGCCCTGCGCCGTTCAGACAGTGCCCCCTGCGGGACGGTCACCTCCACGAGAGCGGGGCGCATCGTCCTCGGCTGTGGTCTGGGTGCCTTCGGGCAGTTCGACGAGGTAACTCCACGCCTGGGCGCGGAAGAAGGCAGTGTCGGGCGCTCCCTCCCAGCGCAGCAGGACGGCCGCGAGGTCGCGCTGGACGGTGGCCCGGCCCTCCTGGGTGAGGGCTCCGGTCGGCACGGTCAGCCGAATCATGGGCATGGCAACGCCTATGACGAGTGTTATAGACGCTGGTCACGGTAGACTATGACGGACGTCATAGTCAGAGGGGAGCGCACAGGTGACCAAGAGCAGTACGCCGTCGCGCGAGCGGATCGTGGCCGGCGCCGCGGACATGATCAGCCGGCGCGGGCTCAGCGCCACGAGCATCCGGGAGATGGCCAAGCACGCCAAAGCGCCGCTCGGCTCGACGTACCACTACTTCCCCGAGGGCAAGCAGCAACTGGCCACGGAGGCCGTCCGGTTCACGGGCGACTGGGTCGCCCGCAGCCTGCGCAAGGAACTGGAAGCGGGTCCGGCCGCGGGCCTGAAGGCCTTCCTCGACCTGTGGCGCAAGATCGTCGTCGACAGCGACTTCCACGCCGGCTGCCCCGTCCTCGCCGTGGCCATCGAGGAGCCCCAGGACGGCGAGATCCCTCCCGCCTTGACGGTCGCGGCCGAGGTCTTCGAACAGTGGGAGGCCCTGCTGGCCGACTCGCTCCGGGCGCACGGCGCCGAGCCTGAGCAGGCCGCGCAACTCGCCACGCTCGTCGTCGCCGCCGTCGAGGGCACGGTCGCCATGTGCCGGGCCAAGCGCAGCACCGAGCCGCTCGACCGCACCGCCGAACAGCTCCAGGCCCTCATCGCTGCCGCAACCGCGAAGTGACCCGCGCACCTAGGCGTCCGCACCCAGCAGGGGGTGCGGACGTCCGGACGCGGGGCGGGGTCACGCGCCGAGTGCGGCGCGGATGGCTTTGACCTTCTCCTCCGTGAACACGCCGCTGTCCAGGAGGGAGAGGGCGGACAGCACCCCGCCGCTGGAGCCCCAGCTGCCCTCGTCGATGACGCGGAAGTTGACCCACCAGGTCGGCGACGGCTTCGCCAGGCCGCAGGCATCGGCCAGTGCGGCCAGGACGCGCTCGATGACCGCGGCCCTGACCTCCTGCCGCCAGTCCCCGTCCATCACCGCCACGTCGATCACCATCACGTCGGCCTCCGGACCGAGGTCCGCGAGCAGCCGCCCGCCGATCGCCATCATGTCCGGCTGACCGCTCCACGAAGTGCACCTGGAACCCGACCCGCGAGGGCGGCGCGAACTGCCCCACCTCCGGCACGAGAACCGCGTCGGTCAGCGTCTCGGCCAACGTGCGGCGCTGCTCCAGGCTCAGCCGTCCCGTCGGGGCGTTCACGGTGATGATCGTCACGACATCCTCCTATGACAGTCGTTATAGACGACCTCCAGCGTACACCCGCCTATAACGACTGTCATATCGCGGCTGGTGGAGGTGTGAACGCGCTGCGCCGGCCCGCGACGGTGCCGGCGTCGTTCCGAGCCACCCGAACAGATGACGCGCTCGACCAGCGGATCTCAGATGGTTGGCACAAGTGCCGACCTGGTGCCCTTGCAGCTGAGACTGTGCCGCGAAATCCTGGGCCCTACAGCCATGTAGGTTCTCCAGCTCCCTGTCATGCGACGGCGCCGTGACCTGCGGTTCCGCCGATATCGCGAAGGCCACGCTCTACCACTACTTCTCGTCCAAATGCGACCTGGTCGCCGCCGCGCTGGAGTCGCTCACCCAGGAGGTGCTCCGCCGACTGGGCGAACGGGAGCTGAAGGCAGGTCAGTCCAATGCCAAGGAACTGCTGGCGGCCCTCATCGACGAGCAGGTGCTCATCCTGACCGAGACCGCCCCCGAAGTCGCGGCGGCGTTCTCCTGGCCCCGAGCCTGGCCGGAGGCATTCGAGGAACCGATGAACGACATGCGCCGCCGCCATGACGCCGTCTTCCGGAGGGTCGTCGAACGAGGGCTGGCCGACGGCGAGTTCACCTGCGACAACATCAACGTCGCGCTGCAGTGCCTGCACGGGATCCTCAACCAGACCTCGGTCCGGATCCGCCCGGGTGTCCATCTCGACGACCGCGAGGAAGTACGCTCGGCGATCGTCGCCTCCGCGCTGCGCCTGTTCGTCCAACAGGTCCGCCATCACTGGGTCGCCGGGCTCCCTGAGGTGTAGGTCCTGCGTTCAACAGCCTGAGGCCGCCCGCTGACCTGTCCAGCAGTTCCCATAGCCGTCAGGGCGGCCAACCGGCGCCGCGGGACGCGTTTCACTCCGCGGTGTGCCCGCGGACCACATCGCGGAAGGCGATTGGAGTCCGGCCGGTGCGCTGGTAGAAGGGCCTTGCTGACGTGGGTCGTGCTGGAGAAGCCGAGGCGGTCGGCGATGCGGACGAGTTCGGTGCGGCACTCACCACCTCCGGTGTCGTCCGATGGCCCGGCGGACACCTCGTCCGCCACTTCCGCCTCATACGCGTCAACCCCACCCACACCAACACACCCGCCGTCCTCGCCCGACCGAGCGCTGCCCGTCCCGGCCGGTGCCGACCACCGGCTCGACGTACTCACCGTGCCGCACCCGGCTGCCGGACCTACGGTGGCACCATGAGCGACCCGGAGAAGAACAAGGCCGCGGCCAAGGCGTTCTACGACCTGATGTTCAACCAGTGCCGCCCCGCCGAGGCCATCGACCAGTACGTCGGCGATACCTACATCCAGCACAACCCGCACGTGGGCGACGGCAAGCAGGAGTTCATCGACTACTTCGAGCGCATGGCCGCCGAATACCCGGGCAAGCGCGTCGAGTACAAGCGCGCCTTCGCCGAGGGTGACCACGTCGTGCTGCATTGCCGTCAGGTCTGGCCCGACGAGGAGTACGCCGGCATCGACATCTTCCGCTTCGACGCGAACGGCAAGATCGTCGAACACTGGGACGTCCTCCAGGTCGTCCCACCCACCTCCAAGAACGACAACACCATGTTCTGAGCTGGGCCTCGGACTCACTGACTCGCGACGGCACGGCGTGGCCCGCTCGATTGCGAGCGATGTGCTGCGGCGCGACCAGGAGGCAGCCGGCCGTCTGCCTCCGGCCCATGGGGCAGAACCACCAAGACCTCCGCGCCCGACCCGCTCACGGAATACGCAACGCTTTCTCAGGCGGCCCATCCCTGGCAAGGAAGGCGACTACTTCAGCGGCGAACAGGTGACCACGTGGGGGACTCGACCAGTTCTGGGGCCTGCCGGAGTACCCGCATACGCCTGACTACCGGACCTTCGAGACCGCAGTCGACGCGTCCGCTCACCTCTATGAGTTCGTCGTGTCCATGGTTCCCCCGACGTGGAATGCGAGGGAGCGCGTCGAGGAGTACATCGAACTCATGAACAGGGGAGCGGTCCCGACGGCCGTGGCGGTATCAACGCTGGACGTCTGCGAACCCGGCATCGACATGTCGACCGACTACTACAAGCACTGGGGCCTAGGGTCTTTCGTTTGGATCAGGCCGGATCAGGGAGCGGGTCGGGCGCCGTGGATCGCAAGGCGGAGGAGGGAGGCATGCCGGAGTCATGCCGACCGACGACAACGCGGCGAGGTGCGGCACCAGGGCACGCGAGCCCGGCAAGATCCAAACGAGAGGCCCTAGGCACCTCGGGACAGCCGAAAGGGCGCCCGGCCTGGAACTTCAGGCCGGGCGCCCTTTCGTCGGGGCGTGCGCGTCAGGACGCGGAGGCGCTGTTCGCCGCGGGGGAGCCGGCCAGGATCGTCTCCTCCACCGCTTCGTACCGCATGCGCTGGTCGGCCGGGTCACGTTCGTAGAGCACCGTGCCGAGCCAGCCCGCGAGGAAGCCCAGCGGGGCCGAGAGGATGCCCGACGTGGTGAACGGGAACCAGTTGAAGTCCTGGTCCGGGAAGATCGCCTGGGGCGATCCGGACACCAGGTTGCTGCCGGTCATGAGGATGAACGCGGAGGCGCTGCCCACGATGAGGGTGCAGAGCAGTCCCGTACGGGAGTAGCGGCGCCAGAAGAGGCTGTAGATGAGGGCCGGTGCGACCGCGGACGCGCCGATGCAGAACGACAGGGTGAGCAGTGCCTGAAGGTTCAGATGCCGTGCACCGGCGGCGATCGCGATCGCCACCAGCCCGACGCCCGCCGCGGCAGTCCGGGCGATGGCCATCTCTGCGGAGTCCTTCAGTTGCGCCTTGCGGCGCAGCCCGTGCGTGATGAGGTCGTGCGCCAGGGTGTTGGCGCAGGCGAGGGTGATACCGGCGACCGAGGCCAGCAGAGTGAGGAAGATGGCTGTCGCCACGGCCGTGAACAGCAGTGTCTCGACGGTCGTCTGGTCCGTGCCCATGACGGCCTGGCTGACCATGAGGAACGCTGTCTTGCCCTGCGGGTCGCCGGCGACGATCCCCTGGTGGCCGACGATCGCCGCCGCGCCGAAGCCGATGACGGCGATCAGCAGACAGGTCACGACGACGGTCGACACGGCCCAGGACATCGAGCGCCGCACGGCTGCCGCGCTGCGCGCGGTGAACATGCGCATGGTGATCTGCGGCAGCACCGCGGCGCCGAGCACGACCGTCAACTGAGTGCTGATCATGTCGAGTTCGTTGCCGCCGAACTGCAGACCGGAGGCGAGATAGGCGTCTCCCGCCCCGCTGCCGCGCTTGGCGGCGTCCAGCAGGGAGGGCAGGCTGAAGTCGAAGCGGTTGAGGATGAGCGCGGCGATCGCCAGGGACGCGCCGAGCAGGACGACGGTCTTGACGATCTGGATGAAGGCGGTGCCCTTCATGCCGCCGATCGCCGCGTACGCGATCATCAGCAGGCCCAGGAACACGATCGCCCCGGTCTTGAAGCCGTCGGCGTCGAAGCCGAGGACGACGGAGAGGAGATCGCCGGCGCCCGCGAGCTGGAAGATCACCAGCGGCAGCAGTGCGGTCAGGGTGACCGCGGCCGTGGTGATCCGCACGGCGGGGCCGGGGAGACGCCGGGTGAAGACGTCGCCGATCGTGAACCGGCCGGCGTTACGCAGCGGTTCGGCGAGCAGGAACATCATCAGGACCAGCGAGAGCACGGTGCTCAGGGCGAGCGTGACGCCGTCGTAGCCGACAAGCGCGATGATGCCGATGGTGCCGAGCACGGTGCCGGCGGAGATGTAGTCGCCGGCGATCGCGAGGCCGCTCTGCACGGGGGAGAGCGAGCGGTAGCCGGTGTAGAAATCGCCCAGGTCGTCACGATCGGGTCCGGTCATCACGCACAGCAGCAGCGTGACAGTGATGACCGCGATGAACGCCATCAGAGACATGGTCTCGGCCCCGGAGCTGAAGCTGGTCATGCGCGCGCACCTCCGGTGGGCTGCTGCCACACGGGACGTCCGGAGCGGCTCTGGCGTTCTGGCCGGGGCGCGGCTGCCGCGGCCGCCTGCTCGGCGCGTTCGCGGATCGCCGCGGCGAGCGGGTCGACGCGGTTGCGTGCGATCCGCTCGTACAGCGCGATCGCAGCCAGCGCCACGGGCAGCTGGAGGAGCCCCAGGACCAGACCGGTGGTGAGACCACCGGTGATGTTGCTGGTCATCATCGAGGGGGCGTAGCCGGACAGGAAAAGGAAGATGACGAAGTAGCCGAGCGCGGTGAAGGTGGCGACGCGGCGGAGCCTGCGGTAGGCCGATCCGAGCCGGTGCAGATCATCACGATCGTCGGTGGCGGCGGGCGGTTGCGGCTGCGGGGACGCGTCCCAGGGCTGCTGCGCGGAGTCCCAGCCCTGCGGCGAGGAGTCCCACGCTCGCGGGGACGAGTCCCAGGCTGCCTGTGGATCGGTGTTCCAGGACGGCGATCCACCCTCCCAGGACTGCGACGCCGCCTCTTGGCGGTGCCGCCCGGCATGCCGGTGCTGGGGTACGGGCGGTGGGCCGGGGAAAGGCTGGTGGTACGACATCGATCTTGCTCCTTGCCGCCCCGGGGGACGGGCGGGTGGCGCCGGTGGTCCGCGTACGTTACTCATGGGTATAGCCCCTGCGTAAGAGGTTTCCGACCGCTCGGTATGTCGGTTCGGTGACGATCCTGTGTGCGCGGCGACGGAACCCGCGGTAACCCCGTCGTGGATCTTTCCGCAGGTCACGGGTGAGCCTCGGACCGCCCCTGGGGCAGGGCAGGCCGCTCGGTACGACCGGTCCGGCGAATGCGCCGGGCGGGTCGGCGATGTGGTCGGGTGGATGCCCTCGGCTGCCCCGGCCCGGATCGGCCTGGCCTGCTGCCGATGGCAGGAACGCCTCCGCCCGGGTCTCCGCCCGCCTGCAGCATCGGCCGGCACCCCGCGGTCTGATCGTGCCGGGCCTGGCGCTCGCGTCGGTCGGCCTTGCGCTCCTGACGGGCGTCGAGGCCGGCGGCTCCTACGCCACCCACCGGCTGCCCGGCATCCTCCTCATCGGCTTCGGCTTCTGTCTCGCCTTCATGCTGCTCTTCGCCACCGCGACCGGAGGCATCTCCCCGCAGGACTCCGGGGGGACCTCGGTGTCCTCACGGCCTGGCCCCGAAAGTCTGCGGCTGCATGGAGACCTGAGAAGGCACTCCAAGGACGCAGGGACGGTGGCGCCCCTGCGTCCTCCCGCTCCGCGAGTAAATGAGCAACTCAGGCTGGCGACCACCGCAAGCTACGTCCGTTTTGACCTAGTGTGGAGACTCGGGCAAACCCCGGGCGGGCCCACGTTTCCGCAGTTCGCAGCGCCGGGCGACTCGGACACTTCGCGGTCCGACCCGGATATGCCCGTCCGAGTTGTACTCCTCGGCGTCCAGGTCTCCCTCCCTTACGCCCTACCCTAATTGGGTAAAATCGGGCACGCGTCTGGGCTCCGTCCGGCACGGTACGGCACCTAGGCGTTGACGCCCAGGACAGCGCGCGCAGCTGACGAATGCGTCCACGGCCTCGCTGTGCTCCCGCCAGGACTGGGTGAGCAGGGGACCTGTCTCAGGATCGAAGCAGTCGTTGAGCAGAGCCGACGCCTGCTCTGCATCCAGGGTCGGGAGTCGGCCGAGGGCCGCAGACGCCGCATCGTGCACCTCCATCATGTTCGCCGCATCGGCTGCACACGCGGCACGGAAGGCATCCAGGGCCTCCACAGCCCGGCGGGAGTCCTCGTACTCCGGCGTCCAGGACCGGACGCCGGTCAACTGCATGTGAAGCCGGTACGCCTCACCTCGTTGGCGAGCAAGGCGCTGGAGATCCTGCGTCGAGAGTTCCGCGGGCGCCGATCGCGGGCGCACGGCCGGGTCGAGCCTCCGACGCCCGCTGCTGCGCGGATGCCGTACCGCTCGGCACGCGCCGTCTTCTACCCGAGCGTGAGCATCGCCTCGGCGACCTCGCCGACCGCCCCAGAGGGGATCGCAGTGGCGGCCTCCTTGAGGACGAGCAGCCGCGCCCCGGGGATCTCGTGCGCGATCGCCTCGCCGTTGCCGACGGGGAAGAACCGGTCGCGGCGGCCGTGGACGACGAGCGTGGGCATCTCGATCTCGGGCAGGCGCTCGCGCCAGCGGGGTTTGCAGTCGAGCCTGGAAAACACCATGCCCATCTGGTTGGCCATCTGGACCGGGGGTGCGGTGCCGGGCGTGCGGTCCCAGATACGCGCGGCGATCGCGCGCGCGGCGACGGGGTCGTCGCCGCGGATCTCCGCGCCGGCGGCGGCGAACTCCGCAACCGCCTCGCGGTCAGCCCAGTCGGGCCTCGGATGCGCGAACAGCCGGCTCATCGTCGCTTGGTCATGGTCGGGGAGGTCGTCGTCGGGCGGGCCAGGCGCAACCGGGCGGGTGCCGGCCAGGGTGAGCGCCGAGAACGCGCCAGGATGGTCGAGCGCGGCCACCTGGGCGACCATCCCGCCGACGCCGATCCCCGCGAGGTGCGCGGGCCCGCCGCCGAGCGCGTCAGCAAGGGCCGCCGCGTCGGCGGCGAGGTCGCGCAGGGTGTAGGCGGGAGACTCCGGGTCCGCCGTCGTCGACTCTCCGCTATCGCGCAGGTCGTAGCGCACCACGCGGCGCCCGCCGGCGGCGAGGCGCTCGCAAAGCGCGTCGGGCCAGGAGAGCATCGTTGTCCCGCCCGCGAGCAGGACGAGTGGCGCGTCGTCGTCACCGAACGACTCGATGCCCACGGCGATCTCATCAACGCTGATGGTGGTCATCGGATCACCGGAGGACGTCGTAGGTCAGGTGCGTCGCGGTCGATGTCGAGGTCACGCTCCGCTGCACCAGCGTGCGCGGCGCTCCTCCGGTGAACAGTGGCGTTCCGGCGCCCAGCACGACGGGAGCCAGGTGCAGCGTCAGCGCGTCGACCAGCCCGGCGTCGAGCGCCGAGCCGATCGTGGCGCCGCCGCCCATGAGGACGACGTCGAGGTCCTTGCCTCTGTCCGACGACGCCGCCTCGGCGCGCTCGCGCGCGGTGTTGACGGCGTCGGGCAGACCGGTGGTGACGAACGTCCAGTCGAGGTCGGTGAGTCGCACCGACTCCGGCGGCGAGCTCGTCACGACGACGAACGCGGGCTTGCCGACCTCGCCGGCGCCGTAGCCGGTCGTGTCGTCCCAGCCGTTCGGCCCGTCGACCACGTCGAAGAGATGGCGCCCAAGGACGACGGCGCCCGAGCGCGCGGTCCCATCGCGCAGGACCCGGCGGTCGTCGGGGTCGTCGGAGAACGCCCAGGTGTGCAGGGCCTCGCCACCGGTGCCCAGACCGCTGTCCGGGCCGGGGTCGGGCCCGGTGACGAAGCCGTCGAGGGAGACCGAGATGTCAGCGATGATTCGAGTCATACCAGGGCAGACCCGATCCGCCGCCCAAACTCATCGCTCACGCATGGAGCGTGTGCCGGAAGTGAACCCGATAGCACGACGCCCGAAGGGGCACGTCGGACGTACAGCGGACGGTCGCCCCCGGAGTACCTGCGGCGGCGGGGCATCCGGGCGGTGATTCCCAGCCTGCGGACCAGGCCGTCCACCGCAAGCGCCGTGGACGGGCTGGAGGCAGACCACCTGCCTTCGACCGCGACGCCTACAAGCGGCGCAACACCGTCGAGCGCGGCATCTACCGCCTCAAGCAATGGCGCGGCCTGGCCACCTGCTACTGACAGGATCGCCACCACTACCGCGCCGCACTTCACATCGCAGGCGTCATCATCTGGTCTGCCACAGATCCGAAGAACCGACGTAGCTCAACCGGACGGCGTGACCGAGGACCACACGCCGAACCACTGCTCGGCGCCGTACTCCTCGAACCGCTCCACCTCGGTGAACCCCAGTTTCGCCGCGAGGCGCATCGCGCGGTCGTTGGCGATCTGGGTGCAAAGGACCACCGAGCTCGGCCTCCCCGGCATCCGGACGGACGTGCCCCGGACGCTCTGCATCGCGCCGGTCGAGCGTGATCATGCCGATCATCGCTCCGTCGAGATCGATCACGAAAAGGCCAGGGCGCCGCCCGGGCACTTCAGGCACCGCGCGTTCGAGCTCATCGCGTGGTCGAGGGCCTCCGACATAGGCGCCCACCTCTGGTGATGCGAACAGCTCGATGAACGCCGCACGATCTCGGGCCTCGGACTCGCGGAGCACGAGCCGTTCGGTCCCTATCGGGGCAGATGGCCAGGCGACGGGTCCGAGTCCAGTCATGGCGGGCAACCTATCGCACGCCCGTGAGAGTGATCCGAAAGAGACGGCCTCACCCACTTCCTCCTCGACGGCCACCACAAGCTGGAGGCCGCGGCCACAGCCGGCCGCCCGGTGCAAATCCTCTCGCTCCTGGCCTTGGGCGAGAGCCTGGCCGAACCCGAAGACTGCGCCCGGCTGCCTGCTCTGCGCACTCAACTCCGCTCGGCCCGGTCGACCGGTACCTGAGCCAGTGCCGCTGAGGCTGACGCCCAGCTCAGGCCAAAGGTTGGCGCGCGGGGCCGACAGAACCGGGTACCGTCTTTGTCATGTTCTTCCAGACGCCGATTTACGAGTGAGAGCGTGACGGGCCCCCGCTGACGTCCTTCGACGTCGCCGCCCGTCCCCCCACCGATGAATCCGTAGATCACTTCACATCACTACCGGGAGAACCCGTGACCGACAGCAAGAACATCAACAATCCCGTGGGCCAGGGCGGCGGCCAGCGCAAGAAGCTGTCCCGCGCCGAACGGCAGAACAACGGTCCGCACCGCAACCTCGACCGCAAGGGTGCAGCCGACCAGAAGGCGGAGCTGGTGCGCAAGATGCGCGAGAAGGCACGCGCAGCCGAGGACGCCGCGCAGGCGAGCGACGACACCGCACAGAGCTGACGCACCGCCGCCGCAGGGCGGCATCGCTCGGGGCAGGGTCCGGACCGCGACGCGCGGTCCGGACCCTGCTGCCGTATCGGGCGCGGCCGGTCCCGCTCAGCTCTCGGCCGACCACCCGCGTCTCAGCCGACCACCCGTGGCAGCCGCGGATTCGGCAGCCCCGTCACCGCCACCACCCGAGCTGCACCAGCAGTCATCGTCTCTGACATGCAGTAGTCACATGATCGGCCGGACAAGTCCCAGAGCGCTCAGTCACAACACATGTGACTATGCGCTGTAGTTGGTTCTGACCGCGCTTCCGTGATGACTACGTCAGCAGGATTGCCCGAGTCCAGACTCGGCATCCACCTGAGCAGCGCCGGGTTGCGCTCACAGCATCGGTGGCTGGTGGCAGGCCGGGCCTTCACGGAAGCGCGGGCAGAACGTGCTACGTGGTCATGCGCTGCTGACCGGTGAATCGTGCTCCGCCGGGGTGGCGCCTGCCGTCGCATCCTCCATTCCGGGGACGGATCATCGCTTTGGCATCCGCTGTCCGTGTGAGCCTGCCGGTGTCCGGGACATGCGTCGGCCGTCCAGGCTGTGAACTGGCGACGGTGTGTACCTCACTCCGCTACTGGTGATCGCTTAGCCCAACTGGGCTTCCACAGGAGGAACTATGAGCAGCAACGACGGGGGGCGAGCGTGCGGCTGAGGCGGCTAGGAAGACCGCCGAGGAACGTGCTGACGCCAGGGAAGCTGCCGAGATCGCGGAGCGGGATCGCAAAGAGGCCGTCCTCAAGTTCGAGGAAGAGATGGATGCCGACGAGGACCCAAAGGAAGATGACTAGCGAGTGGGGACGTAGTCAGAGCTGGGCCTGATTTCGAGAACCAGCCGTGCGGGGCATGCGTTTGCGACACCTCGGCGAGAGGGCTGCTCGACAGAGTGGTGGTCCGTGTCGGCGTACTCGCCAGAGTGCCCACGTGAGTACGGGTGAACGTGCTCACTCGGATGGCTGGCATGTGTTGGCGAGGTCGGTTCTGGCTCAAGTCCTGTGGAGCGGTGACGATCCGTCACGGCCACGGACGAGCTGTGCGGGTGATCACGCCTCCCCTAGTCTGACAGGGCCTTGATCGTTTCGAGCCAGGGGTGGGGATCCGTATGGCAGCGCGCACGACCGGCGACACGAGACCGGGACGGAAGCGGTGGCTGTCGTCCCGCGAGGGGACGCGGCGGCTCCGCCCCCGGCTCGCGGCTGTTGCCGCGCTGCTCGTCGGCCTCACCACGGGCTGCTCCGCCCCAGGGGGCTCAATGCGCGTCGTCTGGGAGGCCCCAGTCGACGGCAATGCCCGGGACTACGGCAACGGTGCCTGGCTCGTCGGCGACACGCTCGTCCGCAGTCGGTACGACGCCGTCACCTCCTTCGACGCCGGGTCGGGCGAGCGGCGCTGGGAGTACGCACCGCCCGGTCAGGACCATGTGTGCGCGGTCGGTCGCCGTGCGGCCGGTTCCGTCGTCCTGCTCGCGCGGGGGGACCGTGGCCCGGGCGGTCAGGGCTGTGCGACCGTCGCCGCGCTGGACCTCACGACCGGCCGGGAGCTGTGGCACGTCCGGCGCGCCCCGGCCGACCTCACGGAATCGCTCACCGACATGGTCGCCGCCGGGGGCGGGCTCGCCGTACTGCGGGACGGCGACGACCGATGGGTCCTCGAGACGATCCGGCCTGCTGTTCAAGGATCGGAAGCCCTGCGCGCTTTCGACCTGCTGACCGGCGCCCCGCGCTGGAAGGCAGCAGTCCCGGCGGGTTGTGTGCCCGAGCGGGTCGCCGCCGGCGAGCGACAGGTCTTCGCGGTGCTCACCTGCGGTCGCACCGAACTGCGGCTGGCCGCGTTCGACAAGGCCGACGGGAAGGCACAGTGGTCCGCACCGCTCGGTGGCCGCCCCACTCCGGGCACGGACGCGGAGGTGACGCTGCTGTCGACCGATCCCGTGGTCCTGCAGGTCGGCGGGACCACGCAAAGCGGCCTGCCGGGCGCCTACCTCGCCTTCGGCAACGACCGGACGCCTTTGGGCCGGATCGAGTCCACCGGTGGTCACGGCACGATCCAGTCGCACAGGTCCGGGCTTGTGGCGGTCGCGGACGGGCGGCTCTACGCCGCCGCCGAGGCCAAGCGCGGCAAAGAGTACGTGAACCGGGTGGTCGCCTTCGACCTCGCCAAGGGCACCGAGGTGTGGCGGCACGACCTGGCCTCCGGCCGCGGCTTCCTCGCACTCGACGCAGCCGGCGGCCGAGTGACCGCCCTCGCCCGCAGCCTCGGCCGCAGGCATGACGGCACGGACGAACTGCTGGTCCTCGAGGCAGCCACCGGCGACGAACAGGACACCCGCGACACCGGGGCCGACATCGACCACAAGACGGGCGAACTCGCGGACCTGCTCACCCACGAGGACCTGGTCGTGGCCGTGCGGTGGGGCTGGGGCGTACGGCCCTTCTCGGCATACGAGCGCGGATGACGTCTGGCACATCAGGCCATGAGGACGCGCTTGCAGAGCAGTTCGCATCTGGAGCACGGCAGCGTGGCCTACCACCCTGCACAGGACCGGGAACGGCCTGTCGCACCTTACGAACTGAGCACGTTCATCCGTGCCTGTCTGAGCACATTCGGGCGTACGCCGACCCTTCGCCAACCGGTCATCATCACCGCTCCGGATCATCTCTTCCGCCAGGCAGCCTAGTTGGGAACCCTGCGTCCGACCGCATCACGTGCCGGCAGGCGGCTCGCGGCGTTCCACACCCAGCGCGCTGCGGGACCAGAAGTCCAGACTGGGAGCACCGTGCACCGTGTGCGTGAACGAAATCCAGCGCTGGCCCCCGCCGCAATGCCGACTGTAGACCTCGGCATCAAAGGCATCATGCGTGATCAAAGCCAGCACACCGACCGCGTCCCCGGCGTATGCGTCATTCATCGCCGTGGTCCTGGAGTGCGACCGCAGAGCATGCACAAGTGACGGACTGGAGATGCGGGAGCCGTCGAACTCGCCGAACCCGGCATGCAGCACCAGTCGCACCTGCGGCAACAGATAGCCCTCCTTGTGTGTGGCTCGTTGCCAGTCTGTCGCCATCAGCTGATCCAGCTCGCGAAGCAGGAGCGCTCCAAGCTCGCGTACGTCCTCGGCGCCCGTGAACAACAGCAGCGTCTCGCCATTGTCGAGCTCCTGGCCGTAGGCGATCACCCCGTCGGTGCCGACCTGGCGCAGGGTGTGTTCGACATAGGAACGCACCAGACGCGGGCCAGGATGCAGTGAGACGTCCTGGCCAACCCAGTTCACAATGCCGACAAGCACAGGAACGAAGACTTTGCCCCTGGTGGCGGCCAGAGGCTGAGGCACTGCCCCGACCTCAGCCGGCCCTGGCCCGCCGTTCTTGGCGCTGCCGAAGAGCACGTAACAGTTGACGACGTTGTTATCGCCGGTCACGACGACGTTGTTATCGCCCGTCACGGCGGCGTCGATACTGCTCCCAGCCGCAATGGCCTGTTCACCTGAAGCCGTTACCGACGGCTGTGCTTGTGGGCCGGGAGACGACTTCGACACGGAACCCCCTGTTTCCGCTTCCATCCCATGCACGGTGACCGGGACGAAGCCTGATCTGGTCAAGACGTGGTCAGCGTAGAGCCGGTCCCGGACACGCTAGGGGGTGACTGGGGGACTGACGCGGCAAGGGGGGCACAGCGTGCCGTGACGAAGTCCGACTGTGACCGCCATCGGCTTGCAGATTCCGTGGCTCCCGCCGCACAGCAGCGTCACCTGCTCTGCTGTCCTTGTGTGCCGCGTCCGGCGACCTCGACGCCACCGTCCGCGCGGTCGCCGCACACCGGCCCGTCGCCGTGCTGACCCGCGGCGAGCTGGGCGTCGAGCTGGCCGACCGGCTCGCCGCCGCGCTAGGCCTGGCCGGGAACGGCGCTCCTGCTGCTGGAGTGGACGAAGGAGTGCATGGCCACCCACGGCTTGACGTGGCAGCCCAACCCGCCCGAGCAGCCGTCCTGACCTGCGGCGACCGGGCAGTGTCAGACCCTGCTCGTAGCGTCGTCTGTAAGGGCCTGGACCGGCCGGGCCTCAGCTGCACAGGAGCAGATCATGGGCGAGATCACCGTCCGAGCGCAGGACATGGATCACCTCCTGGAAGACAGCGCGAGCGCGTACGGCACCCCGTACCAGCGGGCGTTCGGCGACCTCGCGGTCTCTCACCGGGGTCGGCCCACCGCCGAGATCGCCCCGCTGCTCCGCGCGGCCGCCGACGCCGCTCTCCTCGGGTTCACGAGCGCGGATCTCACTGAGCAGGCCGAGGCCATCAGCACCGGCCGCCCGTACGAACTCCGGATCCGCGTCTCCGGTCTCTGAAGTCAGCGGTCCTCTCGGCGCGGCAGAAGAGCGCCTGACCCTCCTACGCGGGCACCACCTTCTTCGACTTCTGCAGGGCGAGCATGGGTTCACGGCAGACCGGACAGAGCGGGTTCTCTCGGGCAGCAAGTGTGGCGCGTGAGGAGCCACGGAGGATTGGTGCAGCTCAGCGCGGTGCCGCTCACCGTATTGAGCACAGCAGGTGTGGCGCCATCACCAGATCGAGTTAACAGGAGACCAGCCGACCGGCGCCCAGCCCCCAAAGACTCTGTCCCGCTCGCGCCCGGGGGCGTATCCCACCTCTACCCGAACCTCGTCGCCGACCTGCGCAACGAGCTGACGGCCGCGGTGCAATCAGGCGCAAGCCGCCTCGACGCCCTTCAACAGCCGGCGCACTCTCAGGAGGACGTCGGTCGGGTAGGTGCGGAGCGGGTCTTCCTGAACCGGCGACCGCCGCCGCCTCGATCGCAGGCAAGCCGCACCCGGGCCGCTGGCGTTCGACAGCAGCTTCGTCATCGATGCCAACTGGCCAAAATTCGCCTATTGGGGTCGGCGATGGAGAACCACCCCAACTGGATTAATTCAACCTTATTTCATATTCGAAAGGCCCAAGTCAACCCGTCCAGAGGTGGGGATGCTCGCATGGCGAGACAGCTTGACGCGGGCACACAGGAACCACTTAGGTGTGGCTTACCTAATCTCGAATGGGAAGAAACCAGCCATGCCAAGACCTGCCGTGTGCCCCCTCCTGCTCGCCCTCCCTGTCGGAATCCTCCTGACCGCCTGCGGCAGCACGGTGGGGGACGCCCGCGACAATGCGCCCGCCCAGCAGGGTGTGCCCGCCGGCGTGGTGGAGCAGTACACGGTGCTCGAGAAGGAGATCGCCGAGCGAGGCGGACAGACGACAGCCGGCGACTACCGCGTCGGGTTCATCGTCGAGGCGGCCGAACCCTGGTTCCAGGGCGAGCACGGCGCCCACGGCAAACTCGTCAACCGCGAACCGGGCAAGGGTGAGACGCACCACATCGAGATCATCCCGATGGAGGCCGCGACCGGCCGCATCGTCCCCGACGTGCCGATCAGGCTCGAAGTCGTCGACACCTCCGGCAAGGTCGTCCAGGCGCAGGACCTGAACTTTTACCACGCCACGTTCTTCCACTACGCCAACAACTTCTCCATCCCCAAGGCGGGCACCTACACGCTGCGCGCCACGCTGCAGCCTCCGACCTTCCTGCGGCACGGTTCGAGTGACGAGAAGCCCCCGCTCAGCGCGCCCGTCACCGTCACCTTCCCCAACGTGGCGCTGAAGAACGAGAACTGATCCATGGAACTCGTCACCGACGGGGCTTCCGCTGCTTCGGTCCAGACCCACCGGCAGGGATCGGAGCAGGCGGTACGCCCAACCCCAGTGTGGCTGCTCGCCTTGCTGGGCTTGCTGAGCTCCGCCGTCATATCCGGCGCCTGCTGGATGTCCGGCCACGTCCATGCCGACGCCACCCTGCAGACCGCGGCCCGTTTCTTCCACGTGGCCGCACTGATCGTCGGCCTCGGATCCGTCCTCGCCGTCGACTGGTTCGCCGTCTTGTGGCTCCTCGGCCGCCGTCGGCTGTCCGACATCCTCAACACCGCCTGCACCCTGCAAGTCCCGATCTGGCTCGGCCTCGCCGGCCTCGTCGTCACCGGCCTCTTCCTCCGCCCGAACCTGCAGTCGCCGCTCACCCTGCTGAAACTCGGCCTTGTGTTCGCTGTCACCGTGAACGGCCTGTACGCGCACTGGCTCGGCCAGCGCCTAGGCAAGTGCCAGGACGGGCAAGTGCCCCGACACCTCCTCATCCAGTCGGGAGTGGCCGCCACTGTCAGCCAGACCGGCTGGTGGGGAGCGACCCTGATCGGCTACCTCAACAGCCAGTCCTGAACCGGTGGGCTTCTTCCGCAGCTCGGCCTCTGGGGCAGCGAGTGTTGCGCGTGGGAAGTCACAGACCTGGTGCGATCGATACGGTGAGCGGCACCCGCGCTGAGCCGCGACCCCATCGCCAGATCGAGTCACCCAAGCATCCTTAATTCAGGAAGGTCTGAATCGTTGATGGATGTCAGGGGCGCTGGTTCAGGGCTCGGGTCAGGTCTCTGGCTTTGTACACGAGAACGGGAGTCGTTTGTCGACAGCTTCGGCAGTCACCGCGTGGGCCGGTCCCTCGATCAACGTCGATGAGTTTGGGAGTCACTCACGGCCCGGCGGGTGGTTGTGCGACATCCCGTGAGTTCTCCTGAGCCCCGCAGAGTCACCAACCTCGTGGCCAGGGGATTCACCCTCTCTCTGGTGACTCTTCACGCCCTGACGTAACTTCGGGATTCCTGAAGCGTTCTCACTGTGTCTGACCGGTCGAAGGTCATGGTGAAGGTGAGGGGGCTCGGGTTGGCGCTGGCTGTCGTACGGGACCTGCGCGATGTCCGGCCGCCGGCCACGGCCGAGGAGCTGGAGCGGTTCGAGACCGACGTGCTGGCGGGGTTTGTGCTGGCGCGGGCCTCGGCGGGTCTGGCGGACGGCACGATCCGAGGGGACGTCGGACACCTGGAGCAGATGCGGTCTTGGTTCGGCCGGCCGCTGTGGGAGATGGAGCCGCCGGACGCCGACGCGTACTTCGGGAAGGTGCTGCGGGCTTCGCCCAGCGGCACCCGGCTGGGGCGCTCTCAGGCGCTGACCACGTACTTCCTGTTCCTGGAGCTGCGGCACAAGGTCGAGATCCACCGGATGACCGGCCGGGTGATCGAGTGCCCGATCGACGAGATGAACCGGCCGCGCGGGTCGAAGGACGCGGCGCTGCGGATTCCGCCGTCCGGGCTGGAGGTCAAGACGCTGTTCGCCGGGTGGGGTGGCGAGCTGGCGACCTGCCGAAAGTTCGCTCCGACCGCCCGGAACTACACCGCCTCCAAGCTGATGTCCCAGGTCGGGCTGCGGGTCAGCGAGGCGTGCAAGCTCGATCTGGCGGACATCAAGTGGGACCTGGGCCGCTTCGGCAAACTCCACGTCCGCCACGGCAAAGGAACCCGGGGCTCGGGCCCGCGCGAGCGGATGGTCCCCCTGATCAACGGCGCCGACCGCACGCTTCGCTGGTTCATCGAGGACGTCTGGGGCCAGTTCGACGACGACTACACCCGCCCCGGCGCCCCGCTGTTCCCCTCCGAACGCAGAAGCGCCGACGGTTCCTCGGGCCGGGTCGGCGACGATGCCCTGCGCGGCGGGCTCAAGGCCGCGGCCACGGCGCATCTGCCGGAGTGGGGCGACAAGCTCACCCCACACGTCCTGCGGCACTTCTGCGCGTCCGAGCTCTACCTCGGTGGACTCGACCTGATCGCGATCCAGGAAGTCCTCGGACACTCCTGGATCGCCACGACCATGCGATACGTCCACGTCCAGCAGACCCGGGTCGAGGATGCCTGGGTGGCCGGGCAACAGCGGGCCGCGAAGCGGCTGGAAGGACTTCTGCGATGAAGTGGAACCTGCGGCTGACCGCCGCGAACAAGGGGGTCTGGAAGGCCTCCGAGCTCCAACGGAGCCTGGCCGAGCACGGTCTGATCATTTCGGCCGGGAAGATGTCCGGGCTGTGGTCCGGCCAGCCGGTCTCTCTCAAGCTGGAGGACCTGGACGTCATCTGCGTCGTCCTCGGCTGCGAGATCGGCGACCTCCTGATCCCCGAGCCGGAGAACGTGCACCGCCCCGGCCAGGAGGAGACGGTCCGCGCCGCTGCCGGCTCGGGGACCGCCGCGCCGAAGGTGATCCCCAAGCGCCGGGACGGCCGGTCGCTGCCGCCGGAGTGAGTCGGTGGCACGCTTCCCGAAGGGCTACGTCAAGCCCACCAGTTCCTGCCCGGGCTGCCTAGCCTGGGGCGACTTCCGCGGACGGCTCTGCCACACCTGCTACATGTTCGGCCGGGGGCACGACGCGGCGGAATGCGTCGGCTGCCGTCGCGTCCAGCCGTTGAAGTGGGACTACTGCCGTTTGTGCTGGTGCCAGGCCCGCCTCGGCGCGAAGACAGTCGACGGCCAGCTGGCAGAAGGGGCAGACGTGCGGGAGAGGCTCGCCGCCGTCCGGCACCAACAGCTGTTCTTCGTCGGGATGCACTACCGCAGAAGGCCAACGCCTCCAGCCCAACGGAAGGGAGGACGGCGTGGCCCCCGCGCAAACCGCCTCCCGCGCCGGCTTGGCGTCCGGACCCTGGCTGGCGGCAGCCGCCGCTGTTCGGGCAGATCCCCCGGCACTTCGGTCGACTCGACCCGGCCGACGCCGACCTGACCAGCCCGTGGCTGGCCTGGGCGAAGTACCTCGCCCACCGGCTCGCCGAGGCCCGCGGCTGGGGACGCAACATCCGCTTTGCCGTCAACCGGGGCCTGGCCGTCGTCCTCACCGGTCACGTCGAAGGGGACGTGATCCGGCACACGGAGATCTTCTCCCCGCTGCGGGCCCTGAACCTGCCCGTCGGCCACATCGTCACGGTGCTGGAGGAGATGGGGATCTTCGAGGACGACAGCGAGCCGTCCTTCGAGCGCTGGCTCGTCGGACGCCTGGATGGGCTCGCACCCGGCATCCGCTCGGAAGCCGAGCGCTGGGCCCGGGTCCTGCGTGACGGCGGCCCCCGCAGTCTCCCGCGACGGGAGGGCACGGTCTGGCTCTCGCTCAACCAGGTCCGTCCGGCCCTGCTGGAGTGGTCGAACCGCTACGACCACCTGCGGGAGGTGACGCGCGATGACGTCCTCGCCCACATCAAGACGCGGCACGGTCACCAGCGACGCGACCAGCTTGTTGCCCTGCGGTCCCTGTTCACCTGGGCCAAGAGGCAGGGGCTGATCTTCCGCAACCCCACCAGCCGGATCAAGGTCGGACAGAACGAGTATGCCGTGCCGCAACCTCTCCTCCCCGAGCAGGTCGAGCGTTCCGTCGCGGCTGCGTTGACGCCGGCGGCGCGGCTCATTCTCGCCCTCGCGGCGGTCCACGCCGCCCGGGTTGCCCAGATCGCCGCTCTCATGCTCGACGACGTCGATCTCGGCAACCGCCGGCTGACCATCGCCGGACGCGCCCGGCCTCTCGACGACCTCACCCTGAAGCTCCTGACGGACTGGCTGGACCATCGGCGCCGTCGGTGGCCGAGCACCGCGAACCTCCACCTGCTGATCAACAACCAGACCGCCAACACCACCAGCCGGGCCAGCAACCACTGGATCAGTGCTCCGATGCGGGGACAGGACGCGACCTTGGAGCGGCTCCGTGTTGACCGGCAGCTCGAAGAGGCCCTAACCCACGGGCCTGACCCTCTCCATCTCGCCGAGGTCTTTGGGCTCGATGAGAAGACCGCGATGCGCTACGCGGACTCCGCACGAGCCCTACTGGAACGGGCCGCTGAACAGCACCTTCGATGAAATCTGCTCGACCTGGACGCACCGTGAAGGGAATCATGGACGAGTGACGTCGAGCGAAGCAGCAGCAATCGCCCTCCAGGACCATGTCGCCCTCTGGAGCATGGGGGAAATCCGCGCGAGCGATGTCGTGAATGCCGCCTGTGATGCGCTCGTCGCCGGACTCGACAGCCCCGGCCTTCGCATCCTCGCCGCCTGCACGCGCGCCGAGGCGGACTACGACGTCCACGACCTGCTTCCCGCAGCACTCGACGAACTCGGCCTCGCCTTCTATCCGGTCGGCAGCGAGGCCGGTCAGGAAGCCGCCGCCCGAGCTCTCGCACGCCGCATGCTCGCCGGAGAGCTCACGCCTCGGGAGTTCACCTTCCGGATTCACCAGCGCCACGGACATGAGCTGCCCCTGACCGAGCGCCTCGCTGAACTCGACGACGAGTACGACGTCCTCGAATACGGCGACAGAACCGTGCACCAGGTCGATGCCGAGGTCACCGCCGAAGCCCGCCGCCTCGCAGCCCACCCGACGGTTCCCGCCGAACCCACGGATTCGCCCAGCTGATGCACACGGACCGACCCGCGAGTTCCCGCTGAAGAGACTTCGGTTTCCCTGAACCCACGGGCCTCTACGGATGTGAGTAGTCGACGTACAGGAAATCCTGGCGAGATTGATCTTGGTCGGAACGCCCGGCCGAGGAAACTCGGCCGGGCGTTTCGGATGAACGGCTACAGCTCCGCGGTCAGAGCTCGCCGCGGCGTGCGAGCTGCTTCACCGCGTTCTCACGGATGATCTCGTTCTCGGCGTCGCGCAAGCCCTCGATGGCTTCCCGGGCCTCCGGGCCGGGAATGGCGCCGAGAGCCCAGATCGCCTTCACCGCGAGCGCCCGGTTCTCGTCCCAGTCCAGGCGCTCGGGAACCCAGCGAGTCGCCAAGGCCAGCGTCGGGACCGTCTTGGGCGAGCGGAGCTTGCCCAGCGTGGACACGATGTCCTCGTGCTCCCTGTGCCATTCGGCAGGGAACAGCTCGGTCAACGGCTCCAGGAACTCCTCGACCGAGGCGCCGGCGGCGGCCTTGACGATCAACGCCATCTCGACGTCGTCGGCGTCCCGGCGCTCCATGCCGTCCCGGAGCAGCCGCAGCGCCAGGGCCCCACCGTCGGACTCGCCGAATTGGGCAAGCACCTCGTCGAGCGTGCGCGTCGGACCCTCACCCAGTCCGACCGCCAGGCCCATGACCAGATCCTGCTCCTCAGGGGTCATCGCCTGACCACCTCCCATGCGGTGATGTTCTCGTTGAAGAGCTTGAGCGCGTCACGGCCGCCAGGCCGATGTTCACATGTGAGGTTGCTGAACGCCCCAGGTCTTGGGTGAACCCTAGCAAGATCATTCTCGCCGGGATTTCCTGTACTCAATTGCTCACACCCCCCGAAGCCCCGGACGACGAGCACGGGAACGCCCATGTCCTCCAGCCGGCCGGTCAACTGCGCCCAGGCCGGGGCGGAGGTCAGGCGGTGTCGAGTGTCTTCATGATGACGAAGCTGTTGACCGTGGCGACGCCTGGCAGAGCGGCCAGCTGATTGGCATGGAATTCCTCATAGGCGGGCAGGTCGGCCACCTCGACCTGGATCAGATAGTCGAAGCTCCCGGTGATGTGGTGGCAGGCGACCACCCCGGGCAGCGCCATGACTCCCTCCTCGAAGGCGACCACGTCCGCACGGGTGTGACGCATCAGCCGGACTCCGGCGAACACCCGAAGACCGCGGCCGACCGCGGCCGGATCGATCACCGCCCGGTAGCCGCGGATGACCCCGGACTCCTCCAGGTTCCGCACCCGCCGCAGACACGGCGAGGGTGACAGTCCGACCTTGGCCGCGAGCTCGTTGTTGCTGATTCGCCCGTTGCGTTCGAGCACGGCCAGAATCGACCGATCCACATCATCCATGATCGGCAGAATATTGCGTCAGCACCCCCTCCTGCACAAACGAAAGCCAATGGGATGCGCAATCTATTGCCGAAGTTGCGCCTGAATGGCTCTGGCCGTGTGGACGGGCGACCAGACTGGAGGGCAGACATAACGCCGTATTCCGGAAGGGTAGTCATGCCGGGCAAGACCACCATCACCGTGCACGCCGATCGGGACATCCACCCCGACCGTGCGGTGGCGTCGCCGATCTACCAGACGGCGGCGTTCTCGGCCGAGAACGCCGAGACCTTCGCGTACGGCGCCGTCGAAGCCCGGGGCAAGGACTTCTACACCCGTTTCGGCAACCCGAACCACGCCCAGGTCTCCGCCGTCGTCGCCGAACTCGAGGGCACCGAGGCCGCCATGGTCACCGCCTCCGGCATGGCCGCGATCACCACCGCGGTCCTCGCCCTGGTCGAGGCCGGCGACCACGTCATCGGGCAGAAGTCCACCTACGGCGGCACCGCCTCGGTCCTGCAGAACCTACTGCCGCGCCTGGGCGTGTCGACCACCATGGTCGACCAGACCGACCCCGAAGCGTTTGCCAAGGCCCTCACGGCGAAGACCCGGCTGATCCTGCTGGAGACCCCGAGCAACCCCCTCCTGCAGATCACCGACCTGCGCGCGGTGGCGGACCTCGCCCGTGCCCACAACGTGACCACGCTGGCGGACAACACCTTCGCCACCCCGCTCAACCAGCGCCCCGCCGAGTTCGGCATCGACGTGGTCTGGCACAGTGCGACGAAGTACCTCAACGGCCACACCGACGTCTCCGCCGGAGTCCTCGCCGGCCCGGCGGGCATCCTCGACCGGATCTGGGACACCGGCCTGCTCACCGGCGCCACCCTCGGACCGATCGACGCATGGCTGCTGCTGCGCGGCATGCGCACCCTGCCTCTGCGCGTGCCCCGTCACAACGACAACGGCCAGGCCCTCGCCGAAGCCCTCGAAGCCCACCCGGCTGTGAGCCGCGTCTACTACCCGGGCCTGGAAAGCCACCCGCAGCACAAGCTCGCCACCGACCAGATGAGAGGCTTCGGCGGTGTGCTCGGCATCGAGTTCACCGGCGGATTCGACATGGCCGATGCCTTCCTCGGCCACCTGAACTACCCCCGCCGCTCCGCCAGCCTCGGCGGCGTGGAATCCCTCGCCGTCCACCCGGCGTCCATGTGGCGCGGCATGCTCAGCGAAGAGCAGATCGCCGACGCCGTCCCGCCGGGCCTGGTCCGGCTGGCCGCCGGCACCGAGGACACCGACGACTTGGTCGCCGACGCCCTCGCCGCCGCCGACACCGTCCTCACCGAAGCCGCAATCGCCTGACCGGCACGGCGGCAGCATCATCCCAGCCCGCTGCCACAGCGGCGTGAGCTCGAACAATCCGAATCAGGAGCCCCTCTCATGACGACTCTGCTCTCCGGCGGCACCGTGGTCAGCATGGACCCAGCCATCGGCGATCTCACCCGGGGCGACGTACTCGTCGAAAACGGCAAGATCGTCAAGGTGGCCGAGCGCATCGCCGCACCGGACGCCGAAGTGATCGACGCGACCGACCGGATCGTCATGCCCGGCTTCGTCGACAACCACCGTCACAACTGGCAGACCGCGTTCCGCGGCATCGGCGCCGACTGGACCTTCGGCCAGTGGGCCAACGCCATGCACGGCACCGTCAAGCCCCACTACACGCCCGAGGACGTCTACGCGGCCACCCTCCTCGGCCGCCTCGAAGCCCTGCATTCCGGTATCACCACCATGCTCGACTGGTACCACGTCGCCCAGGGTCACGAGCACGAAGACGCCGCCATCAACGCCCTCCAGGAAGCCCCCACGCGGTCGGTGTTCTGCCTCGGCGCCGGCTGGGCCACCCCCGTCTCCGTCGAGAGCGACATCCGCCGCGTCCGCTCCCAGCTGACCGACGACGCACTGGTCACCATGGCCTGGGGACTGCGCGGAGCCGACGACACCGGCATGGAAACCCTCGCCCGCGAGCTGCAGGTGGCCGACGAACTCGGCCTGCGCACCAGCCTCCACACCGGCGGAGACCACCGCCCGGTCGCCGCCATGCACGAGGCCGGCCTCCTGCGCGACACCACCACCTTCGTCCACGGCAACGGCATCGGCGACGATGAGCTGCGCATGCTCGCCGACGCGGGCAGCTCACTGTCCGTCAGCCCCGACGTGGAGCTGAAGATGGGCTTCGGCGCCCCGCTCACCGGACGGGCACTGGCCGCCGGCCTACGCCCCACCCTGTCCATCGACGTCGTCCCCTCGGTAGGCGGCGACATGTTCTCCACCATGCGCACGGCCTTCTCCGCCCAGCGCGGCCTCGACGGCGGCCTGCGCGCCCGGGACCTGGTGCACTTTGCCACCATTGATGCCGCCCGCTCCTGCGGGCTGGAGGACCGCACCGGCAGCATCACGCCCGGCAAGGACGCCGACATCATCCTGCTGCGCACCGATGACGTGACGGTCTTCCCCGTCACCGACCCGGTCGGATCGATCGTCACTGCCGGCCACCCCGGCATCGTCGACACCGTCCTCGTCGCCGGCCGGATCGTCAAGCAGAACGGTGCGCTGGTCAACGTCGACCTGGCGCCGCTGCAGAACCGCCTCCTCGAATCCCGCGACCGGATTGCCACGGCCGCCGGCATTCCGCTCGACGGCACTTGGAACCCGAAGTCGTAATCGGCGCAGAAGCAGTGCACGGGGGCGCTGGCCTGGCCCGCGCCCCCTCGGCATCCCTCCATGGTGGCGTCGCCGGGCGCCCGGGCGGCAAGTTCGTCTTCCGCCCGCTTGCACAGGTCCAGCGCCCAGGCGCGCACATCCCGGGCAGCGTGCCAGGCGGCGCCGAGGTCCTCCTGAGAGGCTGTCGCCGCCAGCTCGTGGAGGATGCGGCGAACGTCGCCGCTCAGCATCGTCAGGCTGTCGTCGGGGCTCAGGGCGGGGGAGTGCGGAACGTCGCGCACCGTGGTCTCCACCAGGGACGCGATCGGGTTCACCTCCAGGAGGGCGTCATCCCCCGCAGCAGCGCGCCGATGCCCGGCAGAGGCGCACTTCCCGTGAGCAGGGCCTCGGCGGCGAACAACGCGGCGCCCTGCGGCGTCATGCGCTCTGCGCCCAAGTTCTCGTCTCACTGGACAAGTTCCGCCGGCGGCCAGGGGACACCGGCTGACTCGAAGAACGCGATGATCTGCTCGTCCACTTGGCGCGCTCGCGCGGGCACCATGACCACAGCCTGGCCGTCGCGGCCGATGTAGGAGTCGACGGCGTCCAGATGCTCCTCGACGTCCTGACCCGGCTCGGCGCTGCCCGGGACGCAGACGGTGTCGACGGCGGCCTGGAAGGCCGCCCGGACCGTAGGCTCCGGCACCGGCAAACCTTCGCCGAACATGAACAGTGCCACGTCCGTCGGCCGCTTCCCTCGCCCGGACAGCCGGGCGAGACCGAGCAGACCACTGGTGTCGCTCTAAGCGGGCCTGGTGGCGGCGCCGAGGGTACCCTGCCCCGCTCGGCGGCCGATCAGAAGGAGGAGGGTTAGGGATCGCCCGGACGCAGTCGCGGGCGTGCGGTGGTCGGCCGCCCGCGCTCGGGGGCGGGGCCGCGGGCGGCCGGTCCTTCGGGCTCCGTCCTGTCGGATGCCGTGTTCCGACCTTACGCCGGGGTGGGCAGGAGACGCCTGCTACAAGGCGCTGTTCGGGGCGGCGCGGGGTGACCGGACCAGGCATCTGGCGGAGCTGCTGTCGGCGCGGGGGGCGTGGGCTGGGTGCGGGGCGCACCGTGGGGTCGTGGGTGTCGAGCAGATCGCCGAGGAGCTGTACGGGCTGAGGCCGTCGGGGGTTCCTCGCGGCGCGGGACACGTACGTCACGGAGGCGCGCAAGGCGAAAGACGCAATGTCGGCGAAGGCGATCGCGGCGTGGTCGGCGAACCTACTCGTCCGTGAACGGCGCCAGGACGGCCACGAAACTGCGCTGAGGCCTCGCCGACCCGGTGAAGGACTGAAGGCGTCGTCCGCCTTGGAGAAGGTGTGGGGTCTCAGAGGTGGCAGTCCAAGAAGTCCCGGACCTCGGCGGTGGTCATGGGCCCCGTGCCGTGCGCCACCGCCTCTCCCTCCTTCAGCAGGACGTAGGACGGGGCTCTGGTGATCCCGTATCGCTCGGTTGCGGCCGGACAGCGGGTGATGTCGGTGCGGACGGCCGTCAGGCGGCCCGTGTACTCGTCGGCGATGCCACCCACGACGAGGTCCATCGCCCGGCAGGGCTCGATTGCCTTGGGCCATGTCCCGGTGAAGTACGCGAGGACCGGGACTCCGCTCATCCTGAGGATGAAATCGAACTCCGCATCCTCACGCGGTTGGTGAACCCGCTTCGCCATGGAGCTCCTGACCTCGTGTTCCGGTTTTCCACCTCCATCATCCCCCGCCGCGACCGCGACCCGGGCCTGTGGGTGCTGGGGTGGCTCTGCCCCGGTTGGGGCTGCGGCCTCCAGGACGTCGAGAGCGGCGTAACCTGGCGGACCGGCGCGGCCTGCGAGCTGTGCGCCGAGAGCGGCCAGGACAAGGCCGCCGCATGCGAGCGTGCCAGGCGTGCCAAGGCCGTCGAGCGGGAGGCCTGCGGGCAGCCGTGCTGAGGCGACGATGTCGGCGGCCGCCGATCCGGCTCTGCGGCCGGCCGCGCGGCTCTGGGGCCGGTGCAGACCCGGGAGACCGCGTCGGGCGGCTACCGACGCGCGCTCGAAGCCCACCGCGCAGTCGCCGCGCCCCACCAGGAGGACCTGGCCGTTGCCGCAGCCTTCGTCAGGACGGGCGCCGCGCCGAGGCCATACGGTTCGCACCACGTCCGACCTCGAGGGTCAGGTGCCGAGGCAATCCAATACAGCCAACGTTTGGCTCAACGGCGTGATCTGCCTGCGCAACTGCGAAAACGTGGATCGGGAATGACAGTGGACCGCGCTAGCCTCAGTGGTCCCAAGAGCCCAAGGTCGTGGTTGAAACACAGGCATACAGGGGGAGTTACGGCGTGATCACACATTCCATGGCCAAGGGCATGTGGGCCGCGGGCGTAGCGGCCGCGGCCGTGGTGATTCTGACGGGCTGTGCGATGTTCACCGGGGACGGCGACGACGGTCCGAAGACGCCGGCGAAGGGCGGGGCGAGCGTGAGCGCGTCCGCCTCTGCCAGCCCGTCTCCGTCGTACGCGGTGCCGGACGACTGGACCGAGCCGAAGCTGTGGGCGGCGCTTCCGCGGGGGGAGCGTACCGACAGCCGAGGCAGCCAGGTCGGCTTCCCGCACACCGCCGAGGGTGCGGTGGCGATGCTCGCGGCCGCCAACACGACGGCCATCGAGGGGCAGCAGACGAATGTGGACGAGCAGCTGCGGCTCTACTACTCGTACGTCGCTACGGCCGATCAGACGCCGGAGAAGGCCGAGCGGCTGGAGCTGAAGGCCATTGAGACCGACAAGAAGATCGCCAAGAGCATGTCGGTGACCCCGGGGAACGTGCTGCCGTCGGGGGCCTACGTACGTAGCCATGTGGTCGGCTTCAAGATCATTAAGAAGTCGGCCGACGAGGTCGCCGTGTGGCTGCTGACCCGCGGCACCCAGAAGAACGGGGAGACGGAGAAGGAGTCCGGCTCCTACGCGCGCAGCGTGATGGGGGCGCAGTGGCAGGACGGCGACTGGAAGCTGACCGGGGACGCCGCCCTGCGCGCTGCCCAGCAGGCGAGCGGCGAGACGAAGCCGGCGATGGTCGCGCCGGGCGACGCCGAGTTCAACTCCGCCGGATGGACCGCCATCCGGGAGGCGTCGTGAAGGAAATGGGGCCACCTGGGCTGCTTGGCCTCTACGACGCGTCGTGAGCGCTGCCCTTTCGGTTAGGTCGTTGAGGAGTTCTTCTTCTGGGCACGATGCTTGGCCGCGAGGTCGAGCTCCTGCTGCCGGAAGGTGAGCTCCTTCATGCATTTCTTCGTGGCGTCTTCGCCGAGCCGCTGGTCGATGACCTGCCAGCGGTACGGCTCGTACCGCTCGCGCGTCGAACGGGCGAACTCGTCCCACAGGTCGTAGCCCTTGTCCGAGGTGGCGTCGAGGGGCGAGGAGCGCGCGTGTGCGGTGGTGACCTGCCTGCCGAGTTGCGGGGCCGACTGCTCTCCGAGCGTGGAGCAGCGCGCCTCCAGGTAGATCCATCGGCGAGGAACGCTGCGATCATGCGCGTTCTGCGGGCAGAACTTGGCATTGGTCTGGCCGACGTCAAGTCCGTGCTGAGCGAGGTCGTGGCGGGAGGTCACTCAGGCACGATGCCCGAGATGGAGTTCCTGGCCCGCAAGCTGCGGGCGGCTGGGATCGATGCGTTGCTGCTCGGCCGTAGGGGCGCTCCTCGGCAGCGACTGGAAGCTGAGAAAGTCGAAAGACATGGTGCCCATCGGCCACGACGTGGTCGCGTTCCTCGTCTACGCCCCATACGTACGCCCGGTGGTGAGCCTTCCACCGTCGGCGTATCGCGGTACTCGTCGGCGGCCTATCACCTGTTCAAGACCGACTAGACCTGTTCCTCGTCCGCTCTCCTCTCCTCGTCCGCTCTCCTCGGTACGGCGCCCCTGCTCGGCGGGGACGCCTTCGCGGTCTCCAGGCCCTTCCAACTACCCTCGAACGCTCTTCGTACGCGATATGTACGGTCAACGTACGCGAACCGTACGATTCGTTGGGTAGAGTGTCGGTCAGGAGGTGTTGCATGTCCGAGTTGTTCGACGCAGTCGATGCGCTGCTCGCGTCCCGCGCCACGCTGCCCCCGCCCGAGGAGCGCAAGCGGCTGCGGCGGGCTCACGGCCTGACGGTCGACGAGGTCGCCGGCGCGCTGAAGGTGCGGCGGGCCACGGTCAGCGGCTGGGAGTCCGGCAAGACCGAGCCCCGCCCGCCGGAGCGCGACGCGTACGCGCGTCTCCTCGAGGGGCTCGCGAAGCTCTACCCGGCAACGGCCAACACCGCCGCCCCGGACGAGGACACGGCGGCCCCCGACGAGGTCACGCCGGTGTCGGCCACGTTCACCGGGCCGACGGCCCCGGCACCAGAAGCGCGAACTCTGCCCACGGGCCAGGGCCCGCAGGCTGCGACCACTACTGACCACACGAACACCCCGACCACCCCCGCCCTCGCTTCCGCCCCTCGCGCCGAGCAGGCCGCGCGTCCGGCGCCCACCGCCGGGAGCACAATGACGTCGCGCCGCCCCGGCGCGCGGAAGGCAGCCCCAGCCGGCACCCCGGCGAGCAGCGGGGTCGACCCGCGCTTCGAAAACGGCCCGCTCGCCGTCGTCGACGTCGACGCGGATGGGCAGGTGCTGGCGTACTGCCCCGGCGGCCTGGTCCTGGACGTGCCCGCCAAGTCCATCCCGGCCCTGGTCGACTGGACGCTCACCGAGGGCAAGCTCGGGCAGCCGAAGCTCTCCGGCCCCGGCAAGGACGCCGACCCGCTCCTCGTCCTCACTGAGGCCGCCCTCGAGCGCTACGGCCTGCCGGTCACCCTCACCGAGGAGGAGAAGCTCGCCGGGCGGATCCCCGAGGGCCACAAGGTCATCAAGCAGCTGGCGCGCGCCGAGTGGAAGCTGACCAAGCGCGGCTTCGGGCCGTGGGCGCGGATCTACCGCCCGGCCACCGGCTCGGAGCGGGCCTGCGTGCAGCTGTGCATCCCGTCCTGGCACGCGCTCGACTCCCGTCATTGGGGTGAGGCCGGGCAGCTGCCGCCGGTGGAGCTCGCCCAGCTCCTGGGCGTGTTCGCGGGCCGGGTGATGACGCCGCGCGGCTCCACCGCCGTGACCGGCCTGGAGCTGATGACCGCGCTGCACCCGCCGACCCGCGCCTCCGAGCCCGACGCCGACGGCAAGCGGCACTCCGAGCACAACCCCGGCTCCCTGGGCAAGGACCCGGTGGACCCAGCACCGTGCGAGGCCATCGACGGACACCCGATCCTGAAGGACCTGCCGCGCTTCCACGTCCGCGGCCCGAGCGAGAAGCTGTTCGAGGAGGCGTACGACTGGGCGCGGCCGATGACGGACGCCGAGTGCACCCGCCGCAACCTGGTCGGCATCGACGTGAACATGGCCTTCGCCGCCGGCGCCAACGGCCTGGTCGTCGGCCTCGGCGCACCGACCCACGTCAAGCAGCCCGTGTTCGACCCGAAGCTCCCAGGAAGCTGGCTGGTCGACCTCTCCCACGTCGACCTCGCGCGGGTGAAGGTCGCCAGGGACAAGTGGGTGGACCTGGACGGCAGCCTGCTGCCGAGCCCGTTCACGCCGAAGGGTGACCGTCCCGAGGGCCCGGCCTGGTACGCGACGCCGACCGTCGCCTACGCCGTGGAGCTCGGCTACGACGTCCGGCCCATCGAGGCCTGGGTCCGGTACGACAACGGCCGCTACCTGGACGGCTGGTACAACCGCCTCCGCGACGCCTACCTCGCCACGATGGCCGACCTCGGCGTCGCCGCCGACACCTCGCCGGAGGACTTCCTGACGGCGATGAACGGCTACAAGAGCCGGGACCCGGAACTGGCGATCGTCGTCTCGGCGATCAAGGCGACCGTTAAGGGCGGCCTGGGCAAGCTGCGCGAGCGCCCGCGAGCGGAGAACTGGCGGCCGGGCGAGCCGTGGCGGGCCCTGTCCCGCCCGACCTGGCGGCCCGACATCCGCGCCGCGGTCATTTCCCGCACCCGGATCAACCTGCACCGCAAGATCGTCAAGCACGCGGCGTTCACCGGGCAGTACCCGGTCGCGATCCTGTCCGACTGTGTCGTCTACGCCGTCGACGGCGAGAGCCCGCTGGACTTCCTGCCCTACCGGGACGGCAAGCCACTTCCGGGCGGCTTCAAGCTCGGCGTGAACCCCGGCCTGGTCAAGCACGAGGGCACCCAGAGCGTGCTGTGGGGTGAGGGCGTCCGCGAGCAGTTCGACGCCCCGGAGCTCAACCTCGCCCGGTACATCAAGGACGGCACCGTCACCGGCGTCGACAGCGGAGAGTAGGTAGGCAATGAGCTTGTTCGGGAACGGCCTGGACCAGGCGGTGCAGAAGGCGTTCACCCGCCCGATCCCCAAGTCGGCCGGCGCGCAGATGCGGTACCTGGTCAAGCAGCTCAAGGGCACCAAGGCGGTCGCCCAGATGCTGCGTATCTCCCAACGCACCGTTGAGCGGTATGTGAAGGACCAGATCAAGAAGCCCCGCCCCGACCTTGCCGCGCGGATGGAGACCGAGGTCAAGAAGCGGTGGCAGCCGCAGATCCGTGCCAAGGCCCGCCAGCAAGCGGCGACCACCGGCGGCATCGTCATCGACACCCGTGCCCGCCTCGGCTACACCGCCCCGATCGGCACGACCGACCAGGACCGCATCCGCCACCTCACCGTTGCCCTGCCCCCGCAGTACGCCAGCCAGCTCTTCGACGCCCAGCAGCAGGGCGCCACCGACCAGGAACTCCAGGAGATCGCCGCCAAGGCGCTCAAGGAGGTGTACTTCCAGGACAGCGGCCGCCGCGCCGGCTCCCTCGAGGAAGTGCGTTTCACCGACATCCAGCACCTCGAGTTCGACCTGTAGAGGTCCCCGAACGCGCCATGGGGAGGAGATCGACATCTCACCCTTCCCCGCGATCTGTCGGTCCGAGCGACGGCCTAGCGGCGCTGGGGGGCGTCGCGAGTCGCCTTGGTCCAGTCGATCAGCTTGGTCGTCAAGTCGATCATGAGCTCTTGCCTGCTGCGCGGCAGAAAAATCCAGCAGCACCACGCAGGCGCGAGGAGAACGGTGGCGATGATCAAGGGGACAATCCGCAGCGCGGTGAGAACGTGCCGCGGGCTGAACAGTTCGAGAAACGGGAGCCAGTTGGCCATCGGGTGCACCTCCGGTTGATGCCCAGCGGCCGGGTGCCACTGGCGCACGCGTATGAGGAGGCACCGTCCTGGGGGTTTCCTGCGATCCTGGGAAGGAAGACAGCCGGACATCTACGCTGGTCAGCGGGGAAGTCATGGATTTTCCTGCTGGTTTGAAGTCAGGAACCCCGGAGGGTGCGATGACTGTGGACGAGGCAGCTCTCAACCTCTTCAGGAAGGAGTTCGACCAGCTACTCGCGGCGTCAGACATCACGCTCGGCGAGTTGACGCGCCTGGCGCAGCGGATGGGCCAGTCTGTGTCGACGACGGCAATCAGCGCGTGGCGCAACGGTGTCCAGGTGCCCAGCGAGAGACTCCACCAGGTCTTCCTGGCGATGGTCGCGGCCGCAGAGAGCAAGCTCAAGCCTGGCAGCTCCTACGCCCCGCGGCCGAGGAACTGGTGGGATGCGTTGGTGCTCCGGCTGAGGCAGGAACGCAGCAAGAAGCAGGGTGGCCGCCCCCGCAAGGCGGCAACGCCCTCACCCGCCGGGCCCGTCATGCTCCCGCCTCGGCCAGCGGGTTTCACAGGCCGCGGCGATCAGCTGGCCCAGGTCATGGATCAACTTGAGCCCGCCGTCGCCCCAGGCACCCGTGCCGCGGCCGTCTCGACCATCGTCGGTATGGGCGGCGTTGGGAAGACTACCGTGGCCCTGGAAGCAGCCCACCAGGCCGTGGCCCGCGGCTGGTTTCCCGGGGGCGCGCTGTTCGCTGAACTCGGTGGTCACACCCCGGAATCTCGCACCGACGTCACCGCTGTCGTCGATCGGCTCCTGCGCGATTTCGGAGTCAGGGACAAGGATGTTCCGGCAGACCAGGACAGCAAGATCAATCTGTGGCGCTCGCTCCTGCATGAGCGGGCTAGGGAGCAGCGGGCGGTACTGATTGTCCTCGACAACGCTCTCGAGGCCGGCCCCGTCAACCGACTGCGACCAGACTTACCTCACCGGATGCTGGTCACCTCGCGCCAAACGCTGTCCGCCCTGTCAGCCCAGCCCCTGGCATTGAAGCCGTTCACGTCGCCAGAAGCCATCGGACTCCTCGCTACAGAGCTACGTGCCGCGCACCCTGCCGACAACCGCGTCTCAGCGCAACCTGATGCTGCAGCCGAACTGGCTCGCTTGTGCGGCCACCTGCCACTGGCGCTGCACATCATCATCGCGCTGCTTCGCGATGAGCCGGACCGGCCCTTGGCCGAGCAGGCAGAAGCAGGAGTCGGTCCAGCGGCTGCAAAACCTGACCAATCTGCTGCCGGCCGACCCCTGGCCGATCCGCGTGGTCGTCGACACCAACGCCTTGATCGACAACCCTGATCTGGCCGCCTACACCGGTCAGATCGGTCCTCGCTACATGGCACATCTCTTGCCGGTGGTGTTGGGAGAGTTGGACGATCACAAGCGCGCCGGACGGACGGAGCCGCTTCGAGAGGCAGCCAAGAAGGCTGACCGGCGTCTCAAAGGGCTGCGCAACAACGGCGACGTCACCCGAGGCGTAAGGGTCGCCGGCGACGTCCATGCCATCTTTGAGCACATCGAGCCGAGGTCGGATGCTCTGCCCGACTGGCTCGACCTCTCCGTGCCGGACGACCGCTTCATCGCCTCGACCCTGCTATTGCAGTCTCAGCACCCCGGATCTTCCTGGTACGTCGTCACCAGCGACCTCAACATGCAGACCAAGCTGGCTGCCGCCGAACTGCCGTTCATCGAGCCTGAGTGAACCGCCCCCGGCCCCTGCCGCTTCACAGTCCTCATATCCTGCGACGCCCTAGCCGCCGTACCACCTGCGTACCCCTTCGGCTTAGTTGCAGTTCTTCTTGAACCACTGTTCCATCGCCGTATTGACCACGTTGCCGGTGTAGCACTCGCGATCGCCGTCGTACCGAAGAAGGCCCCGGTTGTGCTCATTCAGATTGGAATGAAAGAGGGAGGACGTCACGAGGGCGGGCACACCTGGGCGGCTGTTGCCGTAGTTGGCGAGCTTCGCCGCCTCGTTGACGACGTCCCCCATGTAGACGACGTCGTTGATCCCACTTCCGTTGTACCCCGCTTTGATCGCCGACCGGGCGGTGTGGCAGCCGATCGTAGAGCACCGCAACTTCAGCCCCCGGCTGATCGAGGAGACGCTCCGGCTCGCCGCCCGGCGGGAGCAAGACGTCGCCGCCGCCGTACGGAAGAACCTCGACGATCCCCGGCGCATCTGGGAACGGATCGTGGAGAACGACTTGACCGACGAAGCGGTACATCTGCTCGAAGTCCTCTTCACCCTGCGCACGGCCACATTGGACACGCTCAACGAATCCTGGTCTTGGTACCGCAAGGAGCGTGGGCTGGAGGCAGACGTCCGGACCTTCCGCAGGGCGCTGCAGGTGCTGGACGGCACGATGGTCGCCGTTGAGCAGCACGCTGTGTCCTTCCACAATCCGTCGATCGCGGACTACCTCCGCTTCCACCTCGACGCCGGGCGGGCCCCGATGGCCGCGCTCCTGGGCGCGCTGGTCGACCCGGAGCAGATTCACAGCCTGATCGACGCGGCCGGAATGGCGGACGGGGCGGGCATCCTCGCGCAGCTCAAGGCGGAAGCCGCACGGACAGAGTCCGCGGTGCTGGAGACGGCGGAATTCGTCGAGTGGTCCCATGAAGTCGCGGACGAGAGCGAGGCGTCCAACCTCCAGTGGATCCTGGAGGCTGCCGAGCTGCTGGACTCCGCCCCGCTGGCGGCGCATGTCGTCAAGGAGGCGGGCCCGGACCACTGGCACGGCGAGCACGTCGAGCACCTCGTCAGTCTGGTGCACGCCATGGAAGGCAGCCGGCTCATCGCCCAGGAGGACGTGGCGCGCATCGCCGGTGAGGTGGCGGACGCAATCCGGCTGGAGCTGGCGGAGCAGGTGGAGCACGGCGACTGGTACGGGGCCATCAGCCTCTACGAAAACCTGGAGGAGATTCCCGGCGACTCGCTGAGCGGCCCCCCGCTGGAGGCCCTCGTCGAGTGCGCGCTCGACGCGCTTCACCTGGTCGCCGAGGACGGGTCCTTGTTCGACGCTCAGCCGCTGGACATGCTTCTGCAGTTCCTGTTCGACCAAGGCTACGAAGGTGGCGCGGACGATGAGTCCGCCGAGGACTTCGCCACCGTCCAGAAGCTGGTCGACCGGTTCGCCAAGCTTCGTGACCTGCCCCGCTTCGTGCCCCGCCGGGAGACTGCCGCTCCAGGCCCGTACAGCAACGAGGAGCGGGACCGCGAGGTCATCACCGAGCTGATGAAGGGGCTGAGAGAGCCGGACATCACCCGCGGCGCATAAGAAAGGTCGCCGATCGAGCCGCTGGCCTGCGTTTCTCGCCCTGTTCGTTGGCGAGGGCTGTGTTGCTCGCAAGGAGCGGATGCTGCGCAGCCTCACCGAGCCGCCGGTGTAAGAACCACGCCGACCTCTACGCTCTGATCCGGGACCGTCTGAAGCCCACCGAGAAGCCTTAGAGAGAGCGCTCACCAGTAGTCTCCGTCATCGTCTTCGGCCTCAGCGAGTTCCTCTTCCTCCAGCAGTTTCCGCATGTCCTCGGCGACTTGAGCAGAGGCGAGCGATGCTCTTTCGCCGAACTGGATCAGTTGCTCCGCTGGACTGTAGAAACGGGGCATGGCGCCGAGGCTGGAGCGGCAACTGCGGCACTGCCATGGCCGGCGCAGAGTGATCCAGTGGGCACAGGAGCACGACGGACACTCGGTCAGGTAGGCGCCTGGTCCATACGCCGAAGCCCACCATGCGTGACCGTAACGGGCGCGGTAGCCGGGCTGGTTCGGACTGGGATGCGAGGGTCACCCCAGCAGGACCAGTTGGCCGCCAGGCCACCGACAGCCACAGCTGCCGATCAGCGGCAGGCATGGGTACTGCCGAGTTCTGTGGCCTTTTCCTGCCGGGGCGTGTTCGGGCCCCTCACCTCCAGCCATGTCCCGACCTGGGGGAGCCAGAAGTCAGGTAGGTACTGGGTGCCGGAGGAAGGACGATCAGCTCCGGTTCGTACTCCCACGCAAGGCCGAGACCGTCGAGCGTGACCGCCCAGTCTGCCTCGAGCCGGGACTGGAAACGGGTACCGGCGTAGGTTGTGGGGACGGCGTCTATGGGGTCGGTCACCGTAGGTTCCTGTCAGGCGTGTTGTACGGCGTAGTCGTGGTCGTCGATCTCGCGCATGACGCTGACCACCAGCATAAGAGCGATAACCACATCGGCGGCGGCGTGTTGAACGGTGCCCGCAGCGCGGGCATTGGCGTGCTGGTTGTTCTCGACCCCTTCGGAAGCGATGCGCGCCCGGATCCCGTACGCGGCGGCCGAGATCGAGGCCCACGCCGACGCCTTCGCGTGCTTCCCCAACTGGGCCCGCGCCGTGGGAACGGTGATCGTCCCCGCGACGGCCTTCTATGGAGACCTCGCCGAATGCCACAACGACGTGGTCCGTTTCTCGGCGCTGCGGAGAGCCGGGTGGCATACTGGCTCTGCGCTTGTGGGCGCATACCACCCCGTAGGGCCACCGCCTTGGGTGAACCCGGCCGCCGCCAGGACCACGGTGATGTACTCCGGCTCGGATCTGACCCTTCACGTCCAAGACCTGCTGGATGCAGAGTGCGGTGGGGTGTATCCGCTGTGGAGCGGGCCTGATGGGATCGTGATGTCCGGTCGTACCCACCGCACTCGTCTGGCACGGGCCTTCGCCGGTGCCCAGCCCATGGCTTACCAGATGGCCCTCCATCATGTGATCGCATGCAGCGAGGCCGGACTACTCCCGACCCGGCTCGACGGTGCGGGCATGGAGCAGGCCCTGGCCGTTCTGCAACAGAACCTTGGTGTGCCTGGCCTGAAGAGGCGGACTCATTCCAGTGCGGAGCGGGAAACCGCCGCAATGGGGAAGGCCGAGACCGTAGCGGTCAAACAGCCTGCGCTGTCTAAGGATCCGAGGTGTCTTGCTCTGGCGGAGGCGTTGAAGCCTGTGCTTCAGAGCAGTTGCCCTGAAGGGGCCGGTGGGTACGGCGGGGCTCTGCAGGCCAACCTCCACCCGGAGGACGCGAAGAGGCTGGGCGGCATGGAACTCATCCGTGCCGCGATGCGACGCGCGGCACGCCAACTGGGCTGGCGGGTGCGGACCGTGGGCTACGCCCAGGACCGTCTTGTCATGGTGATCGTCCAGGACGTGCGCGATGCGCCTGCCGAGTTCCCGGACGCTCTGGAGGCGGACTTCATGTCCTCATGCGCTGAAATGCACCAGCGCATGGCGGTAGATAGAGACGAAGCAGCGGTGAGCGCATTGGGGCCGACCCCTGTCGAACGGCAGACCGCAGCTTTCCTGCAGGCCGCTCGGGCGGCGATCGTGGCGGATCCCGACGCGTTGCGGTAGGGGACGACTGACAGAGTTTGATGCGGACGATCTCTCGTGGGCGACCTCTCGTGTCCAGTGGGGGCCTGCGGGGCCGTCTGTCGTAGTGCTCGTCAGCGATGCAAAGCCGCCGGGTCGACGTCGTACCTCAGCCCCACCGCACCCGGCCGGACACCGCGGGGGAGAGAGTCACGCGTAGACGAGAAAGGGCCCCAGCTGAACCCGGGGCCCTTTCTCGCTGCTCGCTGGACGGCGGCAGCATCGGCGTGTCAACCGTGCGCTATTCCCGCCAGGAGAGGACCATTCCGCAAGTTGTTTGCGATGGGTTCAGTGCCCTGGTCAGGGGACCGGCGGTGTTGCAGGGCAGATGAGACTGCTTCGGAGTTACTCAGAATGCCTACGGGGCGGCCCCAGGGAGCTGGGCCCGGCTCATGCTTTGAGACCGACGAGCCGATATGCGAGCTGCTCAACGACACGTGCTGGGGGCACTCGCATCGACCGCCGACGCGCCAAGCCGGCCCGACCTGCCTAGCGTGCCTGCCCGGCGGACAGGCTCCTGGTGCTGCTCCACATTCACCCGGCCCTTCGGAGTCTGATGATTGCGGCGCGACTGGTCAGGGGGGGGGGGGGGGGCTGTGTCAGCGTTTGACACGGTTACGGATGGCCAGGAGAGCCAGCCCCAGAAGGATGGGCTCGGACACACGGGAAGCCATCTCAATGTAGGTGCCTTCTCCCGCATCGCCGCTCCCTCATGCCCGTCGTGGACCCTACGAAGTGTCCCTGAAACCGGGACCGGTCAGCCGGCTTTAGCTGACGCCGAGCGCCGGCGGCCAGGTGTGACACCGCGGCCGTCGGCCAACATCGGCGTGAACCGACCAGGCAGCGCGGAGGCTCAGTCAGGACCCCCTTGTGCTCAAGACATCCGCAGGCTGCAGACATTGCGACGGGGGAGAGCCAGCACCGGCCAGGCCACAGAGAGCGCCGGGTGGGCGAAAGGGAAGCGCCGGGCAGGGCCTGACCAGCGTCCAGCACGAGCCCTGATGACGCTCTTTGAAATTCCCCACCCCCCGCTCAGGGGGTGGACAGACCTGCTCATGCTGATTCCCCAGCCGCACCTGGCCGACGCGAGGCGGTACCACGCAGCTCTGACGCCCCCTGACAACGAGCCGCACCTTCGGGAACCCAATGCCCCCATGCCCCCTCTCAGATCTCCCGGAAGATCAGAGCTGCACCGAGGGCTTCTTTGGCCGGAACGAAGAGCTCTCCTCGGGCCGTCTCGCGCACGGGCAGTCCGTACTCTGAAAGCAGCGCACGCACCCGAGCGATGTCAGGGACGGCAACTGTGCAGGCGACAAGCGCCGGGAGCGCGGGCGCAGCCTCACCCGGCAGCAGATCCGGGAGGTCGGCCTCGGCCACGAGGGTAACCGGCCCCTCTGCGGAGATCGGTCGGCCTAGATACCGCTCGTACCGCTCGCGATCCAGGGGGAGTTGTCGGTCAGGTACGCACAGCACCGCCTCGACGAGGTCCTGGGCGCCGTTGGGGTGGTCGAGGTGACGGGTATGCTGGAATTCCGGGTCCAAGTCGGCAACGACGCCGACCCGGCCTTCCGGCGCACTGTCGATCTCCAGGTAGCGGACGGGTTCCGTGCGCACGCCGTTAGGGGTCTCGACCGGTCGGCCGACGGTGTTCACCCCTCCATGCTCGACACCGACTGCGGTGAGCCGGTGCCCCGTGCCGTCGACGTCCGGCGAGGAGAACATCAGGATGTGGAGCCCTTCGAAGCGATCATGCCATCCGGCAAGCTGGGCGCTGGTCGCCTCGATCCGGGACAGGACCAGGGGGAGCTTCTCCGGAGGCGCCTGGAGCGGAGCGATCCGCGCGTCAGGTGGCAGGCCCGCCATGTTCCCGGGCTTCACCGGGGTCACCAGCTCGACGAAGCTCCGGGAGAGGTCGGCGTGGGTGTTCGCTGCCCCGAAGGGCTCCGGCGCGGCACCCTCACGGGGTGCCAGGGCCGGCACGCTGGGCGGCGGAACGTGAAATCCGAGCCGCCGGTAGAGCGCTATGGCCTGTGCCATGTCGCTGACGACGTGGCCGACGTGATGTAAGCGTGTGATGTCGTGAGGCATGACCTCACCGTAGGCCCACGCACAGGAAGCTCGCAGAGCGGGCCAGGGCAAGGCGATCCCCCGGATCGGACACGAAGGCACGGGCGGTTTGCTGCCTGTGACGCCGAAGGAGCCTTTGACGGAGGAGAGCACTTCCGCCCCTGTGCCGAGGGACGAAGTTGGTCCTCATTGCCCGAGGCAAACGAATGGGGAACGAAGAGCGACACTGGCCGTTATCAGGAATCCTCATCAGCCCCGCTCACGCACGGTCAAAGCGTCGCTACCTGAGCTTCTGCGGGAGCCACAGTGGTGCGGATGAACCCACCAGCCGGGCGCATCCTGAACAGCACGCAAGCCACACAGCCCTGGACGCAGGACACCGACCGAGCCGCGGACGCCAGATACCTGGCACGCTTCCTCCTCGGCACCCAAGCCGTGCGCATCGACACCGCTCTGGCCCAGGCCCGCTCCAGCGTCCCCAAGTGCATCGCCGAGCAAGGCCCCCAGGTCTGGCACGACAACGCCAAGGTCCTCGCCGACGCCTGTGCTCAGGCCGGCCTCGACCAGAACACCACCGCTCGGATCCTTGGCATCAAACCCGCCACACTCAGCCGCTTCGAACAGGGCACAGGCAAGCTCCCCGGACGTCCCGCCGCGCTCCGCTATCTCCAACTGATCGTGCTCACCTGCGTCCACAACGGCCTGCCCGTACCCGACTGCCTGCCCCTGGCCATCTCCCAGCCCGTCACCGCCCTGCCCACCACTCTGTAGCCACACGCCTTCCCTTGGCATCAGACACCGCTTGAGGAGTCGAAATGCTCGACGACGTGCACATGCGTCCCTGCGGACGTCCGACCAAGACAGGCAAGCCCTGCCGCGCCCAGTTCTCCGGGCGAGGCTTCGCCTGCAAGATCCACACCACCGACCACGAGAAACAGCTCGTCGACGCTACGAGCAGGGGCTCCGTGCAGGCCGGGAGGAAGGAAGACGTTGGGAACAGCAGAGTGTGGACGTCCGGGTCGAAAACCTTGAGCGACAGGTGCGCACGCTCGAGGAGAAACTCGACGCCCAGAACCGGCGGTACGAGATAGACGGACACCAGGCCGTCACGATCGGACGCTACGCCTACGTGTGGACCGGACCGGGACGACTCGAGGTAGGTGACCGCGTCCTGCTGCCCGAGAACTACGTCAGCGCTCTGCGCCAAGGCTCCGGCCCCCAACCCGGTACCGTCACCGCGCTCGGAAGCACGTACACCGGCATCCACAGCAAGATCCTCTCCCGCCTCCCCAGCAGCGGCTGACGCCCTTAGAGGGCGTTTCATCCCGTTGTTTCATCCCGGATTGCCGGGTTGAGTGCAGTTCATGTGCCGCGCCAGCTCGGGGTGGATTCTCTGGTGAGTCTGCGGGTCATGAGGTTGATCATCGCGAGGTGGATCATGGCTTCGGAGCGGTGCGGGTGGGCTTCGTAGTCGCGGGCCAGGCGGCGGTGATTCATGAGCCAGCCCAGAGTGCGTTCGACGGTCCACCGACGTGGCAGGACGGCAAACCCCCTGGTGGTGGGGTCGCGGCGGACGATGTGTATGTCGATGCCCAGGGTGGCGGCGTGCTCGACGAGGTGCTGGCGGTAACCGCCGTCGACCCAGGTCTTGCGGACGGTGGGATGGTCGGCGGCGACCCGTTCGATCAGGGTCTGGCCAGCGATCGAGTCCTGCACGCTCGCTGCGGTGACCATGACCGCCAGGAGGAGTCCGACGGTGTCGATGACGATGCTCCGCTTGCGTCCGACGATCTTCTTGCCAGCGTCGATGCCCTGCTCGGAGGCGGGGACGTTGGCGGAGGTCTTGATGCTCTGGGAGTCGATGACACACGCGGTCGGTTCCTCCTCCCGGCCTTCCTGCCTGCGGACTTGGCGGCGGAGGAGGGTGTTGAGTTGGTCGAAGACGCCTTCCTCCTGCCAGCGGGCGAAGTAGGCGTAGACGGTGTTCCAGTGCGGGTAGTCGTGCGGAAGGTAGCGCCAGGGGATCCCGGTCCGGTTCACGTAGAGCACTGCATCCAGGAGGCTCCGCAGATCGTGGTCCGGTGGCCGGCCGATGTCCAGGCCCCGGCCGCGGCGCTCGGACCACCACGCGGTCAGAATCGGCTCGACCAACTCCCAACGGGCATCGGACAGATCGCTGGGATAACGACGGCGTTCAGGCATGAGCCTGAGCTACCCACCGTGGCGGGCAGGGGCCCAGGCGCACATACCGGCGCCCGAAGCGACAGGGCGCATATCACGGCGCCTTGGGATGAAACAGGAGCAGCCAGGCCAAGACGCCCCTGCGGCTGTCGCTCCTGCATCACAGGCCACAACAGCCTCCGCCGCCCCGCTCAACCCCAAGCTGATATCGGCATAAGACACCTGAATAAGGAGCTAAACACCCTCTAAGAGGCCTTTGAGAAGGGCCGGTTGCCGGGCCGGTGCGGGCCGACCGGCGGCGGCCCGGCAGCGCAGCTGACACCGCCCTGCGCCAGGCCGGCACGCTACGGCGAGCCGGCCTGGCACAACGGCGCCCCGAAGACTGGGATCAGCGGGTCCGTCGACGCGATGGTGTGGACGGTCCCACCGCCTTCGACCATCAGCTGATCGCCGCCGAGGCCGGATCAGCCCGCTGGGGGTCTGCCGCTGCCCGCGGAGGGTTTCGTCGTCCGCGGCCGTGTTGCCCGCGCACCGCCTGGGGCTGTGTACAGCCCGCACCGGGTGGGGCTGTACACGGCCCGTTTGTCTGCGGCGGGCACCGCCGGGTGCCGGGCGCTGGGCGGGTCGGCACGGAAAGGGTCGCGGCTTGTGTCCTTCGGCGTCGGTGTCTGGCCGGCCGTGTGTCTGGTCGGCGGGCGTCACACGTGTGTTGACCGTGGATCTGCGCCGGTCGGGTGGTTGCGTCGGCGATCTTGGTGAATTCCGGTGCGTCGGTCACCGGGACCGGCAGGGGAGCGGCGTCCCGGTGCCATTGTCTGCGGCGAACAGCACAGCACCCCGGTCGGTGGACCGGAAGGAGAGGGATGAACAGAGTTCGAGAGGGGGACGCATGCTGAACGGCCGCAGGCAGCAACGGCGGGCCCTTACCTTTGTCAGCAGCATTCTCCTCGTACTGCAGGCGCTGGTTTTCGTCGGGTCCGCCCCTGCGTGGGCGGGTGGGGACCAGGCGATTCCGACCGGCAATTACGAGCCGCACAATGCCACGGTGAACCCTCGCAAGCCGTCGCAGGTGGCGGTCATGCAGGGATGCACGGTCTACATCGACAACAACTACGGCAAGGACGGCTTCCCGATCACGCGGACGTCGACCATCGCGCCGTGCAACGGCGACCCGTCCCTCGCCTTCGACTCGCAAGGACGCTTGTTCGTCACCCACTTGTCGAGGTCGACAGCCCTGAACAACACCGGCATGCTCGGCGTGGGCGTCGCCCGGATCGCCGACCTCACCACCACGGGGAACCAGACGTACACCCCGATCCGGGTCAGTCAGCACAGCGCCAGCAACCACGACAAGCAGTGGCTGGTGGCCGACGCCAACCCGGCCAGTCCCCACGCGGACAATCTCTACATCGTCTGGACGCACCTGACCGCCCCGAGCCGGATTCTCTTCTCGCGCTCGGAGGACCAGGGCGCCAACTGGTCGGCTCCGAGCGTCATCTCCGCGGGCGGCGAAGGGTTCGTGTGGCCTTCCCACCTGGCCGTCGCGCACAACGGTGACCTCTACGTGGCCTATCACACGGACACCTGCGGCGCCGCGAACACGGGCACGATCCAGCTCCTGCGGGACGGCTCCGGGGGCGACAGATTCGCGGCCGGCACTGTTCCGCAAAAGACAGCGGCGTTCGCAGCCGGCGGGGCGACCGTCTCCTGCAACCGGCAGGACAACTCCGGTGATGAGATCCCCGGTACCGACTTCTGGCTTCAGGGCACCGTGCAGCCCTGGGTACTGCCCGACCCGGCCCGGCCCGGGCACGTGTACGTCGTCGCGAACGACGACCCCAACAACACCTTCGCGAACGGCGACGACGCCGATGTCGTCATCGCCCGCTCCACCGACAACGGACTCACCTTCACCCGAAGCCGGGTGGACCACTCGCCGGGCCAGACCTTCGCGGTCATGCCCACCGCGCACATCGACCAGGACGGGAACATCGCTGTCCAGTGGTACGACAACCGCAGCGGTGACACCAACGGCGGCACCGGGCCGAACGGCAACGACAACCTCCTGCTCGAGGTCTACGGAACGGCCAGTCGAGACGGCGGGCTGACCTGGTCCAACGACTTCCAGATCAGCGACGCCCCGTTCGACCCCGACACGGGCGCCCCCTGCCGCTTCGGCTCCCCGGTTCCCCCTTGCCAGGAGGCGCCCGGCGATGCCGAGCAGACCCTGCGCATCGGCGAGTACAACGGCATCTGGACGGTCGACGGGATCGGCTACGCGACCTGGACCGGCAACGCCACTCCGCCGGTTCCGGGCACCAGCAATGCCGCCGGCGCGCAGACGACGTACTTCGACACGTTCTCGCTGCTTGGCGCCTTTCCCGACCCGTTGGAGCCGAACGAGTCCATCGACACGGCCGTCGCCGCCGGGCTCGGCTCGGACGACCGGTTCAACCAGCGCCGGCTCAGCCTGCACAGCGCCAGTGACGTCGACTTCTTCCGGGTCGTGCCCCGCCACACCGGGCACGTGACCGCCGAGATCGCTTTCAACGAGGTGATCTCCGGGCTCGTGGCGCGCGCGTACGACAAGTTCGGCAACAAGGTCGCCACCGGCGCGACGACGAAGGTCAGGACGGGCAGCTCGATCAGCGAGCTCGCGATCCCGGTCGTCAAGGACGAGCCGTACTTCGTCGTGGTCAGCGACGGCGGCATCACCGACCCGACGAAGCCGGGCGATGCTTCGCCGACCGACCCGCCGCAGGCCACGTACGATCTCACCGTCGTCAACCGCGAAGCCCCCGAGCCCTTCGGCCTGGACCTCAAGCGGGAGTCCGACTCGGGCCGGTTCGACAACGACGACGTCACCAGCGTCACCGGGCCGGAGCTCTTCCTCCGGGTCGACGACGCGGATCTGCGGGCCGCGGGCATTGCGCTGTCGCCGCAGAGCGGCGTGTCCGCCCTCGTGGACGACGCCCCCGGATTCAAGGTGGCCGTGGAGCGCGACGGCGAGCGCGTCGGCTTCGCACAGCCTGTGAACGCGGTCACCAAGCCGGGGCTGTACGAGATCGACCTGGACGCCGGCACCCTGACCGAGGGAGAAAACCTGATCACCGCTGAGGTGGTCATCGTCGACCCGTCCGACGACCCGGCCGTCTCCGGAACCGCGCACGTCGTCGGCTCGGGCAACGAGAGCGCGCACCGCCTGGCGGTCACGCTCGACACGACTGCCCCGACCGCCCCGGCCGCCCCCGACCTGCTGGAGTCGAGCGACACCGGCGGTAACAGCATCGACAACATCACGACCATCACCGAGCCCGCATTCCAGGGCTCGCCGGTCGAGCCGAACGCTTTGGTGCGGCTGACGGCCGACCCGTCGTCCGCCACCGGACCCACCGTGGTCGGCAAGGACACCGCCACCTCGGCCGGCGCATACGAGGTCGTCAGCGACGCCCTCGACGACGGAACCTACGATGTCGCCGTGCGGCTCGAGGACCTCGCGGGCAACGTCAGCGCTCCCTCGCCGTCCCTGGCGGTGACCATCGCCAAGCAGTCGCTCACGCTCACGGGCGCCACCGCCGACCTGGTCGTCGACGTCGACCAGAACAAGGTGACCGGCTACCCGGGCATTCCCGGCGGCTTCGTCGGCATCCGCGGGATCCCTGTGGTGAACCTCGACGCCGCCGGCCACCGGGTCACCCTCCAGGGCGGCGCCGGCGACGAATCGCTGACCTTCACCCCGCTCACCGCCACGAGCGGACGGCTGGAGCGGTCCAACTCCGGCCAGGTCATCAACCTCACCAACGCCCTGGACCCCGTGTCGGTCAACCCCAACGGCGGCGACGACGAGGTCACCCTCGTCGGCACCACCGGAGCCGACTCGATCTTCGGCACCGTCGACCTGCTGACCCTGCTCCGGGTCCAGGGGCTGCTGGGCCTGGAGATCGCCACGGCCCAGACCGAGCGGATCGGCGTCAACGCTCGCGGCGGCCGCGACACGGTGGACATCAGCGCCCTGAACACCATCAGCGCCCGACTGACCGTCAACGGAGGTCCGCCGGCCACGGCGACACCGCAGCAGGGCGACACCCTGACCGTCCGCGGCACCTCGCCGCAGGACCAGCTGCAAAACGCCCCCGGCGGCCCGAACTCCGGTGAGGGCTCGGCCTTCATCCGCTACCCGCAGACCACCGGAACCGAGACCCGCGTCGACTACACCGAGACAGAGCGGGTGATCCTCGACAACCCTTGACCCAAGGACACCGATCCACGACGGCGCCCTTCCCCCGGCACCCGGGGGAGGGGCGCCGTCGTATCGGGGCGGCCTGTGCATCCCCCAGGGGCCGGCACATCCCCGGACACGGCGAGGGCCGTGCCGTCGAACCTCGACACGCCCCCTTCGGCCACCTCATGACCGGCTGCGGGGATCCTCGCCGCCGACAGCCGCTGCCGGCCCGCTCGCATGCGTCCTCACCCCTGGCCAGGCAGGTGACGCACCCGCGTTCACCCAGGTCATGCCCCGGATACGGGTGCCGCGGCCCATCGGCCGCCCCGGAACCACGCCTGACGTGGTCCTGGCCGAGAAGGCCTGCTCCTCCCGCGCGATCCGAAGCCATCTGCGCCGGCGCGGGATCCGGGCGGTGATCCCTCAGCCCTCCGACCGGGTCGCAAGGCGCAAGAAGCGAGGCCGGTCCGGCGGCCGCCCTGCGGTCTTCGACCGCGAGGCATACAAGCAGCGCAACACCGTCGAGCGGTGCATCAACAAGCTCAAGCAGTGGCGCGGCCTTGCCACTCGATACGACAAGACCGCCACCATCTACCTCGCCGGACTCCACCTCGCCGCCATCTTCATCCGGTCGGCGAGGTGATCCGAAGGAAACGGCCCAGCCCCCGCCTCGGCGGGGACGCGACCTGTAAGGGTCGGGTACGGACCTACGCCTCACATCCGGGCGTACGCGTCCCCACGGGTGTACGCGTCCCCACGGGTGTACGCGTCCTCACGGGCGTAGGCGCCACATCCGGGCGTACGCAGTGTGCCCGTCACAGACGGACGTGCGTTCCCTTCGGGGTGATCGTGTCGAAGGGCAGGCGGGCCACTGTGGAGCCGTCCACGGGCAGCGGCTCGTCTCCCTTCTCGATCTCGGTGTCCGACAGGGCCCTGCGGACCAGGAGGAACTCGTCCATCGAGCCCTGGAACCAGTCCTTGGGCTGTGCGTCCGGGCGGGTTCCGAGCAGGAGGCCCTGGACGTCGAAGCCGTCCTGGTAGGTCAGGGAGCCGGCCACGGCGCCTGCTGCGGTCGTCAGGAGCGTGGTCCCGTCACCGATCGACAGCGTCAGCTTCCCGGCGTCGCGGCGCAGGACCACGTGCCGCCAGGTGCCGTCGCCGAACACGGTGTTCTCGGGGGCCTGGGCCACCAGGCTGGTGATCCCCCGGTCCGTCTGGACATGGGCGATGATGTCGTTCTTGTCGGGCCTGGCACGGATCCACAGTTGGCGTTCGGTGGTTCCGACCCCGTACGCCCTGACCAGCACCGGTTCGTCGTTCTCGGTTGCCTGGTAGCGGACCCAGGTCGCCAGGGTGAAGTCGCCGTCGCCGAGCGCCTCTGCCTCGCCGTAGGGGAGCTCCACGGAGTCGTTCACCCCGTCGAAGCCGAGGCCGCGGCCGAACCTGCCGTCCGCGTCCGTGACGGTGGCGCCGCCGCGCACGATGGCGTTGTTGCACTGCAGCGAGGCGTCGAAGGTGCCGCGCGCGGCGGCATCGACGGCGGGCCTCATCACCAGGTGCTGCTCGGTGTTGCCGCCCTCCATGGTCCACCACACGGTGGGCGCGGGGTTCAGCGGCGGGCTCCAGCCTCCCTTGGCCGTATCGAGGATGTCGGCCCGCTCCGTGTCGCTCAGCGCCCGCTTGTAGAAGCGGACGTCGTCGAGCTCCCCGGTGAGGACCTCGGCGCCGTCGGGCTTCGAACCGATCCTGACGCCCTCGGGGGCGGGGACTGCGTCGGTGAAGGAGCCGGTGACTCCCGTCGCGGTCGCGGGGGCTTCGGCGTCGACGCGCATCGTCAGGGTGCCGTTGGCGCGGGTCAGCGTCAGCAGGTGCCAGGCGTTGTCGCCGAACGCCCGGCCGGCCTTCCTGTCCTCCAGCTCGATCGTGACGGAGGCGGACGTGGTGGCCGCGCGGGCGGTCAGCCGGTTCGTCGACGGCTTCGCACCGACCGACAGCAACGGCTTCCCGACGGTGGACCCGTACGCCGACAGCAGCGCGGCGCCCTGGGTGTTCACCGCGGAGTCGTAGCGGAACCAGAGGGCGTAGGTGAAGTCCCCGGCGCCGTTGTCCACGGCGGGGACGTAGGGCACCTCCACACCCGGGAGGGTCGAGGAGACGGCGAGGGCGCCACCGCCGACGCGCCCCGAGACCTGTGCGTTCTCCGGGTTACCGGTGCCGAGCAGGGTGCCGTCCGCACACTGGCCGGAGACGTCGTCCTGGATACGGACGTTCGTCAGCGGCGCGGATCCGGCGGTGTCGACGACCTCGAAGGGCAGGTGGGCCTTCAGCGAGCCCGGGGCCACCTTCTCCGGCTCGGCGCCGCGCAGCGCCGGCCACTGCGTCTGCTCGAGGGCCTCGCGGTAGACGCGGAACTCGTCGATGGTGCCCGTGAATCCGTCGTTGGCGTCGATGGCGCCGGTACCGGTGTCGAGCTTGTCGCCGAGGCGGATGCCCTGGACGTCGTCCTTGCGCCAGGGAGCGAGCCGGCCGACCTCGAGGGTCTTGACGGCCGGGTCGATCCCGTCGACGGCGAGCTTGATCTCGGCGCCCTTGCGGGTGAGCACGAGGTGGTGCCAGGCATTGTCTCCGAAGGCCGGCGTGGTGGCCTTCTCGGGCGGCGCGTCGACGGTCAGCGTCACAGCGCCCTTGTCGCCCTCCACGCGCGCCATGACCCGGTTGTCCGCCGGCTGCACCCGGACCCACACCTGCGGCTTCGGATCGCCCACGCCGTACGCCCACATCAGGGCCTGCTGCGGCGAGTCGGACGTCGAGTCGTACTTGAAGAACAGGGAGTACGTCATGTCCCCCGTGCCCGCGTTCAGCGACGCGGTCCACGGCAGGTCGGCGTGGCCCTTGGTGCCGCCCGCGCCTCCGTTGAGCTTCAGCCCCTGACCGAACGTCCGGGTCCCGAATTCGCCGCCCGTGCCGGAGGTGGCGCCGCTGCCGAGGTAGGCGTCGTTCGCCTCGACGGTCGTGTCGGGCGTGGTCCGCCCGGCGGCGGGCGCCTGTTGCGGCAGGCTGGAACCCTTGGCCGCGAACGTACCGGGAAGATCGAGCTGATCCACCGTGAAGCGGTTGAAGTAGATGTGCTGGGCGGAGAACGACGTACCGCCCTCGTACACCAGGCCGATGTCACCGGCCGACAGCTCCGCCATGTCGGAGTAGCTCGCCCGGTCACCGAGGACCTTGCTGACCTGCCCGCCCGGCGCGTCCTTCCAGGTCGCCCCCTTGTCCTCGGAGTAGCGGATCCTCATCTCCTGGCGCAGGCTCGCGTGCGAGGGGGTCGACATCAGGAGCAGATCGCCCGGGGCGGTCCGGTAGGTCTTGCGCGGGGCGAGGACCGACACCTGGACGTCGGGGCCCACCCAGTCCTTGGTGAACCCGAGCGTGGGCACCTTGACCTTCGTCTTCCCGTCCGCGGGGTCGACCGCCTCGGTGGCGGTGACGTGCATGCGGTGCCGGGCCTCGTACTTCGCCGGCAGCGTCGTGTTGACGCGGACGTCGTACGGGCTGCGGGCGCTGACGTAGACGCTGCCGTCGGCGAGTTCGGCGACCACTGGCTCTCCGGGCTTCGCCACGGGAGACTCCGGGCCCCAGTCCGGTCTCTCGGGATCGGGCCCCGACGGCAGGCCGGGGACCTCCCTGGCCCGCAGGAACGAGTCCTCGGTGAGGCTGCTGTTCCAGGTCACGCCCCGGTCGTCGCTGTAGAGGACGCCGACGCGCTGGTCGTCCCCGTTCACGGACTCGTACGCGCCGACGATCAGGCGTCCCTCGTGCGGGTCGCCCTTCTTCTGGATCTGGATGCCGTGGGACGGCCCGGTGCCGAACCATCCCTTGCCGGTCGTCAGGCGCGGGACGGCCGTGGGCGCCTGGAAGGTGAGGCCGTCGTCGTCGCTGCGCTGCACCCAGGACATACGGGTGCCGCCGGGCACCGCCGGCTCGGAGTTGGAGAAGAGGAAGACGGCCCCCTTCTTGTCCTCCATCACGTCGGCGACGGGCGAGGGGTTGCCCCGCACCTGCGAGGGCCCGGCGGCGCTCGCCCGGCCGGAGAGGACGACCCTGATCGGAGACCAGGTGCGGCCCTCGTTGGTGGAGCGGCGCATCACGATGTCGATGGGGCCGCGGTCGGCGCACGACGGGGAGGTCCTGCCCTCGGCGAACGCGAGGAGGGTGCCGTTCTTCGTCGTCGTCAGGGTGGGTATGCGGAAGCAGCCGTAGCCGGCGGTTCCGGAGCGGAAGAGGACCTGCTGGACGCCGAGGCTCGCCGCGCCGGAGAGCTCGGTGCCGCTCGCCGCCGCCGGCTGCGCGGCGGCGAGGCCGAGCAGTGAGGCGCAGGAGGCCAGTGCGGTGAAGAGGGCGACGGGCCGTCTCCGCGACCATGATCTTGACCATTTCATGATCACGACGGTAACTGGCCCCGGCCAGGCCGGTGAACGGAACGCCCCGACCGGCGGGACGGCGGCCTTTCCCCGGCACCGCGAGCGGGTCCTCATCCAGAAACTGGCCGACCTGGCGGACGGTGAAGACCTGCACCGCCATGCCCAGCCGGTGTGCGTCCGTACGCCGCAGGGCGATCAGGTCACGGTCGTCATCGTCGAGGGAGAACAACCGCTCCAGCTCCGGCCCGCAGTGAGGAGTCGGTGCGGGCCGCACGCGCACACCCCTGGCAACTGACACCTCCCTCAGCGGCGTTGGGTTGCTCGAAGTCGCCGCCGGCGGGCCGTGAGAGGTCGATCCGTACGTGCTGGATCCGAGCCGAGGCGGGCCAGACGGGTTCGCCCCACTGGGCAGGCCTGTGCTCGGCGCCGGCGAGCGCCGCCTCGAGCTTCCGCGACAGGGTGGTCCTGTCGATGCCGCCGATACCGCCGATGCCGTGGAACACCATGACGTTGTCCCGCGGCGCCTGGAGGTCCTCGACGTCGAAGCCCGGCCCGGCGATGTGGGCCGTGTGCTCGGCAAGCGCGGCTGCGACCAGCACCCACTGCGCCTGACGGTTGGTGAACGCCTCCGCCGTCGATACGTCCCGGTCGTTGCCGCTGAACAGCGCCCGCAGATCCCGTCCTGCCACAACCAGCCTCCGTCAGTGATCAACATTCGGCCCCGACCTACGCTTCTCGACGGCAACCTCCCTTCCCCGACCCGATGTTCATCAGCGTCTCCGAAGACCGTCAGAAGATTGTTTTGCAGTCCGGTTCACGTTCGGCACCTGTCACGGCTCTCATAGGTGACGACCTCCGAATCCCGGAGGCCTGACACCAGGGGGATGCCGTGGACACAGCCACGATCATCGCCACCATCGGCGTCGTCTTCATCGCCAAGGTGTGCGCCGTACTGGCTGTGTGGCTGCGCCATCGAGGGCGCGTTCAACAGGAGAAGGTGCAGCGTCAGTACGTCCTTGGCCTCGCGGCCGCGGCTCCCGCCGGCGCCCAGGTAGAGCTTGACGATCAGCGTCATGACGGTCGCCTCCGCCTGAGGATCACCCAGCGCCCCGACGATCAGGCCGAGACGGCGGCGTGAACGAGGACAGCGCCGTAGATGGCGCCGATCACCCGTCGGTCATCCCTGCCGGAGGAGGCGGCCCGCCACCGGAGCAGAAGGACGTTCAGTGAGCGTCGCTGTCAGGCACCTTCGTCGGTTGGCGGCACAGGCCGCGATCGGAGTCGCTGGGCAGCTCGGCACGGATCTGGGCGCCGTCCGCAGGCGGGTCCCACACCTGGCGGGCAATCCAGATTCTGAATCGGCGACCGCCCAGCAGCGGGAGCACCTCATCGGAATCGGGCAAGAGTTCCTCCACATCCGGCTCAAGGAGGTCCAGCGTGCCATCGGCGCAGCGCTCGACCGGAACCCGATCGCTCTGGACCTGGACGGGCTCTACGCGTTCCTGAACGACTTCACGAGGGCAGATCTGCGCACCGCCGACCTGGAGGGCGTTGACCTCGTCGGAGTGCGCTGGACTGACAGCGGAACCTCCTGGCCTTCGACGATCGACGTTGCAACCCTTCGGACCCGCTCGGAGGAAAGCCCGGAAGGCAGCGGAATCTGGATTGTCCGTACGGGTACGGCAACCGCTCGCGACTTCCCGGGCATGGCGTAGTTCCGCCACCAACTTGCGTTGGTCTCGGCTGGGCGAGAGGAGAATGACACCGCCCCAATCAAGATCAACCAAGAGGGTGGTCCCCATGTCCGACCCCGAAATCCCCGACTTCTCCGGCCTGGAGGGCGGCGAGGAGCAGGCGGCTGAAGACGCCGTCCAAGAGGTGGTGAACTGGTACAACGCCCAGCTCATCGAGGAGCGCCGTGCGCCGGTGCCGGACGAGGAGCGCATCGAGGAGCTGAAGGCCGGCCGGGAGGCCGCGCTCGCCGACGGGGCCCAGCTGGCGACGGCGGACCCGGAGGAGGCCGACCGGATCGCCGCCGTCTATGCGGCCCGGCTGAGGGAGCTCATGGACAAGTAGGCGGAGTCAGGACAGCAGGGACGGGACCGGATCACCGGCCCCGTCTCCGCCTGGGCCTCCCACCACGTCCACGCCCCGAAAGTCCTACCGCGGGAGCCAAGTACCGCCGGCGAGGAGCCCGGCCGCTGCTGTGACGAGTGTGATGAGCCGGTACGGAACGCGCTGGACGACAAGGCGGACGCCGCCACACCTGATCTCCAGGAACGGGCGGCGCACCTGAGGCGTGCGAGGGGATGCGGAGGGCATGGCATGCTCCGTTCATGTTGACGGTGGCCTTGTGTTCGGCTGGGATCAGCAAACCGTCGGCACCGGCAGTTGCAACACTCCGCAATTTGATCGAGAGCGTGCCGTCGAGCGGCGCTTCGCCGTCGACAGGGAGGGTGCAGTGGAGGACACACCGCCGCCGGGAGGGCGCCGGCACCGAGGCCTGGCAAGGCTGAACAACCTGGAGACCTCGGAGAAGAGGCTGGTCGAGTACCTGCGCAAACTCCGCGAACAGCTGGGTATCACGTCCAAGGAGCTGGGCGAGGCGCTCACGGAGAATGACCCGGAGGCCAAGGTCAGCGAGTGGCAGCTCTCGCGGTACCTGAGCGGCTCGACACTGCCGAAGCTCTCCTTGATCCGCCGCATGCACGAGCTGTTGTCCCAGCGCACCGGCCGGCCCGTGGACGAGGACGCGGTGCACGAGGGGCGGGCACTGGTCATCGCAGCGGCCGAGGCCAAGGGGCCACTCATGGCCCGGGAGATCAAGCTCGAGGCTGCGATCGAGGACCTGAGCAACCAGCGAGCCCACACGGCCGAGGAGCTGTCACAGCTGCGCGAGGCCGTCACTGCCGAACGGCGCCACCTGCATGAGCTGGAGCAGGAACTGCGCGGCATGTCCGAACAGGCACACCGCGAGCGCCGGGAGATCACCGAGGAGCAGGAGGAGATCCGGCATCGCATTGCTCATCTGGAGGACTCCGTCCGTCAACACGAGGCCGTTCTGCGCCTGGTGCAGCAGGAGCGCGCCCATGTCGACTCGATGCTGACCGCTACGGGCAAGGAGGTCGAGCTGTGGCGGCGCCGCGAACCCGCTCCGGCCGCGGCGGCTGAGCAGAAGCCCACCGCGAGAGAAACCGCCGAGGCGATCATCACGCTTCGTGAGCAGGGGAGCGACGGGCCGGCGGATGCACTGATCGACACGTATGTCGAACGGGCCTCTCCTGCCGAACTCACCGAACTGTCACGGGAGTTCCCTCGCGTTGAACGCCCGCTCGAGAACCGGCGGCTCCTGAGGGCAATCGCCAGGTTTCGTCCGGCAAGAGATGTTCTGAGCCTCGTCGCGCCGCCGCTGTACGGCGGCCACCGCCCGACCGTCAACGACCCCGATGGCCTGCTCGAGGCGGCCGGTGACTACGCCCCGTTCGACGAGCTGGTACTCCTCGCCAAGCTTCTGCAAGAGACCAATAACCCCACCAAACTCCGGGACCTGGCACGAGCTGTTGAGAAGAGTCGCCCCGAGCATCAGCTGGAGCACCTGCGCAAGGTGGGTCTGCCTCTCAGTCGGCCGCCCCGCAGCATCCCCCCACAGACGGCGCTTCCAGAGAAGCGCCGGTTCTGGCAGCGCTGACCGCAGGTACGAGCAGCCGCCACGCGCATGCTTCCTCCCAGGCAGGCCCAGCCGGCGATGGCGAACCCGGAGGCGGCCGACCGGGATACCGCCGTCTACGCGGCCCGGGGTGAAGGTGTTCACCGAGTCGTAGGCCGGGGTCCTGCGCGGTACGGGCAGGGGCCGGACGGGCGGGTGCGGTCGGCCGAGTCGGACCGGCTGCATCCGCTGTGGCATCAACGGGCGGGCGAGCGTGGCAATCTCGTCGAGCTCGGCCCGGTGTCTCGGGAGGGCCCGGCGCAGACCTTGGTGGAGGCGGAGGATTCCGACGGCTTCCTGCTCGGTGCAGGGCCGGAGCCGTTCTGCGGTCAGCGCCCACGACGCCCGCCCGGTGCCGCCGGCTTCGTGGCGCAGTAGGGCCTGCCGAAGGCCACACAGGGCCCGGCGCGGCGCCCGTTGTTCTTGTCCGTGGCTTGTTCACGAGAAGGGGCTCTGGCTGAACTTCTGTGGCCCATGACTGTGAGTGGCCTGCGCAGGAGACCGCCCCGCGTTGCCGTCAGTGCAGTCCGCTGTAGGCGGCCATGACAATCTCCATGCCGCGATTGTCCTCCTGCCGGTCCCGGTCGATCATCTGGTTCATGACATAGGCCACCGTCATGCGTGACCCGGGATCGCTCGCGACCAGCGAGCCGCCCCAGCCGCCCCAGCCGAAGGTGTTGCCGAACTTGCCGAAGCCCACCGTCCAGCACATCGGTGTCCCCAGGATGCGGTCCTGACCGCGGAACACCTCCTGCCGCGCGGGCTCGCAACCCTGGGAGGACAGCAGCCGCACGCCGCCGACCGACCCCTGGTTTGCCAGTACCGACTGGACAAGGGCGACAGACCGAGCGTTGCCGAAGCCGTTCACCGCAGGGATCTGTGCACGGCGCCAGGCCACTGAGTTGGCGTCCTTGACCCGGATCGTGGTACCGGTGATCTCCCGGGTTACGCCATCCGGTCCGGGCGGTGCGCTGGCGGCGTACTCGTCGGTCAGTGACGGCGGCGGGATGAGCGGTGCGACGCGGTGGTCATGCTCGGCAGGGAGCCCGATGTGGAAATCCGCGCCCAGCGGCTTGGCCACCTCCTCTGCGAAGAACTCGCCGAGGCTGTGGCCGGTGATGCGGCGGATGATCTCACCGATGAGGAACCCGAAGGTGAGCGCGTGATAGCCGGCGGCCGTTCCGGGTTCCCATGCGGGGGCCTGCGCGGCCAACCCCGCCGTCACGTTCTCCCAGTCGTAGAGGTCCTCAACCGCCGTCAGCCCGGGCAGGTCCGGCAGCCCCGCCGTATGGGACAGCACGTGCCGTACCAGCACGTTCCCCTTACCACCCGCGGCGAACTCAGGCCAGTACACGGCGACCGGCGCGGACAGATCAAGCTGGCCCCGGTCGGCCAGGATGAGCGCGCACAGAGCGGTCATGTTCTTGGTCGTCGAGTTCACGCCGGTGAGGGTGTCCCGCTCCCAGCTGACAGAGCGGTCCGCATCGGCGTACCCACCCCAGATGTCGACCACCGGCTCGCCGTCGAGGTAGACAGCGACCGAGGCGCCCACGTCGTCCTTGCCGAGCGAAGCTGCAAGGGCCGCACGGACTGCGGCGAACCGCGGCTCGCACAGCCCCTTGATATCAGTCATGAGCGTAAGCCTCAGGTAACGCCGAGGCTCCCTGCCCGACAATTCCCGCACTGGTTTTGTCGGGCGGACACGACCAAATTCACTCTCACTCCAGCAAGGCGGCCCGACGGCCGCGCGGTCGACCCGCTGGTCGACCGGCCGTATCGGTAGTTTTCCCACAGGGAACACCCCGGGATCCATGGTCGAGCATGTGCGTCACGACACTCCGACCGGTGACCGCCAGGCTGCCACGCGCGGTGAGCGAGTCCGGCTTGGGCTCGGTTGCCGGCCGCTGCGGCTCATGCGGCTGCGGCTGGTTGGCAGGGTGGGCGTTCCTACCGTGGAGGCACAAGAAGGAAGGACGGATACGCGTGCTGGAGCGGCTGAATCAGGCGCTGGACCACCTGGAGGCCTGCCTCGACCGGGAGGTCGACATGGCCGAGGTGGCCCGGATCGCCGCGGTGTCGGAGTACCACTTCCGGCGGCTGTTCTCCACGCTCGCCGGGATGCCACTCCCGGTCTACGTGCGGCGCCGACGGATGACGCTCGCAGGGGCCGATGTACTGGCCGGGGAGCTGACGCTGCTCGATGTCGCGGTGCGGTACGGGTACGGCTCGGGCGAGGCGTTCGCCCGGGCGTTCCGGTCGGTGCACGGCATCGGGCCGGGCGAGGCCCGGCGCACGGGTGCGGTGCTCACGGCACAGCCGCGCATGTCTTTCCGTGTGGTCGTCGAAGGGAGGACGGCCATGCGGTACCGGATCGTGGAGAAAGGGCCGTTTCGGGTCGTCGGCAGGAAGGCCCGGGTCCCGCTCGTGCACGAGGGGGTCAACGCGGCCGCCGCGGCGCACGTGGAGAGCCTGGACGAGCAGGCGATTGTCCGGATGAAAGAGCTGTCCGACCGGGAGCCGGAGGGGATCCTGTCGGCGGCGGTGCACCTGACCGACAGCCGGGAGGAGGCCGCCGAGGTGGACTACTGGATCGGCGTGGCAACCGGCCCCGAGGCAGCCGCCGGAGAGCTCGATGCCCTCGACGTGCCGGCCGGGACCTGGGCGGTCTTCGACAATCACGGGCCCTATCCGAGCGCCCTCCAGGAGCTGTGGCGGGACGTGTTCACGCAATGGTTCCCCTCGAACCCGTACGCGAGCCGACCAGGTCCGGAACTCCTGCGGACGCAGCCCGTGGAGATCGGCGCGGAGACCGACTCCCAGCTGTGGATCCCGGTCGAGCGGGGCAGCGGGAGCGCCGGGGCGTGAAACACCGGTACCTGGACGTTGCCCTCCGCACGGAAGCCCCCCGGCTCAATGTGCGATAGCGCTCGCTTCCGGTAGTGCGCTGCGATTTGTCTGTCCCCCTGCTACTTGCCGCGCGCGATGTCGATCTGGGACTGCACTTCGTAGTCGGCCCAGTTGCCGCATCGAGGGCTCGTACGGGATATCCGTCGGGGTGAAGTACTCAGAGGGCGGGATGTGAGCTGATGTCCGTTTCGTCGTTGTGGATGAAGTAGCCTTCGCCTGACGACTTCGGACGTGGCAGGTGAACAGCCCCGGCTCTGGCTCGGTCAGGATGTTGCGCCCGGTCAGGCGCCCAGGTCCATCGCCTCGCACACGCCCCGTGCCCGCAATCGCCCGTGGTCTGCAGGTGGGCATCGTCTACGCGGTCTGGTCGAGTCTGGGCACCACCCTCATCGTGCTCGTCGGCGCATTGTTCCTAAACGAACCGTTGACACTGGCCAAGGTGACCGGGGTCGCCCTGGTGATCGCGGGGGTCGTGATCCTCAACCTCGGCGGTGCGCATTGACCGGCTCCGGGCACAGGTCGGCCCCGGGCGGACTTCAGCGGGCGAGCAGTCCGCGGAGAACCACCCTTTCCACAGCTGTGACGAGTTCCGTCAATTGGGAGGCGTCAGCGCGGAGTCGGTCCGCGCGCCAGGAGAGGCCGAGAACGCCGTTCATGGCCGCCCACAACGCGGTGGCGGTGGTGACGGGATCGAGGTCGGCGGCGAGCGAGCCGTCGGCCACCCCGTCGGCCAGGGCGGCGGCGAGTTTGGCGTTCTGCTCGTCGACGAGCGCGGCGACCCGTTCCAGGGCCGCGGGTTCGTCCGGCGGCTCGGCCAGCAGGCGGAACTGGTGCGGGCGCTCGGCGGCGAAGCGGACGTACGCGGCCGAGGCGGCCCTGATGCGTTCCGCGGGGGTGCCCGGGGCAGCGTAGGCGTCGTCCATGTAGGTCCGGTTGTCTTCGAGTGCCCGCTCGGCAACGGCGATGAGAACGGCCGCGCGGCCGCCCACGCGGTTGTACACCGTCTGCACGGCGACATCCGCGCGTTCCGCGATGCCTTCCAAGGTGACCGCGTCGGGGCCTCCGGAGGCCAGCAGTTCCTCGGCGGCGTCGACGATGGCCGCACGGGTTGCGGCGGCCCGACGTGTCGTGCGTGTGACCTTGATTGTCATGGTCTTCGCTACTTTACGAGGTGCTCGAACGGCCGGACCCCCCTGGGCCGCTTCCTTCAGCCCGGATTTCAGCGGGAACCGGCCTGGTGGCGCTCATGCACCGCCGGGTCGTGCCAGCCCGACGCCGAGGCGAGGCCGAGGGCGCGCTGGACCGTCTGAGAGCGGAAACCGACACGTTCGAGTATCGGCCGGAACAGGCCGGGAGCGTTCGCGGTCAGGGTGAGGGACCTGGGGACGACGACGCGGTCCGCACGGCGCTCGATGCCGCGGACGATGCCGGCGATGACTTTCTCCAGCGGCACCATCTTCCACAACCCCTTGGAGTTGCCGCCCCAGAGGGCGTGCCCGGCCGCGTCCGCGGTCACGTCGTCCATCATCGGAGTGCGGAAGAACGTGGGGTGGGCGCTGCCGACACCGACACCCAGGTGGCGAACCTCCAGGCGAAGGCTGTCGCACAGCGCCCACACGCCGGCCTTGCTCGCGGTGTAGGAGATCTGGAGTGGCGAGTGCACGAAGGCGGCCATGGACGAGACGGCGAGCAGGTAGCCCTCGTGGCGTTGCACGTGGGGGAGTGCGGCACGGAAGGTGCGCCAGACCCCGTTGAGGTTGACGTCGATGACACGTTCGTAGGCCGATGGGTCGATGGTCGCCATCGGGGCCATGGTGTCGATCCCGGCGCCTGCGATGACGATGTCGAGGCGCCCGAAGTGCGTGGCGGCCTCGTCCATGGCTTGCTGCAGGCCGGCGAGGTCGCGTACGTCGGCGTGCCAGCCACGGGCGACTGTTTCGTCTCCCAGGTCCTGGGCTTGGGCCGTGGTAGCCGCGAGGCTGAGGTCGAGCAGCGCAAGGTTGGCACCCCGGTCGCGCAGGGCCCGGGCGAGGGCAGCGCCCAGGCCGCCGGTGGAACCAGTGAGGACGACGGTGCGCCCGGCCAGGTCGTAACGGGTCATGACGGCCTACCTCGGTGAGTCGGTCTGCGGGGACTTGCCTGTGGGGCCGGCGGATTCCTCGAGTCGGCGCAGGAGTCGGCGCAGTTCGGGGTGGCGTTCGGCGATGAGATCGGTGACGGGGTTAAGGACGCCGCGCAGGGCCGAAAACGGTGCCCACCTGCGGGGGACCATGACACGGGCCGAGCGGTTCTCGATGCCGCGGACGACGGCGTCTGCGACGCGCGTAGGGGCGATGGCCTTGCCGAGCAGGGACGGGAAGGCGATCTCGCGCATACGGGTGGTGATGTCGTTGCTTCCGAAGGCTGCTCCAGCGATGGGCGTGTGGACCCAGCCGGGGTAGAGCACCCCGGCGCTGGCGCCGTGGATGCCGAGTTCGGCGCGCAGGGCGCGGCCGAACTGCTCGACGCCGGCCTTCGACATGGCGTAGGGGGCGTTGGTCATGCCGTTGAAGTAGGCGTACACCGAAGCGGTGACCAGGACGTGCCCGCGCGCCGCGATAACGTGCGCCAGTGCGGCGCGAACGGTGCGCCAGACGCCCAGCAGGTCCACTTCGACGACGCGCTCGAACCTGGCCGGGTCGATGGTGGCGATCGTCGCCGGCGGATCGGCCGCGATCCCCGCGTTGGCGAAGACGACGTCCAGGCCGCCGAACCGGTCGACCGTACGGCCCACCGCGTCGGCCAGTGCGGCGCGATCGGTGACATCCACCGACAGCGCCAGTGTCCTGTCGCCGCCGAGGTCGCGGGCGAGGGCCGATGTGGCGTCGATGCCCCGGTCGGCGAGGACCACGTTGGCTCCGCGCGAGTGCAGCGTGCGGGCGGTGGCCGCACCGATGCCTCCGGCTGCGCCGGTGATGAAGACGGTCCTCCCCGCAATCGGGTAGGTGGGCATCTCGTACCTCTTTCAGGGTGTCGTGGGTCCCGGGGCTTCACCGGGTGCGGAGCCGATGGGGACGTGCCGCGCCAGGAAGGCGAGCTGGTCCGTGACAACGCGTTCGAAGGGCTCGCCGAGGTAGATGTCGAAGTGGCCGTCGGGGTAGAGGCGGATCTCGCCGCGCGGCGCCCTGCGGGCATGGCGCAGGGTCGGCCGCGCGGGGGCCACGCTGTCGTGCTCGCATACGCAGAACAGCACCGGGCATGCGATCTTCGCGGTCCGGCGGCCCGGCCGGTAGCGGAGGATGTCCAGGGCGAACCGCGCCGCAACCTGGTTAGAGAAGGGCGCGTCGTTGGGCACGAGGGCCAGGTAGCCGGGCTCGGCGTCCGCAGCGGTCATCAACGCGGCGGATCCGGGCGGCCCTGCCGTCGCGACCATGACGGGAGGGCGCCCAAGGCGGGCGCCGACCACGTCACGGACCGCGCGGGCCATCACCTTCACCGAGGTGTCCGGGCGCATCGCCAGGGCAGAGGCGACACCGTCGGTGAACAGGCCCTGGGCGATGACGGCGGCGACGGCCGGGTCCTGGGCGGCTGTCGCCAGGACATGGCCGCCGCCGAAAGAGGTGCCCCACAGCACCACGCGCCGGGGATCGGTCTCCGGCCGGGAGCGCGCGTACGCCACGGCGGCCCGCCAGTCCTGAAGCTGCCGGCGGATGCTCAGGAGCTGTCGCGGCTGACCGCCACTGGCCCCGAAGTGCCGGTAGTCGAACACCAGGCACGCGTAGCCGGCGGCGGCGAAACGCTCGGCATAGGCGTCCAGCCGCATCTCGCGGACCCCGCCCAGGCCGTGCGCCATGACCACCACGGGACGCCGACCCCCGCCCTCGGGCACGTACAGCCAGGCGTGACACTCGTCCGGCCCCGAAGGAAACGTCACATTCAATCGGTCGGTCATCGAACCTCCGTAACACCGCTCGCATCGTTGGGCTCGCGGAGACTTGGAACTGCTTCCAACATTGGAAGTTAATCCAATATTGCGGGGCTGTAAAGCAAGTCGGCGGCAACGAACACGTCACGCCTCCGCTGGGTCCTGAGCCACGCCCTACGTCAGCGCCGCGCTGACCGACTGGTCGGCGAAAGGGACGATGACCGGCGGAACAGCGAGGCCGGCGTGCCCCTCGGAGACGGGGCCGGCATGTCCTTGGCGGACGTCGCGACGCGCATGCGACCCGAACGCTGTCGGCCCACAGGGCGGTCGGTGGTCTAGGCAAAGAACGGCCGACGGTCCGAGTGCGCTTCCACGGCCTCGACCTGGACGCCGAGGGCAGCATGTTGCTGTCGCGGCGTGTGGCGAACGACGAGCCCGAGCTGCTCACGTTCATCGGCGCTGTCTTGGCACTGGCGGACGGAAGCCTGGTGACCTGGGCGATCGACATGACCGGCGGCGAACCGGCGTTGCTGCTCGCCCTCCTGCGCAACCACGGCCAGGAGGTCCCTACCTGCCTGGCCGACGACGGTTACCGCGGCGAGGGCAAGACCGACGCCCGGGACGCGTATGTCATCCGGACCAGGTCCGAATGCGCCGTGATCGGCCGATCCGCCCGGCCCTCGCCTGACGACTACGGACGTGGCAGGGTGAACAGCCCCGGTTCCGGCTCGGTCAGGATGTTGCGCCCGGTCAGGCGCTTGAGCTTCAAACGGACGTTGTTGATGTTGTTCGGAGCCGGCTCCAGGTCCATCGCCTCGCACACGCCCCGTGCCCGTAGCGGACCGTCTGCCTGGGCGAACACCGCCATGATCTCCTGGTAGGCCGCCCGGTCCGGCAGCTCCGGGGCGGACGCCGACGGCGCGGGCGGGCCGGGGTCGGGCAGCTCCAGCAGCGTCTTGCGGGTGATCCGCACTTCCTCGGCGGCCCGGCCGAGTTCGTCCAGCAAGGCGGTGAGCCGCGTGATCTGCTCACGGGTCTCTTCGGCCTGCTCGGCGATCTCCCGCTCGCGCTCCTCCAGACGTACCCGCCCCCAGGGTCAGCTCCCCGCTGGTCATGCGCCGCGCCAGGAGGTCGCACTGCCGGTCAGCCGACGGGCCATCACGTCGCTTATCGCCCAGTAGACCCGGGACTCGGCCGAGGCAGGTCGGTGCTCGTAGTCGCGTACCAGCCGCCGGTGCAGCATCAAGGTCCCGTTCGTCTGCTCCACCCGCCAGCGGATCGGCTGCGGGACGAACCGGTCTCGGCCGGGTTGCGCTCGACGACTTCGACGTCGATGCCCACCCGCTGACCGTGGTCCACGACGGTCTTCTTGAACCCCTGATCCACCAGAGCCTTCGTCACGGTGCCGCCGCTACCGGCTGCGACCTTGTCGAGCAGAGCGGCGCCGAAGGCGTTGTCGTGGACGGAGGCGGCCAGCACCACCACGGCGATCACCAGACCCAGCACGTCCACGGCAAGCCCCCGCTTACGCCCCGGCACCTTCTTCGCCGCATCGCGTCCCGTCGTCTCGGCCGGCACCCCGGCCGCCGCGTGCAGGCTCTGGGTGTCGAGCACCACCAGGCTGGGGTCGGCTAATCGGCCCCTCTTCTCGCGGACCTGCCAGCGCAGAAGGTCGTGAATGACCTGGTCAGTGCCATCGTCACGCCACGTGTAGAAGTAGTACTTCACCGCCCCAGTAGGCGGCAGGTCGTGCGGAAGGTACTCCCACTGGCAGCCGGTCCGGGACTGGTAGAGCAGCGCGTTGACGATCTCCCGCATCGCGTAGCGGCCCTCGTGTCCGCTGACGGAGGGGTGCTGGGCCTTCCATGCGGTGATCACCGGCTCGACCAGTGCCCAGCGTTCGTCGGATAAGTCGCTCTTGTAGGACTTGCGGTCGCTCACGCAGCCAGCTCAGCACGGCGCCAGCCCCGCGACGCGGCGGAGGCGGCAAGGCCACACGTTCAGGCGACGACAGAACGGACATCACCTTTCATTCCGCCCTCTCACAACAGCAGACCGCCACCCGCAGGCCCAATCAGCCACAGTGACCACCGGGCCGACCTGCACCTTTCGACGTCGCACCGCCAACCATGCACGAGCTCGTTAGGCGGCGCGCGCCGCCTGACCGCGCTCCGGTGATCACCCGACAAAGGCAGTGCGGAGAATGTCGGGTGATCGGGGCAGGTGTCGCCGCACGATGGGGGCATGGATGACACGACCTTGGTATCCCGTTTCCTCCGCGACGGCTTCGTGAAGTTGGAGGGCGCTGTCGCGCCGCGCGTGGCCGCGCACTGCGCGCGGCTGCTGTGGCGGGAGACGGGCTGCGACCCGGACGACCCGTCGACGTGGACGCAGCCCGTGCACTGGGTGGCCGGCATGGCGCAGGGGCCGTTCGCCGCCGCACCCAACTCCCCGTCCCTGCACCGCGCGTACGACCTGCTCGTCGGCGCGGGACGCTGGGAGCCGCGCTACTCGCTGGGCACGTTCCCGCTGCGCTTCCCGCACGAGGAGGAGCCGGACGACGCGGGCTGGCACATCGAGGGGAGCTATCTGCCGGAGGGCGAGAGCTGGTACTTCACCAATCTGCGCTCCCAGGGCCGGGCGCTGCTGATGCTGTTCCTGTTCAGCGAGGTCGGTGAACAGGACGCCCCGACCCGGATCCGGGTCGGCTCGCACCTCGACGTGCCGAAGGTCCTTGAGAATTACGGGGAGGACGGGGCGAGCGGGCTGACCCTCGCCCCCGATCTGGTGGCGGCGTCCGACCACCGGCCACTCGCCCTTGCGACCGGGTCCCCGGGCGACGTCTTCCTGTGCCATCCGTTCCTGGTGCACGCGGCGCAACCGCACCATGGGGTGCGGCCACGCTTTATGGCGCAGCCGCCGCTGATGCCGGCAGCACCGTACGAACTGGAGCGAGCCGACGGCGCGTACTCACCCGTGGAGATTGCGATCCGCCGCGGTCTGGGACAGGACACCCCCGGTCCGGACGGAGACGGCGCCGACCGCAGCGCCGGATAGACGTGCTTCACGACCATCGCTGGCAAGGTGGTCGTGAGAAGGGGAAAGAGAAAGGAGGCCGGGCATGCTGGAGCGGCTGAACCAGGCCATGGAGCACATCGAGGGCCATCTCGACCAGGACCTCGACGTGAAGGAACTGGCATGCGTCGCCGCCACCTCGGAGCACCACCTGCGCCGGATGTTCTCCGCGCTCGCGGGAATGCCCCTGCTGGAGTACGTCCGGCGCCGCCGGCTCACCCTCGCGGGCGCCGAAGTACTCGCGGGACGTGAGACGCTGCTGGAGATTGCGGTGCTCTACGGCTACGGCTCCAGCCAGGCGTTCGCGCGGGCGTTCCGTGCCATGCACGGCATCGGACCCGGCGAGGCCCGGCGTACCGGCGCCGCACTCACCTCCCAGTCCCGGATGGCCTTCCGCCTCACCAATGAGGGGAGCAGCAGTATGCGATACCGCGTTGTGGACAAGGCGGACTTCACCGTCGTCGGGCTCAAGACCCGGGTACCGCTGGTGCATGCGGGGTCAAACCAGGCGATCATGGACCTTGTCCGTGGGATCGATCCGCAGACCCTGGAGCGCCTGGAGAAGCTGTCGGACCAGGAGCCGCACGGAATCGTAGCGGTCTGCGACGGCATGGACCCCAGCCGCGCCGAGGGCACTTGCCTAGGACTTGTCCGGCCGATCATGTGACTGGTCCGCGCGGGAGTCGTTGATGCGGGCATGGGACGGGGCGATCTGACGGATGCCGAGTGGGAACGGCTCCAGCCGTTCCTGCCGGTAAGCAACCGGCGTTGCGGCCGATGGCGGGACCACAGGCAGGTGATCGACGGGATTCTGCACCGGGTTCGGACCGGCGTTCAGTGGCGTGACCTGCCTGAACGGTTCGGGCCGTGGAAGACGGTCTACGAACGCCACCGGCTGTGGTCCGCGGACGGAACGTGGGAGCGTCTGCTCCAGCAGGTCCAGGCTGCCGCGGACGCGGCCGGTGAGATCGACTGGGACGTCTCGGTCGACTCCACCATCGTCCGTGCGCATCAGCACGCGGCTGGCGCCCGGACCAATCCGCCGCTGTCACCCGCTTCAAGGGGGGCCGGGCAGGCAGAACACCAGGACGAGACACCGTGGCAGAGCCTTGTCGCCCGCCTGGTGGAGGTGGTGCTGGAGGTGAGGGCCTGGGTCGCTCACGGGGCGGGTTCACCAGCAAGCTCCACCTGAGCGCCGACGGCCGCTGCCGTCCGCTGTCCCTGATTGTTGCCGCAGGTCAGCGGGCGGACTGCACCCAGTTCAAGCCGGTGCTGGAGAAGATCCGCGTCCCGAAGATCGGGCCGGGCAGGCCGCGCAAGAGGCCGGACAGTGTCGCGGCTGACAAGGCCTACAGCAACGGGCCTTGCCGTGAGTACCTGCGCCGACGGAGCATCCGGCACACCATCCCGGAGAAGACCGACAGCCGGGCCGCCCGGTTGCGCAGAGGCTCACGCGGCGGACGGCCACCGGGTTTCGACGAGGAGCGGTACAAGAAGCGCAACACCGTTGAACGCGCGATCAACCGTTTGAAGCAGCACCGGGCTGTCGCCACTCGCTACGACAAACGTGGCTATGTCTTCCTCGGCACCGCGACAGCGGCAGCCCTCGCTATCTGGCTACGAACGTGACTCCGGAGACGCCTCATCGTCGTCATTGCAGCCGTGGTCGGCCCACTCGGTGAGGAGCTCGGACAAGCTTGCAAGCGGCGTTGTCATCGGCCACGGCGCACGTTCCTCGCGGCCCGTCCACGTCAGGTGAACCACAGCCCACGGGAACCGCCGGTCCGGAACGCTGAACAGGACGTCGTCACATCCTTCGCATCGCGCCACAGCGGTGGCCTTCACTCCGTGCAGCGGGTGCCCCTGGGGAAGCTCGCGATGCAGCTCCAGCTCGAAAGCGTGCATGCCACCATCAGGCACCCACCACGGGGCGGGCAGAAGCGACGGGTCATCCGGCATGTGCTGCATCACAGCATCCTTGCAGAACCCCCTGGGCCGACCTTGATCGGCCGGACAAGTCCTAACTGGCGTGATCATCTGGCGCTGTGGGCTGAGCATCGCCGGCGCGTGCCGGACGCAAGGCCGTTGGACGAGTGCGTCGTCGATCTGAAGGCTCCCGAGCTGGAGCCGGGCAGCCTGGTGGACCGCGCAGGGCTGGTGAAGATCGCGAACATCGCCGAGGACGACCTTCCGGTCCCGAAGTACGAGGACCACAAGATGCCCGAACCGCAGGCCCGCGGCGCCAACGGACCTTTGTGGTCGCAGTCCGTGGCCCGGGATTGGGCTGAACAGCATCACCGTGCCCACGGTCCCGGCGCCCTCCTCTCCGCCACCACGGCCTTCGGCAGTCTCCAGCCCCGGGGACTCGTCGCCGACCACAACCGCCTCACCAAGATCATCCACGTGGACGGGAAGCAGACCGAGGAGGCGGCCAAGACCCTCGCCTGGTGGCCCGCGGCCGCGCTCACGGTGGGACCCGAGAGCATCTTTCCCATGTCGGCACTGCGCACGACGCTGATCGAGGCCGTCATCTCCCATCTGGCCCGAGGCGTCCAGAAGGGGAGGAGCGGAATGTGGCTCGGCACCCTCCGCCCTGACGTGGTCAAGGTCTTCGACTGGTACGTCCAGCGCAAGCCGGACCACACCGCAGGAACTCCTCAGCGAGATCTGCCTGGACGCCCACACACGGCTGGACGTGGACCCGGAGACCGTCGGGCGTCTCATCCGCCGATCCCTCCACCTCGACAGCAAGCTGGACGAGGAAACCGTCGACGCACTCCTCGACACGGCCCTGCCGCCGTCCGCGAAATCCCCCGAGAGCTAGCCAGGAGACCCCAGCCGGCTTCGCCCCTGTGGGGGCAGCCGGGCCCTGGTCCAGCGAGTCGTCTCGATGTGGAAGCCGGCGGCCGGGCAAGCCTGAGCGTCTGGGCAAGCCCAAGGGGAGCCTGGGCAAGCCTTCCGCGCGACGGGCGTGCCCAGGGCCGGCGGCCCGGCTACGCCATGGCGGCGGCCACGGCCTCGAGGACGGCACGCTGCTGCGGGTCGATGGGCACGTCGGCCTCGCGCAGTGAGCGAAGTGTGCTGCCTTCGGCGCACAGTCGGCACAGACCGAACACCGGGATCGGTCCGGCACCGATGAGGGTGTGCGAGGAGGAGCTCTCGTAGAGGGGGCGGTAGCAGCCGGGGCACAGATGGCAGTCCTCGGGCTCATCCGCCGGCGGCGCGTCCGGACCGAGCAGCGGGACGATCCGGCGGAGGTTCTCTCCGGCCTCGGCCCACAAGGCCATCGGCCGCTCCGCGCGCCGCTCGAAGACGACCTCGTCCTCCGGGTCCTCGACGGTGCGGACCCGGGCCAGCGTGCCGATGCCTTCCTCGGGGTGGTGGGGGGAGGAACGCCAGGGCGGTCTCGAACCCGGGCCCCTTCTCCACGCCGATGGCGTGTGCCTGCCCGCCCGCGAGTGCCGCGCCGAGCTCGGTCAGCCCCCGACCGTTGTCGTCGTTGCGCAGGCGCAGGGGCCATGCGGCCGACGCGCCGTCGACCTCAGCGGGCGAAGAGGTGATCAGGATGCCGTTGCCGGACCGGCGGACGTCCAGGTGGTGCATGCCCTCGGTGGAGTGGGACGCGGTGCCGAACCACTCCGTCGGCTGCCCGCTGTCCCCACGCGGGCTACGCGGCTTGTGCTGCTTGTGACGTCCCATGTCCTGCCTCGCAGACGTGACCCCGTGCACGGGCCGGTCGGTCCGCTCAACCCACAACCGGCAGCCCGGCAGCACAGGTACGCGGCAGGCCCGGCCTTCACCCGCCCGGCCCACCCGGGCAAGCCTGCCCGACGGAGGCTGGGCGTCCGCGACAGGAGGCCGCGCCCGCCCCGGAGAGGGTTGCACCGGAAGGGGGCTGGAGGGTTGCACGTAGAGGTGCACTAGAGGTTGCACCGGAGGTGGGACCGGGAGTGGAACCCTCAATTTCGTGATCTTGATCATCGTCCCTGGTCAGGCCGGGTGGGCAAGCCTCTCCCGGACGACGACACCTCTAATTCGTTAGTAATTAGAGGTTCTGGATCTCTGATGGGCCCGGGCGGTGTTGTCCAGCCGAGGGCAGGACGTGTGTGGTCCGGTCGGTGCCGTGGTGACCCCTACGACACCTCCGACCGTGTGAGGTCTGTTGAAAGACCGGTGGCGCTGGGCGCCGGCCGGTCCTCGCACGTTCTGCCCCCACAGGCCCGTCGGGTTCGGGATCCTCGATGGATGAGCTGCCGCACGGTGACGCGTTCTTCCTCACGAGCCTTGAGCTCTGGACACGGCGTGCGTCCGTGCGGCCTTGCGGTGCCGCGCACGGCTGATGAGGTGGCGGACCTTGGAGTCCTGGAATTAGTGCGCCGTGCGGCCCCGCGTGCTCGTTTTCGAGAACAGCGCGGGCGAAGGGGCGGGATCCATGGACGTGTTCTGCGGGATCGACTGAGCGGAAGGGCATCACGACGTCGCGCTCGTCGACGGCACCGGCAAGCTGCTGGCCAAGTGCCGCATCGGCGACGATCTGGACGGCTACCGCCTGTTGCTGGACCTCCTCGCCGAACACGGCGACACCGCCGAGACGCCGATCCCGGTGGCCATCGAGACCAGCCGCGGCCTGCTGATCGCCACGCTGCGACAGGGTCCCCGGCAGATCTTCGCGGTCAACCCGATGGCGGCCTCCCGCTACCGCGACCGCCACGGCGTGAGCCGCAAGAAGTCCGACCCCGGCGACGCACTTGTGCTCGCCAACATCATCCGCACGGACATGCCGATGCACCGGCCGCTGGCTGCCGACACCGACCTGGCCCAGGCTGTGGCTGTCCTGGCCCGAGCCCAGCAGGACGCGGTCTGGAGCCGACAGCAGCTCTGCAACCAGCTCCGTTCGCTGCTGCGTGAGTACTTTCCGGCGTTCCTGGAGGCGTTCAAGGACAAGCAGGGCGGACTGGCCCGCCCCGACGCCCGCCGGATCCTGGCGGTGGCACCGACGCCCGCGCTGGCCGCCAAGCTGCCGCTCTGAGCGCCTGACTGCCATGATGAAGCGGGCTGGCCGGCGCAGGAACATCGAGGCCGATGCCGAGCGTCTGCAGCAGCTCTTCCGCCGGGAGGCGCCCCACCAGGTCCCGCTGGTTGAAGAAGCGATGGGCAAGCAGGCCGCGGCCCTGCTGCTGCAGCTGGACGCCGCCTGCGAAGCAGTCGCCGACCTTGGCCAGGCCACTGAGGAAGCCTTTCGAGCCCATCCCGACGCCCCGATCATGCTGAGCTTTCCTGGCATCGGCGCCCAGATCGGCGCACGGATCCTGGCGGAGACCGGGGACGACCGCACGCGGCTCGCCACCGCCGGAGGGCTGAAGGCATACGCGGGCGCGGCCCCCATCACCCAGGCGTCGGGCAAACGCCACTACGTCGGGCGCCGGTTCGTCAAGAACAACCGGCTCAACCACGTCGGCCACCTGTGGGCCTTCGCCTCCCTCAGCGGTTCGTCCGGCGCGGACGCCCACTACCGGCGCCGACGGACCACTGGGGACTGGCACATGCAGGCTCTGCGGCACCTGTTCAACCGCATGCTCGGCCAACTCCATCACTGCCTCTTGGCACGGGTTCCGTTTGATGAAGCGATCGCTTTCCCCGCAGAGCCCCAACCAGCAGGAACAGCCACCGCGTGAAGCAGAACGGGGCAGCTTGTCCCGGGGCGGCGGGGGAGACGATCATTCGGTCATGAGACCCGAAGTGCAGACGTTCGTTGCTGACGGACCGCTTCCCGACTGGGACGCGAGCGAGGCAGAGATCGACCGGCGTGAACGCCAGCTGACGGCGATCTCCCGCCCTGTCACGTCCGAAGAGGCCGCTGCCCTGGCCACCTGCTTCGGCCCCGACGACTGCTACGGCGTCGCCTGGACGCTCGTGCACCTGATCGAGACGGCTCCCAATCCGGTGCCGCCGTGGGAGGATCCGGGTCCGGAAGGTGGCGACTGGGCCGAGGTTCTGCGCGGGCGATGGGGCGGCGGACCCCCCGCGGCTTGACGGCTTAACTGCATGAGGTGCCTTTCCTCGCGATAGCCGAGGGGAGAGGTCTGCTTCGAATCCGGGGCGGCGGCGCCGGAACGGCAACCAGCATGGTGTGGAACGTCACGTAATTCCCCACCGGCGGCGTCAGCCTCCCCATCCAAACGTTCGAGTCCGACCCACTGGCATTGCATCGGGCGGCTCCGGTGGTACGGCAGCCCTAGGTACCCGCGCCGGGCCCTTGTGGCGGCCAGTCAGGGGCAGGGTCCTTGGCGAGCAGCGGCCGGAGAGCGCCGAGAATCGCGCCGATGCAGGCGTCGCGCAGCTGGGTGCGGGTGCAGGTCGCGTGGGTGAGCCAGTCGACGCAGAGGACCTGGACGAAGACCAGCCAGCTCTTCAGGACGCCAGACACGGCATCGCGGGCGCTCTCGTCCGCGAGTGGGAGTACGGTCAGCAGCCGCGCACGGAGCGCGTCCAGCTCGTTCGTCATGATCGTCTGGATCACCGGGTCGCCCGCCAGGACCCGGTTCGCGGCGAGGACGGCGTTGCGGTTCGCCACGAAATAGTCGAGATGGACGTCCATACCCTGGATGAGCTGCTCCACCAGGCAGTCGGCGGGGTCGAACCGCGTCTCGGCAAGCAGTTGGTCCGCCGCCCGCTGGTAGACGGCTGCGAAGAGGGCACGCTTGCTGGGGAAGTGACGGTAGAGCAAGGCCCGGGAGACACCAGCCTCTTCGGCGACCTCCTCCATCAGCACGTCGGCGTATGGATGTGCGGCGAAGAGCCGTGCGCCGACGGCGAGGAGTTGGGCGCGGCGATCGGCGGGGGTGAGTCGCTGGCGGGGAGGCACGAACGAAGTTTAGTTGACATGAGTCTACTAGCGCCTTCCAATGTAGTAGACGCATGTCAACTAAGCTCCGCCAAGACGACTTGGAGGGATTGTGGCCCGGGTTTTGCGCATACTCACGCAACTGATGGGCTGGGCCTGCGTGGCGATCGGCCTGTTCCACATGGCACTCGGCAACGCGGCGATCCCCGGCGCCGGTTCCGCTGGCCCGACGGTCGACAGCTGGGGCAGGTTCATGGGGGCCAGCTTCGTCGGCTACGGGCTGGCCTGGCTCTGGGCCGCACGGCAGCGGCCGATCCAAGCTCGGGCGGTGCGGTGGCTGGCCGGCGTTTTCCTGCTGGGCGGCTTGGGCCGGCTGATCTCGCTCGCCGTGCACGGCTGGCCGCAGTGGTTCCAGATCGCGTTGGCGGTGATCGAGCTCTGCCTGCCGCCGGTCTTCTTCTGGCTGGCCGACGCAGGGGAGCGGGCCCTGCGCAGCGACGTGGAGGCAATGCCCGCCGGGCGGTGAACCCGACTGAGCTCATCCAGATCGAACACTTGGGTGGGGAAACTGGCGCTGTCGGTGAGGAATTACGTGATCGTTGACACATGGCGGGCGGACCGCAGACGCAGGATGGCCAGCAGGTCCTCGGCCCGTTTACCGCACACCCCGCTGCGTGAATTCGGGGAAGCGGGCCTGCTCCGGAGCTTGACTCGGCAGGGCCCTCTGGCCGTATCCACGCGCCATGCATGCCTGGCCGGGGGAGGCTGTCGGGTGCCAGGCCCGGACGGCGGTGAAGGAGGCCATCCCCGAGTGGTTCTCACCCCGCCCTTCGAGCCGATGCTCGCGCAGGCCGCCGAGTACGTCCCTGGCTCCGGCGTCCTGGCGAGCGGCTTCGCGGCGGAGCAGAAGTTCGGCATCCACCGCGCGATCCTGTTCCCGGACCGCCCCCTGGATCCGCGCTCGCCGCCGTCTGAGGAGACAGTCGCATCCGCCTCGCACCGTGCCTCCGCACCCCAGTGCGGGGGCACGGTTATCTCCACCGCCAGAACCTGTTCACTCGTCCCGGTGGACCGGCCGCAGCCCTCCGCCCCGCGAGGGCCGTACTCCGCGATCTTGAGGGGATGTACCCCCGCCGTCCCGCGCCACTTCTGATCAGCGCCCTCTTGCTCGCCGTCACCGGCTGCGTCTCCGTCCCCGCCGAGCGGCCGCCCGCTGCACTCGCGCCCGCCGCTGACCGGCTGCCCGTTGCGCTGCCCAACACCTGGCCGGCGCCCAGTCAGGCAGCCCCACGCGAAGAGCTCGCCGTTACCGAGCCGCGGCCCGGCGACACCGCGTCGCCCCCTCCGTCCGCACCCGCCCGCCGATCCGCTGCTGGCAGAACGACCGAAGTCCCCGAGGCTCGCCGCTCTCCCCGTCTCCCCCGGGGAGAGACACGATCCGTCGAGCAACGTGCTAAGCCCCAGGCGTCGGTGAAGTCGTCACAGAAGCGCCCCTACGGCAAGACGACGAAGGCACCCAGGCACGTCACCCAGCCGCGGCCAGTGGCCCGGCCCGTGGACATGGCCGCCCTATGCCGCGACGCCGAACGCATCCAGGTGCCCTACGGTGTCCCCGCCCTGTGCCGCAGCACCTACGGCCGCTAGGGTGCGGGCGCTCGAGGAAGAGTTGGCGGAGGCTGCGCTCGTACGGTTCCTGGGCGACCCGGCGCCGAGGGAAGGGCCGCTGCGCTAGCCTCGGGCGTACCCGACCGTGGTGGAGGCCCCGATGGCGCATCTGACATTCAACGAGGCCGAGCAGCGCGAGCTCCGTGAATCCGCGCGCGCCGAGTTCCCCGGGAACCCAGCCCTCGCTTACGTCCTCGAGAACATCGCCTCCGAAGGCATCGACCTCGACCGGTGCCGCGACTGGGACGACATCCGGGCCGAGAAGGGCCTCGCTGGCAGCGATCGGAACGACCAGGACCCGCATGTCGCCTAAGCACTCCCTCGGTCGGCGCCCTCGCATCGTGTTAATCGAGCCGGCCGAGACGCAGGTTCGTGCCCTGTCCACCGTGCAGGCGGCACAGCTCGACGCGGCGTTGAACGAGATTGCTGCCGACCCCACGGACGTGAAGGCGCACGCCACCGCGTCCGCGCTGCGCGACTACCAGCACTCCGGTGTCCGGATCGTGTTCTACGCGACCGCGCTCGGCAGCATCCTCATCGTCACGTACGTCGAAGTGGACTGACCGGGCCTGTCCGCCCCTCGTTCCGGTCTGGACGGGGCACGCGAGCGTCCCATCCGCCTGCGGATCAGCGGTAGTCGTCCTCGTCGAGGCTGACGACTCGGCCCCGTCCTGTTCACATTCCTCGGGCTGCTCTACATGACCAATCCCCTGGGGCTCGGCGACGCGGCTTTCCGGCAGCTGAACGCGTACTCCAGGATCGACTGGTCCGCCGAAGCGGCGCAGCGGCTAGCCTTCGTGCTGGGCAGGACGGCCTTCGCGATCGGCACCGGCGCGCTGATCTGGGTCCTTCTCCTGGAATTCGAGGCAAACCATCCCGTCAAGGTGGCCTTCCTGGTGGTCGCGATTCCCGCCGCTCTCGCTCTCGTACTCTTCACGGTCATCGACACCAACAGGCGCGCGGCGGAGCAGCGCCGGCCGTAGACAGCCGTCCACCGAAGAAGGGTTGTGCCTGTCCCTTCCTCACCCAGCTTCACGACGGTCTACAGGGACAGCGGATGGTGACATGATTCCGGCCGCCCGGGGTGCGGGTGCGGGCGTGCCCGGCACCCGCACCCGGGGGGCTTCCCTTCCGCAAGTTTATGAACGACGAATGGAGCAGCATGTCCTACGACGGCGCGTTCCTGTGGGGTCCGGCGAACTTCTCCCGCCGACCGTCCACCCGGCTGGTCATGGAGGGTGTCGCTGTGGGCGTCGTGACCGCCGGCCTGATCGCAGGGGTCGGGGTGACGGGCACGCTGACCGGTTTCGACACGATGGGCTCGGTGGTCGGTGTCATCGTGGGTCTGGCCGCCGCCTGGTATCTCTTCGCGACGAACGCGGGACGTGTCCTGGTCGGCGCAGTCGCCCTGCTCGGCGGGGCCCTCGCCTGGTGGATACCGGGCCAGACCGCACAGGCCGTCCTCGCGGCGCGCGGCGAGAGCCGTTCTGTGGTGGTGACAGAGGTCCACGTCCACCGCTACGAGGGACGCAACTACGTCAAGAACTCCTGCTCGGTACGCCGCCTTGACGGCACCCCGGTCCCGACCGAAGCCTGGCGCACTTGCGGCGCCACCGTGCGCCTGGGCCACCACCTCACGATGGTCTTCGACCCGAGCGACGCCGTCCCGCCGACGGACCGGATCCTTCCTGCCACCGCCGCCGAGGCGCTCGCGGGGCCGGCGGCGGCGACTCTGGCCCTTATGGCGTTGTGCTGTGTCGCGGTGATCCGAGCCCAGCCGTGACCAAGTCACGTCCGACTTGCGACCGCGTGCTCGGTGACCGCGGGCGGGCGCGGCGATGCCGGGGCACCGTCCTCCGGCTCGACCTTCATGGTTGGTCCAGACTCGCTTCGACGTTCTTGGCGACACCTGTCCGAGCAGAAGACGGCAGGTATCGCCGAAGTCCTGCCGTAGAAGCTCAGTTACCGAAACAGGCGATCACTAAGACCATGGTGCCTCACTCCCCGTCACCAGCGCGATCGAGAAGGAACCGCCGATTGCTCACCATCCACCAACACGCTCACTGCTCACTGCCCCCGGATTTTGGCGTTTCCGCAGGAGCCAGTGCTCATGAAGTCGCGAAACCTACAACCGGCCATCCGCTGAAAGACCTCCCGGGCACCCGGCTATGGGTGACCGCACGCCTCGACGCTCTGCTCGACACCGACCTGGCGCTGCAGGACTCGGAGACCGCCTGAGGTGATCGGCCCGTCCCCGACGGCGGATGCCGTGGCATGCCGAGCTGGCGCCAGGATTTGCACGGGCGGTCACAGGGGTGACCTGCCTCACCCCACTTGTGCGGAGGGGGCACATGGGCGCACCGAGCGCATGAGTCGACGCCGGGGTGGGGGAGGGACGGAGCGAAGCGTCCGTGCCGGGAAAGGACCTTAAGGTGACCTTGCCGTTGTCGCGCCCCGCGATCGTCTGCCGAGAGTGCCCAAGCGAGGAGACCGAACTCGTCCTTCTCAGCGGGCGGCAGGCCCTGCGCTGTCGGCTGTGCCGTACGACGTGGCGGCCGTACGAGACACCGCACTCCCCGGCGCCCGACTACAGGGCCGCGTACCGCACCGCACCACCGGCAGACGAGGAACGCGAGACCTGCCTCGCCCTTCAGGCCGGCCTCGACGCCGCGGCCACCACGGCGAAGGTCGCAAGGGAGCGGGGCCCGGACAACGAGACCCGCAGGCTCCTCCTCCTGCTGCGGTGGGCCGCGCTCGCGGACCCCGGTGCAAGCGGAACGGACGTCAGAAGCGACCAGGGCCCCCTCGGCGCGCTCGCTGAGGATGGCTGAGAGCGCGGCGCGGCTGGGGCGGCGCAGGGCACAGGTTCGGTACACCTTTGTCGAACGGTTCACCCACGCCGAAGAGCCGCCGCCTCTGGCCCGCATGCTCCGCGGCGGCCGGGGCGGCCAGGTCCGGCTCAAGCTCTACCTGAGCTACTTGTGGCTGCAGAAGGACGACACCGCCCGGGAGCTGGCCATCCGGCACAACGCCTGGGCCACGCTGCTCGACCTCCCCGATCCTGAGAAGGCGGGAGCCCGCCGGATCGCCGACGCGTAGGCGTGGCTGGAAGAGCACCGCTTCATCGACGTGACCCGCACCGGCCGCCTGAACCTCGTCACCGTTCTCGACGAGACCGGTCGCGGAGAGCCCTGGATCGCCCCGGGCGCAGCCGCGAAGAAGGAGAAGGAGACCAGCGACCTCGGCGCCCTGCCGCACCGCTACATCCAGATCCCGCAAACCTGCTGGACCCAGGGACACATCGCCGTCCTCTCCGGCGCTGCGGTCGCCATGTTCCTCACCCTGCTGTGCGAGAACGGCGGGCTCGGCGAGGACCGCGCTCTGTGGACAGCCCCAGGGAGGCAGAGAGCCGCTTCGCGCTCAGCGAGGACACCCGCAGCAAAGGGCTGCGGGAGCTGGCGCACGCAGGGATCGTCACCACCAAGCGCCGCCCGGTGAACGAGACCGACTTCCAGGCAGAAGCGCTCTACATGCGCAACGTGCACTTCCTGCGGCTGGAGCGCCTGGCCGAGCCCGCAGCCGTCACTCCGCGGCGGCGCGTGGTCGGGGTCCCCAAACAGCTCGGCACCTCGGCGGACACTCCTTAACCGCGTCAGCCCGAATTTTCCCAGGACACTGCTGTGGGCAGGAGCTGCTCGAGGAGGACGCCAATCCCAGGTCGGAGCAGCAGGGCCCGGCCGGTATGAACGGACTTCGGCGTGATGGCGGTCGGCCGCTGGAAGCTCGTGGACGGCGCTGGCCGGCATGCCTGTGGTCTCACACCCATTTCACGCCCAGCTCCCGCAGTGCGTCGAGCTGTTCCTGGGTGAGCTTGTCGCGCCGGGTCTTGGTGTTGGAGACCCACACGCCGAGTTTCACGACCGCCGGCGCCATCTCGCCCTCCACCGCGATCTCCTCGGCGTGGGTCCTGGGGACGCGGTGGTGGCCCTCCCGGCTGACGTACTGCGCGAGGGCCTGCAGGCCGCGTTGGAAGGCCGCTGACGCCTTTTTAGCCTTCCCTCCGCCCTTGGCCGTCGGGGCCGGTGTTGGGCGTCCAGCGGGCTTGACGCCCAGCCCCGCGAGCCGTTGCTGTTGCTCCTCGGACAGCTGGGCCCAGGTGCTCGCCTCCCGCTGTCGTGCCAGCCACCTGCCGAGGTCGTCGCCTTCGTAGAGCACGCCAGGTTCGATGTCGGGCAGCACACCACCGGCCTCGGTGTCGGCGAGGCCGGCCAGGACGCGGTAGTGGCGTTGCCAGTCGAGTGGCCAGGGGCAGTTCCAGTCCTCGTCGATCCCGGAGAGCTGAGCGGCCCGTGTCTGGGCGCGCTCGGGGTCCTTGCCCAGGCCGCCCTTCCGGCGGAGGTTGGCGATCAGCTGCCCGATCGCCAGCTGCCCGCCGGCGCCTTCGTCTACGCCCCAGACGGCGTCCTGACGGGGGGCGAGGTGGCCGTGCGCGCGCCGGTACGAGCGCAGAAGGCCGAGCTTCGTCTCCCACGCTTCCTCGCCGGGTTCCCAGACCATGCCGGCCTCGTCGAGGAGCTCGACGCGGTGGTCGTCGAGTTCGCCGGTCCGTACGGCTCTTCTCTGCCGGTGCACCCAGCGCCCCAGCGGGAACGCCTTGGTGGCGCCGACCTGGACCTCCACGTCGTAGGGAACCGTGTAGAGACCGGTGATCTCCTTCTCCTGGCGCCAGCGGAGGAGGGCCTGATAGCCCTCCAGCCACACCAGCGACTCCGGCCGGTAGACGCGGGTGCGGAGGAAGGCGGCGATGGTGGCGGCGTCCCTGGGGGAGGAGAAGTGCAGCAGCACGGACTCGACCGCGCCCTGGATGCCGTCGTCCTCCTGGCCCCCGTCCCAGCTGATGATGCGCCCGTCCTCGTCTCGTACGAGGTGGCGGCTCTTCTCCCGGGGCTGACGGGTGAGGGCGCGGGAGGCGAGCTGCTCCACCAGGCGTTCCGAATGTGAGCGCAGCCCATTCAACACAGCGACCAGCCCCGCGTACGAGGCGGAGGCGACCATGTCGGTGGGGTCTTCGCCGGGCTCAAGGAAGACCGGCACGATGATGCGCGCGACCTTGGTGGTGCCGTCGGGGTTCGGGCGGAGCGCGCGGCCGATGTTCTGGACGATCTCCACCTGCGAGCCGCGGGTGTCGGCGAAGCACACGGCCTCGACGCCGCGCTCGCCGACGATGTCGACGCCTTCGCCGAGGACGCGAACGCTCGCGAGGAAGGCGCGGTGGACCCGCCGGCCCTCAGCATCCATGCCATTCGCGAACTGCCGCAGGACTTCGCGCCGCTCGGTGACGAGGTGGTCGCCGCAGAGCCAGACTGACCACACCCGGTCTGGGGGTACGTGCCGGTAGGGCTCGAGGTCGTAGAGCTGGGCGTCGATGGAGGACAGCGGCAGCGCGGCGGCGTCTTCGAGGAATTTGTCGGATGCCTCGGTCGCGTAGAGCTGGGCGGCGGTCTCGGGCAGTTTCTCCGCGAACGCGGCGGCTTCCTCGACCCGCTGGTGGAATGTCATGACGGTGCGCAGGTTGTGGGCGGCGGCATGCTCCAGCAGGGCGGTCTGCAGCAGTGCGAGGCGCCGGCCCCGCAGCGCCTCCTCGGAGAGGCCGACGATCGGTTCGGGGTCGCGGATTTCGATCACGTCGATCTCGAACCCGGCGAGGATGTTCCGTTCGATGGCTTCGGACAGCCCGAGCTTGTAGAGCCACTGGCCATAGGTCCCGTCCGGGTCGCTGGCCATCGTCGCGATCTCCAGCTCGCGGCCGTCCGCGCCCTTCTGTGGCCGAGGCGAGGCCAGGATCCGCGGCGTGGCGGTGAGGTACAGGCGGAAGCCGGCGGGGATGCGGGTGTTGTCGTGGATGGCGGCCCAGGCCCGGCCGATGTCCCCGGCCGTTCCGTGCGCCTCGTCGACCACCGCGAGGTCGAACGGAGCCATCGACTGGCCATACAGCCGCTCCCCGCCCGCCAGCGCGGCCTCCAGCGGCCCGCGGACCTTCCCGCCGCCCCACAGTCCGTCCGGGTCGTCCCGGTCGACGAGGGAGGCGTACGTGGCGAGCACGACGACCGGCCCGTGGCCGGCCCACAGGGCAAGCTGGATCGGGTTCGTGGTCGAACGAACGCTGAGCTGCTCCAGCACGGGGTCATTCTCGAGCGAGCACACGGCGACCATCGGGGAGCGGTGACCGACGCGGCGCCAAGCCTGGGCGGTCTGCACGAGCAGGTCCAGGGTGGGGACCATGACGAGGGTCCGGCCGTGCGGGAAGCATTCCAGCGCGGCCCAGGCGGCCGTGATCGTCTTCCCGGAGCCGGTCGCGGACACGACCGTGCCCCGCGCCCCTCCAACCCCAACAGATGATCTTGCAGGAAATCCTGCCCATTCCCGGATCCGCGAAATCGCTTCTACCTGGTGTTCCCGAAGCTGAATCATCGGTATTCCCGATCTCCCGTGCCGTCCTCGCGGGACAAGCCCCTGCGAGTGGTCGAATCGCCGGATGTGCTGGTCGTCTTCTACCAGCCGTGTTCCGAGGGGCCGATGACGTCGTGTCCGATCCGCCGGGCGAGGTGCTGCGCCCGTTCTTCCTCGTGAGGCCGGACGTGTGCGTACACGGTGTGGCCAGTGGCCGGTTCGTGGTTGGCGTCGATCCCGAAACAGGCCTGCACCCCAGTCCGCGCATGCTCAGGACCGAGGCCGAGCTCGGGTATTGCCGGCCAGCTGAGCGCCATCCACGCGATCTGCCCCCACCCCGCCCCACGCAGCACATCCAGGGCCCTCTCCAGCAGATCACCCTCCACCGGCTCCTCGACGGAAAGCTTCATCGGCAACAGACCGGCCAGCTCCGCGGCACCCTCAGGAAGGTCCGCACCTTGGAAGTGCGAGCCGGCTCCGGAGAACCAACCCTGGGGAAATACCTCACGCGCCTTCAGGACATCCTCCACACAGACCAGTTCAGCATCCAGGTCGACACTCGCCCCCTCCCACAGCTCCCCGCACTCGACCAGAGAAGCAGCCACGGCGATCACCTCCGCCACGTCCTGGCCCCTGTAGACCGGGCACGCCCTCGCATTACCCACATTGCCCCCAGCCTTCTGATCAGTCCGAGACCGATATCCAAGCCTCTGAAAGGTATCCCATCCTTCTCCCAATCCTACATGCTGCATCACTTCGTGTTCTTTGGTGGTCTTGCTCGACAGTGCGGCAGCCCTCATGCCAGGATGCCGGTATGACGATCACTGCCCGAAAGGGCCATGCCGCGTAGGCGGCCGGGCGCGTTGCGCGCCCCTCACCCCAAGCTCTACGCATTGGGCCGGGTGTACCGGATCGACCGGTTGTCGCCGCGGACGACCGCTGCGGTGTACCGGGCCGAGCGGGATTCAGGCACTGAAGATGTGTGGCCTGGCGCTACTGAAACAGCCTTGTTCTGGTGCCGGCGGTTCCTAGGCCGGCCGGGCCGGTATCTCGAGATCGCTTTCGCCGTGTGCCCGTGCCCTTCGGACAGTCTGGAGGACGTGGCCGAGGCCAGGGACATGCTGGAGCAAGTGGTGGTACTGCTCCCCGCCCCGGCACACCGGGAGCTCAGGGCGCTCCTGGCTGCGCTCGATGCGGAACTGTGGCGTAGGACCCTCCCCGATCCGTTCGCATTCCGTGATCCGCGGCGGAGAGGAGGCGGCTGGTGGCATCACAGGCTTCGAGGAGACCGGCCATTCGGATAACGCACACGGAAGCGGAGCCCAAGTTTCTCAGCCGCGCCCTCTGTCATCCCGGCCTCACGAGACAGAGCCCCCGACACCTAGCCAGCCTGGCCCGCGTCAGCGGGCCTTGGGACTGAAGGCGCAGCCGGAAGTCCCCGTTCTGGCGGGGGAGCGCAGCGGACCCGCCATGCCGGTCTGCAGCGAAGCGGAAGACCGGTAGCGGGACGAAGTCCCGCAGCTCCGAAAGCGCAGCGAACGGAGCGTCAACCCGACGGCGAAGCCGTCGGGTTGAGCGGGACGCGGAGCGTCCCGCCAGCGCTCCCGCGGAGCGGGAGCGCAACCCCCGTGCGCAGCACGGGGG
>NZ_JBHWJZ010000022.1:0-149438 GCF_042731085.1 Streptomyces sp. NPDC059875
CTCGCTATGACAAACGCGCCAGCCACTACCAAGCCATGGTCACCCTCGCCTGCCTCCGACTCTGGCTGCCATGACTTTCCGGACAGGCCCTAGGGGCGCCGTGCTGCCGAGCAGCTCCAGCTTCCTGCTGTCCGCCGAGGCCAGCTCCACCTGCTGTCGCTGGGTACGCGCCGTGAAGGCGATCTTGTCGCTCGACAGCAGCACGACCGCGTCCTTCTCCGAGCCCGGAGCGCGCAGCGTCTTCCGCGGTCCGATGGCCGCGTACACGATGCGGCCGGTGCGCCGGTCCGCGACCAGCTCGATCCGGCTGTTGGCGTACCACTCCTCGGCGAGCACCTGGGGCGTCCTCGGCCTGCCGACCAGCCGCCCCGGCACCTGCCGCACACCCGTCCTGGTGGGCGGGACACTGCCGGTGAAGCGCAGACCCTCGTAGCCCTGCACGGTGCCGGGGCCCGCGTAGCGGAGTCGTACGACACCGCCGAGCGTGCCGTCCCACCAGCGGTAGCCGCGTTCCTCGACGTCGAAGGGGAACTTCAGGTACGCCTCGCCGTCGAAGGCGGGCGACTCGCGGCAGCAGTGCACCGGTTCATTGGTCCGCCGGTCGGTCACCCAGCGCTCGAGCGTCCACTGGAGGGAGTCGCGGGTGTCGGCGGCCGGCAGAGTGGCGTCGGTGTCGACCGAGGTGGACACGTCCCAGACCGCGTTGCCGCTCCGCACGCTGTCCGCGACGTCGCCGCGGACCTGGCGTGTGATGGTGATCCGCCGGTCGTGCACGGTCTTGAGCAGAGAGGTGTCGAAGTAACTGCCGGTGCCGGTGAAGACGGTCGTCGTGTCGACGTCGACCGGGGTGCGCTTGGCGTGCGGCTGGACGTACGTCACCAGCAACGGGGCGAGGACCAGCAGAAACACCCCAGCTCCCAGCAGGATCAGGGACATGGGTGAAGCGGTACGACGCATCCGGGCACTCCTGTTTCGAGAAACTCGCACGGAGACGCACGGACCCCAGGGCCGGTCGAGCCCTTGTGGCTGAAGACGGTAGGGAGCCCCTTGACGGATTGTCAACGACCCGTCAAAACTGACGTTCGACCGGTGGGGGCCGGCCGGGGTGGGATCGTCTCCAACGAGGAGCTGACCCGACACAATGCGCAGACTGCTCGCCGCATCGACCACCGCGGTGATCGCCGCGGCACTCGCCGTGGGCACCGCCTTCGGGATCGTGGCACTGCTGGATGCCACCCCCGAGCAGCCCAACGTCCCCCTGATCACCTACGACACGGCCCAGCCGCTCCGATGAGCTGTCCTGCCTGGAGTGAGGTGCCCAAGCCGAAGGTGGAGCGGTTCGCCGCGATCGCCCTGGCCGGGGCGGCGGATCTGGCCCAGGCGATCCTGCGGGAGATCCGGAGCGAATTCCCCGAACTACGGCTCGTGGAGGGCGAGTCCGGCGAGCCGATGGCGCTCGTGGGCATCCGGCGCGCCATCGAGGGATTCGTCCAGCACCTGGCGTCCGGGGCGGCCGATCCCAGGGTGCCGCCCGAGGTCTTCCAGGAGTTCGGCAGGGGAGAGGGGCTGAACGGGCGCAGCCTCGACTCCCTCCAGGCCGTCTACCGGCTCGGGGTGCGCCTCGCCTGGCGCAGGTTCGCCGAGATCGGCCAGCAGGTCGACATCGCCGCGCCCGCCATGTACGAACTCGCCGAATCCGGCTTCGAGTACCTGGACGGTCTCGTCGAGCAGTCGGTGCGCGGATACGCGGAGGCGGCCGCCCGGCAGGCTAGCGAACGCCTGCGGCTGCAACGGCAGTTGATCGACCGTCTGCTGTCCGGGCAGCAGGGTGACCCCGCGTACCCCCACACCCTGGGCGAACGCGCTGCCCGCATCGGTTGGGAGCTGCCCGCCACCATCGCCGTCGGCGTGCTGATCCGGCCGGCGAGGGAGGCCGTCGCCCCCGCCGTGGGCCAGGGCATCCTGCTCGACATGGAGAGCGAACAGCCCCGCATGGTCATCCCCGAGCCGGACACCGCGGGCCGCGCGGACCTGGTGCGCAGGGCCACGACGGGCTGGTCCGGAGCGATCGGTCCTTCGGTGCCGCTCGCGGCCGCGGCGACGTCGCTGCGGTGGGCGGAGACCGCCGTGCGGCTGATCGAGGACGGCCTCCTGCCCCGGGGCGAGGTGCAGTACTGCACCGATCGCACGGAGGAACTCGTCCTGCTGCCCTCCCGGGAGCTGATCGACGCCGCGGCCCCGCGCTGCCTGACCCCGCTTCAGGACGTCGGCCCGGCCCAGGCCCGACGCCTCGCCGCGACGTTGCTCGCCTGGATCGAGACCTCCGGCGGCGCCCCGGAGGTCGCGAGCCGCCTCGGCGTGCACCCCCAGACGGCCCGCTACCGACTGCGCCAGATCCGCGAACTGTGGGGTGAGGCCATCGACGACCCCGACCGCCGCTTCGAGATGCTCCTCGTCCTCCGCGCCCAACGCCTGCGCGGCGAACTTCCCACGGGCCCCGACTGACGCGGGCGACGCGGGAGGGGGCCTGCTCACCTCGATGAGGGTGCGGGGGGCTACGAACGGACGCCCAGCGGCGGGAGCCTCGGGCCCCGCCTCCGTAGTCGCGCTGAGTTCGAAGGCGCGCTCGATGACGCCAGCAGGTGGGCACGGCACCCTTAAGCCGTGTCCCTCCTTCGCCCGGCGCGCCCGATCAGGCCGTGCAGCAGCCGGACGTACGGGGACCAGCGCGCCGGTCGGGTGGCCCTGCCGGCGCAGGCGGTCTCGGCGCGGTCCAGGCTGTCCTCGATCAGCGCGTCGTGCAGCGGCCGCCAGAGCAGCGGCCAGCCGATACGGGCCGGGCCGCGCGCCGTCATCGCGAGGGTGTGCCGCAGTGCGGTGAGCTCCGCGTCGACGGGCAGGACGGCGAACTCGTGGAAGCCGTGGAAGCCCCGAGGTGCGTCGAACCTGAACCGGACCCACTTCCCGGGCACGTACGCGGCGACGGTGTAGCGCACCGGGCCGTGGCCGCCCACCGCGCCGACCGTGAGCGGACGGTCGAGCGTCAGCCGGGGCCAGGCCCGGCCGGGCCACAGCCTGTCGGCGTCCCCGCCGGCCAGGGTGTCGATGAGCCCGCCCACCTCCCCCTCCCCGGCGGGCAGCAGGCGTTCGTGCACGTTGTAGACGCCCATGCGTCCTCCCCTCTTCGGGTATTAGAGGAATCCCTCTAATAAAATGGAGACTACTCTCTGATTCATGGCAAGGCCACCTCGTTTCGACACCGACCAGCTCCTCGACGCCGCCGTCCGCCTCGCCGCCGCCGGCGGGCCGGCCGCCGTGACCATGTCGGCGGTAGCCCAGACCGTCGGCGCACCGAGCGGCTCCGTCTACCACCGCTTCGCCGGGCGCCCCGCGCTGCTCGCCGAGGTGTGGCTACGGACCGTCGAGCGCTTTCAAGAGGGCTACTTCGACACGCTCGACAGCGACCCGGACCCATACCGGGCCGCCCGCGCGGCAGCCCGGTACGTCGTCTCGTGGAGCCGTGCCCACCCGCAGGAGGCGGCCCTCCTCCTCTACGGCCCAGGGGAGTTCGGCCACGCCGACTGGTCCCAGGAGCACGCCCGGCGCGCCGACACCGGCAACCGGCGCGTGTACGCCTCCCTCGACACCCTCGCGGAAGCCCTCGGCGCGACAGGCCCGCAGGACCGAGAGCGCATCGCCCTGGCCCTGGTGGACCTGCCGCTCTCCGTGGTCCGCCGCCACCTGCGCGCAGGGCAGCCGCTGCCGCCCCACGCCGAGGACCTGACGGAGGAATGCACGGCCGCACTGCTGACCCCGCACGAGTAGACCCGCGGATGGCCGAGCTGGCGTCACCGTTGGCGACCGGGTACACCTCGATCGCCCGCGTACGCGCTGACGCCGACGGTGGTCGCTGCCGTAGCCGCAGGAAGGGTGCGACTCACGATCCATCAGGTGTTACGCGGGTCACGCTCGGCGTGCGGGACGGCGGTGGTGTCGACGGGGGAGCAGGCGCTAGTGTCTGGGAAGCGTCGCGTGCCGGTGGCAGGCCGTGCCAGGCATGGAGGCGCCGGATCGAAGGAGGCCGACGTTGTACGCGTCGCACCCTTCGCTCTCGCGTGACTGAGCGCGAGACGACCAGGCTCGTCGCCTGGAGCCAAGAACTCCGTCGGGTGCACGGCCGACTGAGAGAAGCCCTGTCAGTGACCCGCGCCTCCCTCGCCGACGGCACCCCCGGTGAGGCGGCCACCCGTGAACTGCTGCTGTATTGCCATGGCTTCTGCACGGCTCTCGACGGCCACCATCAGGGCGAAGACCGCACCCTGTTTCCTGCCATCGCAGCTGCGCATCCGCAGCTGCGCCCGGTGCTGCGCTCGCTCGAGCAGGATCACTCGATGATTGCCCACCTGATCGGCAGCCTCCGCGCCGCGGTCGACCGGGCCGCGCCGCCTGAGGAGCTTGACCAACACCTCGAAGGCATCGCCGCGATCATGGAGAACCACTTCCGATACGAGGAGCGGCAACTGCTCACTGTGCTCGAAACCCTTGAGCTGGCAGCCGTACCCCGAGAGGTCCTGGGCCCGCTGTGACTCCGGACCGGATACGTGGCCGGCTTCTTCCGCATCACGCGACTTCTTCCGCATCACGCGACTTCGTACGCTGACCTGCGTGACAGAGCGCGGTCAGGCTGCGGCGTCCTGCGGGTACCAGCGGAGTTCCACGGTGTTGCCGTCCGGGTCCTGGACGTAGACCGACGTGGCGGTGCCCCGTGCGCCGAAGCGGTCGACGGGACCTTCGAGGACGGTGAAGGTTCCCGAAGAGATGAACTCCTCCCAGTCCAGCGGTTCCACGGTGAGACAGATGTGGTCGACGTTGGACTCTCCCCGAGGGCGACTGACCAGGTCGATAATGGTCTCAGGGGTGATTCTCACCGATGGGAACGGGACCTCTCCCGCTCGCCACTCGGCAACGCGTACCGGTTCCAGGCCGAGGAGTCCGGCGTAGAAGTCCAGGGACCGCTCGACATCCTCGACGTTGAGGACCAGATGGTCGAAAGCCTTCACGCGCAGCGAGGACAACCCGGGTTTGTCGCCGAGGCTCGGTGCGGGGTGGCCGTGCTCCCGCAGGGGCTCGTCGGCCTGGGCCGGGTAGGTGGTGAGGTCCGAGACGTTCATGGGGCTTCCTTCGATGGCGGAGTCCAGGTGGGCGATGTCTACGATCCGCCGACGGGAGTCCGCCATCAAGGCACGATCGGAATAAGATCGTTGAGCCTGATTAAACGAATGGGGGGATCGTGCTGGAACGGGTGGAGATCGAGACGTTCCTGACGCTTGCCGAGCAGCTGCACTTCGGCCGTACCGCCGAGCGCCTCTGCGTCACGACTGGGCGGGTCAGTCAGGTGATCAAGAAGCTCGAACGGCGGATCGGCGGCACGCTGTTCGAGCGGACCAGCAGAACAGTTCGACTCACGGCAGTCGGGCGGCAGTTGGCCGAGGACCTGGTGCCCTTGGTCGCCGGGATGGAGGAGGCGCTCCGAAGGGCCACCCATGCATGTCGCGGAGTCACGGGAGAACTGCGGGTCGCCTTCCTCGGCGAGTGGACGGCACCCGCACTCCTGAAGGTGGTGGGTCTGTTCAGCGAGCGCCACCCCGATTGCAGGGTCGATGTGAGGGAGGTTCAGCTGTCCAACTCCCGTACGAGCCTGCTTGACGGCTCGATAGACGTCCTCATTGCTTCGTACCCTTTCGATGGAATGGCCTGTGGGCCAGTACTGCTGACGGAGAAACGGGTGCTCGCCGTTGCGGCCGGGCATCCGCTCGCGGGCGAGGAGCCGGTGTCGCTCGAAGTGCTCGCGGAACACCCCGTGGTGCAGTACCCGGAGGTGACCTCAGCGGGGTTCAAGCGGGATCGCACACCGGACTACACCCCGTCGGGCAGGCCAGTTCCGAAGGGGCCGACCGGAGGATCGTTCTCCGAAATGCTCACGCTGGTGGCGATGGGCAAGGGCGTCCTGCCGGTCGGAGAACATTCCCGGCGCTACTACCCTCGACCCGACGTGGCCTATGTGCCTCTGCACGACGCACAGCCGATCGAACGGGGACCGGTCTGGCTGGAAGGGAACACCACAGAGCGCGTCCGCGAGTTCGTACGGGCTGCATCGGCCTTCTCGGTGGGGCAGGGGTGGTGAGGTCGGGCGGCTCAGGCGATGGTGCGTACGAAGACGGGCTTGAGGTGGTTCTCCGGGAGTGCGTCGGGGAGTTGTTCCCAGTCGAGGACCTGGGAGACGACGCGCTCGGGTGCGACCTTCCCCGTGAGGGCGAGGTCGAGGGCGTCGGGGATGTGCGCGCGGACGTTGTCGCGGGCGATGCGCAGGGTGACGCCGGTGAGGTGCATGTCGAGCAGAGGCAGTTCGCCGGGCCGGAAGTGGTTGCCCGCCGATTCGCAGATGCCTTCTGGGGCGAGGGAGCGGACGGCGAGGGCGAGCTGGTCGACGCGGCCGGTTGCCTCGACGGCGAGGTCGAAGCCGTGCCGTACCGGTTCGAGGGTCTCGGCGGTACGGGAGCCGTAGCTCTCGGCGAGGGCCCGGTGCGTGGGGTCGGGATCGACGTACAGAACGTCGGATGCGCCCAGCGCGCGGGCGATATCGCACACGTACAGACCGATGCTGCCGCGCGCCACGACCAGGACGCGTGCTCCGGGGCGGGTCCTGAGGTGCGGGGCGACCAGGCGCCAGGACAGCGACCAGTTGTCACTGGCCGAGGCCATGGCCACCGGGTCGAGTCCGGGGGTAGCGGCACCAGCATGGCGTCCGCGTACGGGACGCGGACCAGGTCGGAGAAGAGCCCGCCCCAGCTGCCGCCGATCGGTGCGCCGTACATGGCCATGTGCGGCACGGAGCCGCAGTGGGCGGTCAGTCCGGCCCGACAGTGGTCGCAGGTGCCGCAGTTGATCGACCAGGGGACGACGACCAAGTCGCCGGGGGCCACGGCTGTCACCGCGTCGCCGGCGTCGACGACCCGGGCCACGCATTCGTGGCCGAGCGCGAACGGGGGGTCGATGAAGCCGTGTCCGGCCAGGATCATGGAGTCCACGTCGCAGGAGGTGGCCGCGACCGGTGCCACGATCGCCTCGCAGGCCGACTGGACCCGAGGGTCGGGGGCCTCGCGCCACTCGACGGCGCGTCGCGCGACATAGGTCAGCTCACGCATCGGCCTATCCCCTTCGCGAGGGCCACGAGGTCGGCGTAGCGGATCACGGAGCCGCCGGCACCCCACGTGCCGTCCGGCTGCTCGTGGACCAGCACCCACACACGCGGCGCGTCGGCCGGGGACAGCCCGGCGGCCGCGAGCACGGTCTTGGTGGCGTCCTCCACAAGGCCGGTCTTGCGGCGCTCGGACAGCGCACCCTGGGGAACCGTCACCTCCACAAGGAAGCGGGGCGCGTCGTCCTCCGCGGTCACCTGAGCCCCCTCGGACAGCTCCGTCAGGTAGCTCCACGCCTGGGCGCGGAAGAAGGCGGTGTCCGGCGCGCCCTCCCAGCGCAGCAGTACTCGGGCGAGGTCACGCTGAACGGTCGCGCGTCCCTGATCGGTGAGGGCACCGGTCGGGACGGTCAGCCTGATCATCGGCATGGCAGCTCCTCCATCTCGCGACACTGTCGCGCTATGACGGTCGTTATAAGCGATGGTCACGCTAGACTATGACGAGCGTTATAGCCAGAGGAGAGTGGAGACAGGTGCCCAAGAGCAGCACGCCGTCCCGCGAGCGGATCGTGGCCGGCGCCGCGGACATGATCAGCCGGCGCGGTCTGAGCGCCACGAGCATCCGGGAGATGGCCAAGCACGCCAAGGCGCCGCTCGGTTCCACCTATCACTACTTCCCCGAGGGCAAGCAGCAGTTGGCCTCGGAGGCCGTCCGTCACACGGGCGACTGGGTGGCTCGCAGCCTGCGCAAGGAGCTGGAAGCGGGCCCGGCCGCTGGGCTGAACGCCTTTCTCGCCCTGTGGCGCAAGATCGTCGTCGACACCGACTTCCACGCCGGCTGCCCCGTCCTGGCAGTCGCCATCGAGGAACCCTCCACCGACGAAGTCCCGCCCGCCCTGGCAGCCGCCGCGGAGGTCTTCGAGACGTGGGAGAGCCTGCTCGCCGGCTCCCTGCGGGAGCACGGCGCGGAGGCCGAGCGGGCCGCGCAGATCGCCACGCTCATCGTCGCCGCCGTCGAGGGCACCGTGGCCATGTGCCGCGCCAAGCGCAGCACCGCGCCCCTCGACCGCACCGCGGCCCAGCTCCAGGCCCTCATCGCCACCGCGATCGGGGACTGAGCCGACCAGCTCACGGCGCGGCGTTCGGCGCCCCGCACGCCTCGCGCGGAGCGCCGGCAGCGGCGTCTCGTCCTGGCCGCGACCGTGTGTCCGCAGGTGATCCGAAAGCCTCCCCGACACCAAAACACTGTGGGCCACCCCGAAGGGCGGCCCACAGCCTCCGTCACATGCGTCGCCTTACGGTGCCGGCCAGTGCGGCCATGTCGGAGCGTACGAGCACCAGTATTCGGGGCAGCCGACCCGGTAGGCCCGGGTGACCGTCTCCGTCACCGATGCGCCCGAGCGGTCCTCGGCGGTGACCTTGAGCGAGACCCAGCCGGTCTTCATCGCCGGTACGGTCACGCGCCGTTCGTCGTCCCGTCCGGTGACCCGCGCCGCCTGCCACGTGGCGCCGTCGTCCGTGGAGTACTGCACCGACACCCGGTCCACGTCCGCACCGCCGCGCACACCCGCCTGGCGCCCGATGCCCAGACCGAACGTGAACTCCCTGTCCTCCGGGACCGAGTTGTCGCCGTCGAGCCCCGCCATGTCGTAGCGCGTGTCGAGGAGCGGCAGCGGGGTCTCGCCGGCGGTGTGTTCCGAGCGGAACCGCCAGACGTCCGAGACATGCGTGCCCAGGGACCAGTCGGGGTGGTCGCGGTGTGCCGTCGACGTCAGCTCGTACCACTGCCCGCGGCGCGGTACGTCGAAGACGCCCTGCCCCGGCTGGTCGTTGCGCGCGACCACTCGGCCCGAGTCCTCGCGCAGCACCGTCTCACCCGACTCCAGATCCCTCGCCGGATCCGACCGGTGGCCCGCCGCGTCCGAGAACATCGGCAGCGCCAGGCGCAGCTTGTCCCCGACACGCGTGGCCTGTGCGCGGCCGTCGGGGCCGGTCACCGACAGCGACGGGTTGAACGGACCGGTCAGCCAGTTGTCCTTGACCGTACGCCCCTCCCGGTAGACGGTCGGATTCGAGTACTGCACGCCGAGCGGGCCGTCGGCGTCGATCGCGTACTCGAACGTGGCCGTCGTCCACGGCACATCCGGTGTGTAGTACGCCGTCATTCGGTGCGGGGTACGGAACAACGTCGACTGCTGCGCCAGACGCAAGCCCTGGTGGGTCACCCAGCCGTAGATTCCCTTCGGGTCGTTCGGGAATCCGGTGGTGCGGAAGCTGTGCTCCACAGCGGCCAGGTCGCGGCGCCGGTCCTGCCAGCGCGCACCGGCCGGGACCCCGTCGTCGTGCTTGTGGAAGGTGAAGTAGGTGCGGTCACCGTTCCGTTCGCCCTTGATCCGCAGCGTCACCTCGCCCTTGGCGAGCCGCTCGCGCAGCAGCGCCACGCCGTGTGCGTAGATGCCCAGCGGCGGGTCCGCCACGTCGAACGACGCGTACCCGGACATCAGGATCGCCGCCGGCTTCTGCGCCTTGATCGCCGCGTAGCGCCGGTCCTGCTCCTCCCAGGGCACGGGCCAGCCCGTCTCGAAGAGCACGATCCGGTCCTTCAGCTCCAGGCCCGACAGGTCCTCGCCGCTGCCCGCGTCGACGACCCGCTTCTCCAGGTCCCAGTCCAGCCGACCCCAGGACAAGAGCCGCACCGGCACGTCCACCGGGGCCGCGGTGCCGCCGACCGTCGTGGCCAGAACGTACGGCTGCTCCCAGGAGGCGGCCGAGAAGTACGTCAGCCCGGGTATCCGGGCGCTGCCCACGGCGTACGACCTGTACGCGCCGCCGAAGATCGGGGCGGCCAAGCCCGTCGGCCTGCCCGCCCCGGTCGACGAGACAATGCCCGTCGCCGAGCCCTGTTCGTCGATCCGCATCTCCGGGTCGTCGATGCCCATGGTGACCGGCTTCGCCGCGGACACGTCGGTCTTGAGCGTGCGGTCGCCGGTCAGAGAGACACGCTGTGCGACGACGACGGAGGTCTCGGGCACGCTGGCCCCGCCGTGCGCGACGTACTCCCACACCCCGCCGAAGACCCGGTAGTCGCCGACCGGAAGCCGGATCTCCTCGGGCTCCGTCGTGAGGCCGACCAGCTGCGACTCACCCGTCTTCTCGTTCTGCACCACGAGGTTCGTGTACGCCGCTTCGACGCCGACCCGCGGCGCGGCGGGTTCGAGGGTGAGCGTGGCACTCGGCCCCTCCGCGTCGAGGCCGACGGGCGTGCGCGCCGTGCTGCCGTCGCTGCCCCACGCGATGATCCAGGAGCTGTGGGCGCCGGGGGAGACCCTGCTCGTGTCGATCCGTACGGTCGTGGAGGCGCTGCCGCCGGCCGGGACCGTCAGCTGTCGCGGAGTGAGCGAGACCGGAGCATTCCCGCTCAGCGAGAGGCTGAGTCGGACGTCCTTGCCGCCGCTGTTGCGGTACGTGACCGTACGCGTCGGAGCGCCCGCGTACGGCCAGGCCAGTTCGGCGGAGACCGCCGCGGGGGTGGCGGTGATCCGGGACGCGAGCGCGCCGGGCACGTCCACGCTGCCCGAGCCCTGCTCGTACACGCCCGCGCCGTCGACCGGGTCGGCGGTGGCGATCAGCGCGGCCTTGAGCTGCCGGGCGTCCCAGTCGGGGTGCCGCTGCTTGAGGATGGCGGCCGCGCCGGAGACATGAGGAGTCGCCATCGACGTGCCGCTGATCGTCGCGTAGAACTCGCTGTCCGCGGCGTCGTCGAGAGTCCCCGCCGCGCGGGCGGCGGTGATCGCGCTGCCGGGTGCGGTGATCTCGGGCTTGACGCCGCCGTCGGCGACCGCGGGACCGCGGGAGGAGAACGAGGACATGGCGCCCTCCTTCGTCACCGACCCGACCGTCAGGGCGCTGGGCGCCGCTGCCGGCGAGCCGATTGTGCGCGGTGCGCCGTCGTTGCCCGCGGCGACGACGAACAGCGGCCCGCCGCCGGCCGACAGGGTCTCGACCGCCTGCGACAGCGGATCGCTGCCGTCGCTCGGCAGATTGGAACCGAGACTCATGGAGACGATGTCGGCGTCCTGGGCGGCCGCCCACTCCATCCCCTCGAGGATCCAGCTGATGTAACCGGAGCCGCCCCCGTCGAGGACCTTGCCGACGAGCAGCTCGGCTCCCGGCGCCACGCCCTTGTACCGGCCCTGCGAGGCGGCGCCGCTGCCGGCTACGGTCGACGCCACGTGCGTGCCGTGGCCGTTGAGGTCGGCGACGTTCTCGTCCCAGGTGAAGTTCTGCTCCGCGGTGACCTTGTTCTTCAGGTCCGGGTGGGCCGGGTCGTAGCCGGTGTCCAGGACCGCGACCTTCACGCCCTTGCCGTCGAGGCCCTTGCGCCAGGCCTCGGGGGCGCCGGTCATGGCGACGGACCGGTCCAGGCTCGCCGCCACCTTGGCGTCGAGCCACAGCTTCCCGGAGGGGGCGGTACGGGACGTGCCGTCGCCCGTACCCGCGAGGAAGCCCTGCCAGGCCGTCGCCGCCTCCGACTTGCGCACGGTACGGGCTGTCAGCCCGAGCGCCGGGTACGTCTCCCGCTGGGCCGAGCCTCGCAGCGCGGGCCCGCCTTGTGCTGTCGTGATGAGCGGGATGTCCGATCGGGCGGCATCGTCGTACCCCTGCGCGGCGAGCGCGGTGACGTCGAAGAGCTGCCGGTCCGCGCGCCCGTCCGCGAGGGCCTGCGTGGCGTCGACGGGGATGACGTACTCGTGGTCGTCGACCCTGGCCCGTGTGAACGCGATGTGCTCCCGGCCTCTACCGGGAGTCACTCCACTGACCTGTAGCTCGCTCCCACTCCCGGCGAAACTGACCCGGTCCCCGCTCACCAGCGTGACGGTCGTCTGCCCGGGCAGGGCACCACCTGGCACGGTCGCGTGGGCAGCGCCCGGCCGGGCCTCCGGCTCGGCCGCCGCGGGTAGCCCGGTGGCCAGTAGCGCCACGGCGCCGGCCGCGACGACGACCGCGGTCCTTGATCTCGATCTCATCCGCTGTACCAACTCCCTGAAGGTGTCGCGAACTTCACAGGGAGCACACTGAAGCCAGGAGTCGCCGCTGTGACAGGGAAGAGGAAGGGCGGAATCCTGCCATGGCACAACACCGCCACGTCCGGACTCCATGAACTCCGCCTCTGCGCCCCTCGGTTCGCGCGGTCTTTGTCAGACAGCATCAGGGGCCCGGAGATGCGAGAGGGCACGGCGGTCGACGAGCGGGCGCGCGGCAATACGGCGCGTTCGGCGGACTGGTGCCCAGTCCGGCCGCCGCCCCTTCAGCAGGTCGTCGATTGCGTCGGGCAGGCTGTTGCGAGGGCGTTCCTGGTTGTTCGTCACGCAGAGACCTCGGACGCTGTCGTACTCGACTCCGCAGGCACCCCTCGGAAGTGACCATCTAGGATGTCGGCCGCGCGTTTGTCACATGCGGTTGACGTCACGCGGGGTCGTGCCTCATGTGCAGTCTCGCGTCCGTGAGCCGTCCGACCGGATGCGTCCGGGTAGCTGTTCCTATGGGGGAGAACTTCGGTGTTCGGAATCATCAGGCCATGCCGTCATCGCCTGGGCGAGGGCTTGCGTACCGAGTGGATGGCGCATCTGTGTGGGCTGTGCCTGGCTTTGCGCAGCGAGTACGGGCAGTTCGCGAGGGTGGCCACCAACTACGACGGCCTGATCGTCTCGGTGCTGACCGAAGCGCAGTCGGAGCGTACAGGGGACTGGCGGCGTGGTGCCGGTCCGTGCCCCCTGCGCGGGATGCGGTCGGCGGACGTGGCGCAGGGTGAGGGTGCGCGGCTGGCGGCGACGGTGTCGCTGGTGCTGGCCGCAGCGAAGATACGCGACCATGTGGCCGACGGCGACGGCCTGATGGGACGCCGCCCGGTGGCGCTGGCGGCACGCCGGATCGCCCACGGCTGGGACCGTGCGGGCGTCGCGGGCGGCCAACGACTCGGCTTCGACACCGCGGTGCTGCTCGGGGCGGTCGAGCGCCAGCCGGACGTCGAGCGGTCGACCGGCCCCGGTGGCTCGCTGCTGACGGTCACGGAGCCCACGGAGACGGCAACCGCAGCCGCCTTCGCGTACACCGCAGTGCTCACGGACCGCCCGGGCAACGCCGAACCGCTGGCGGAAGCCGGCCGCCTGTTCGGTCGGCTGGCGCATTTGCTGGACGCGGTGGAGGACCTGGACGCGGACGTGGCGTCCGGCGCGTGGAATCCGATCGCCGTGACCGGCGCGGACCGCGCCGAGGTGCGCCGGCTCTGCGACGACGCCGTCCGTGGAATCCGACTCGCCCTGTCCGACGCCGTGTTCGTCGACGGACGGCTGGTACGGGCGCTTCTGGGCGGCGAGTTGGAGCGTGCCATCGATCGAGTCTTCGACCCTCGGCATCGTCACCATCAGCACCGCCGCCAGGCGCGGGGCCTGCGCATGCTGCCCTGGCTGGGACGCCGTGCGGAGACGGAAACGCCCTCGGGTACCGGCACCGGCACGGCCTGCGGCGCAGGGGAGCTTGCGGGCACGGCCCCGGAGGGCGGTGCGATGGCGTCGGGCCGGCCGCCGGAGGGGCAGTGCCGGCGGTGTCGCGAGTGGGGCCGGGTGTGCGGCGATTGCAGGTTGTGCTTCAGATGCTGCCGCTGCAGCGAAGACGCCGGCCAGGATGACGGAGAGCCCGTGCAGTTCGGCGACGGCAACCGCAACGGCGGCTCGAGCCGGGAGGGTTCCGGCAGGGACGGTTCCGGGAGTGACGGCTGGTTCGGCGGCCAGGGCGGCGGCAACTCCGGTGGCTCCTCCGGTGGTTCGGGCGGCGGTCATGGGTCCGGTGGCTCTGGTGGTTCCGGCGGTGGCTCGGGTGACGGCTGCGGTGGCGGTGGCTGCTGCAACCCGTGCAAGTGCTGCTGCGACTGCTGCGACTGAACGACGAATGAGCCTGGTTCCCCGCCCGGCGGGGAACCCGGTGCCGAACTTCTCGTCACTGCGCGTCGACGACGGCGTACGCCACCGGCTGTACCGCCTACGTCTGGAAGCGGAGCGGTGGACGGCGGAATGGACAAGGCGGGGTCGACCCAAGGACTGATCCGGGGAACTGGTAGCCGCCAGTTGACGGCGTCGCGGGTCTGCGTCAGAAGCCATGTCCTGGCCGTTCCGGGTCGGAAAAATGGTTTGAGCTTGGGCGGCGGCACCGACAGGATCGGGGAACACCGATGAGTTCTTCCCGGCGCCGCGGTCTGTCAGTGTGACCTGCCCACGTGCGGAGGACACTCACATGACGGAAGGCGCCATGCCCGCACCACACGCAACACCCACTCTCTCGCCCGCCCGCGTCACCGCCGTGCTGCGGATTCTCGTGCTGTCCACCTTCGTCGTCCTCCTCAACGAGACGATCATGGTCAACGCGATCCCGCGGCTCATGCGCGAGTTCGAGGTCACCGCGGCAGCCGCAGGGTGGCTGTCCACGGCCTTCATGCTCACCATGGCCGTCGTCATCCCGGTGACGGGGTGGTTCCTCCAGCGCGTCACGACTCGGACCGCCTTCGGCCTGGCCATGGCACTCTTCCTCGCCGGCACGGCTCTGGCCGCGGCCGCGCCCGCCTTCCCCGTACTGCTGGCGGCCCGCGTCATCCAGGCCAGCGGCACCGCCGTCATGATGCCGCTGCTCATGACGACGCTGATGACCCTCGTGCCCGCGCACGACCGCGGCCGTGTCATGGGCAACATCACCCTCGTCATCTCCGTCGCACCCGCCCTCGGCCCTGCGGCCTCCGGTGTGCTGCTGCAGCTGGGGACATGGCGCCTGCTGTTCCTGGCCGTGCTGCCCATCGCCGGAGCCATGGCCATATTCGGTCTGCGCAAGCTGGTCGACATCGGCGAGCCGCAGGCCGGCCCGATCGACTGGGTGTCCGTCCCGCTGGCGGCGGCGGGCTTCGGCGCCCTGGTCTACGGCCTGAGCGAGCTCGGTGCCGGGGACGCGTCCCAGGCCCCCCTGCCCCCGGCGGCCGTGACCCTGGCCGGAGCCGTGCTGGTCGGCCTGTTCGTATGGCGACAGCTGTCACTGCAGCGCTCGTCCACACCGCTGCTGGACCTGCGAGCCCTGACATTTCGTCACTTCTCTGTGGCACTCGGCCTGATGTGCCTGTCCTTCATGGCCCTCATGGGTGCGTTCATCCTGCTGCCGATCTATCTGCAGGAGGTGTGCGGCCTGACCTCACTGCAGACCGGGCTGCTCCTCATCCCCGGCGGCCTGACCATGGGCCTGCTCGGACCGCAGGTCGGCAAGCTCTACGACCGACTCGGCGCACCACGCCTGGTCGTACCCGGAGCCGTACTCACAGCGCTTTGCCTCGCGCTGTTCGCCCTCACGGGCGAACAGACCTCGCCGTGGCTGGTGCTCGCCCTTCATGTGGCCCTGAGCGCGGGCATGGCGTTCGTCTTCACCCCCGTCTTCACCTCCGGCCTGTCCGTACTGCCGCCGCACCTCTACCCCCACGGCTCCGCCATCCTGGGCTCGCTCCAACAGGTCGCGGCCGCCGCCGGCACCGCCCTGGTCATCAGTGTCATGTCGGGACAGGCCGCCACCGCAGCAGCCGATGGCGCCGACGCCACCGGCGCCCTCGCCACGGGCATCCGGTGGGGATTCGGCATCGGCGCCGTGATCGGCGCCCTGTCCGTGCTGGTCGCGCTGCTGATCCGCACGCCGCCTGCTCCGCAACAGCCTGCTGCGTCGGAGGCCCAGGACGAAGACGGCACCACGACGAACAAAGCCGCCCACACACCCACCTGACGCCCTGGACGCGGGCGGGGTTCGACTGCGGCCATGGCTCGTCCGGTAGTACACGGCGACCAGCAGCGCCCGGTCCGCCGGCGGCGGGCCTCCGTGGACGTCGCCCCCGCAGCGACTCGGCCCTCGACACCCCGCCTCTACATGAGGAATGCCTCAACGCCCAGCTGCACTGGCTGGGGGCGGGGTGCCGGCGGCGGAGCCGGCGCTGCGGCGCCTCCTGCCGCCGGCCAACCCCAGCCTGGAGCCCAGGGCCTGTGTTGATCGTTCCACGGTCACCCGCGCGATCGGTGAGATGCGTGCGCTGCCGGCCGAGCGTCGATACGCAGTTTGCCGGTCGGGCCGTCGTTTCCCTCCGCGCCACCCGCTTGGCGGACTCGCCGCGCGGGAGGCAGGTGGCGCTCATAGCGTCGGGCCGACGGAGTTCGCCGTAGCACCTGGGAGAAGTCGATGACGGACGAGTGGATGGAGAAACAAGAACGGCCCATCCACTGGCCCGTTCCTGATCGCCGGGCCATCCTGGTCGGGAGCGACCCCGTCCGGACTGACCCTGTTGAAGTCGACCACCACCGTGAACTGGATCACCGCCTGGTACGCGACGAGCGGCCCGTCGGACTTCCCGTCCGTCAACCAGCTCCAGGACGGCACGCGGCTGATTCCGCTGTCGGAGTGGACCGGCGACCCGGGTGACTACTCCCCTCCCACCGACGTCCCCGTTCCCGCCGACGCCGACGCCACGACGCCCCCCGTCGACAAGGTCCACGCTCTCAGCGGCCGCGAGTATTTCACGCTCCTCAACCGGATGATGGTGGACAGCCCTCCCCTGCCGATGCCCCGTTCTTGGGCAGCCTCGCCAAACTCGGCATCGCACCCGGCGCGAGCCTGGACGACCTGTCCTCCGAGGAGCTCGCCACCCTGGACGCGGGTGCGCAGCACGGCCCGGAGGTCCTGCGCACTCTGCTCGCCCGAGCGGAGTCCGCGAACTCCGGTGGGTGGACCGTGCACCGAGGCTTGGGTGATTACGGAACCGACTACGCCAAGCGCGCGGTCATCACCCGGTTCGGGTACGGAGCCAACCTCGACGCCGACGCCCTGTACCCGCACGCCACCACCGACGCCGACGGCCGACCCCTCAACGGTGCCACCACCTACGTCCTGCACTTGGACGCCGGGAAACCCCGCCCGTCGACGGCTTCTGGTCCCTCACGATGATGACCTTGCAGGCCCCAGTACCTATCGAGCCGGATGAGGGTGATCGCCACTCGGGCTGCCTGCGTCAGTCGACCAGCTCGTAGATGCTCCGGGCCATCAGCCACAGGCCGATCAGCAGGGCGAGCGTGACTACCAGCTGTTCCTGGTGCTGCTCCAGCCAGCTCCGCAGGGCGTTCAAGCGGGCGTTCGCGGCCGCGGGCGCCCAGACCGCGTACATCTCCATGACGATGAGGCTGAGTGTGGCCAGCAGGCAGTAGCCGGTCAGAACGAGCCAGTCGGTGAGGGTGGAGAGGTTCGCGTCGAGGGCGGTCGCGGCGCCGGCGCCGACCAGTCCCCAGGGCTGCAGCAGCCACGCCAGACCGGCTGCCGTGACCAGTGATGCGTTGTCGATCCGGGCGGTCCAGCGTGGCGGGCCGTGCGGGCGGGGCGGTCGGCGGTGCCGGTACGCGCCGAACAGCACCAGCGCCAGGCCGATGGCGAGTTTCGCGGCGATCGCGGCGGTCGATGGCGCGCTGTGACGGGCCGGGGGCTGACCGCCGGTCAGCAGCACCACGACGGCGATCACCGTCACCAGGTTGGCCATCCACGACAGCAGGAACGCCAGACCGTGACGAACGCCGCGCCGCGAGGAGAGCAGCAGGATGAAGGCGCTGTTGTGCAAGGGCCCCAGGGTGATCGCCGTACCGATCACAATCAGGTCGAGGACCATCGGACCAGGCGCTCCTGGGACTCGGGGCTGTGCGCCACGTATGGGCAGGGGGCCGGTCGGTAGGGGTGAGGCGTTGCTACGGGACCGCATTCCGACTCTGCAGGCGGTGGCCCGGCGGGTCAAGCAGGCCACGCCCGTGAAGCCTTGTCGGTCCGATGGGAAGCCACATCGCCGCTTACGACTGCATCGACTGCATCGGCCCCGCCGCGCAGGATTCAGCTGGAGGTCGGCGCGACCTGGCGGTCCGTGTGCTGACGAGTGTCATGGTCGCGCTCGGGCTCGAACCCTCGACCTTCGTCACGTGGGTGATGGCCCACTGGTGGCCGAGCCCCGGCGCCCGGGGCCGTCACGAGGGCTGAACCGCCGGGGAGACGGCGGACCTCAACAGCAGGCGTGGGATTCCCCCGCCCGTTGCAGGCAGTGACCACAGGTCGCCGCCGAAATCGCCCGGCAGCGAGTAGAGCAGCGTCCGGTCGTCGTACCAGAGGGCCTGGTCGTCGACGCTGCGCTGCTCCGCCAGCGCGGTTTCGGCGCCGGTGCGCAGATCCAGGACGTACAGCCGCCAAGGGGCCTCTGCCGGCAGGCCGGCCACCCGCTTCTTGAACGCGATCCGGGTACCGTCGGGGGAGAGGGAGGGGCACTCCGCGTTGGCGCGCAGCACGCGCAGTTCGCGAGCCCGCAGGTCGCCCTCGACCAGGTGGGTCCGGCCTCCCGTGGCGAGGGTCGCGTAGAAGCGGTTGTCGTCGGCGGCGAAGGTCACCCCCCAGAAGTTGTGGTCGGCCGCCCGGCGGCGCTTGCCCCCGTCGAATACCGCGAAGTCCTCCAGGCTCGGGACGAGCGTGCCCGACCGGGTGTCGTAGAGGGCGGTGCGGGTGGAGAAGTTGCCGCCCGCGTACGAGTCCCCGCTGACGAACACCGTCCAGGCGAGCAGCCGGCCGCTGGGGGAGACCCGCGCGCGGGTGGGCGTGCCCGGGACGTCGAACGAACGGACCCGCCGGAGCGCGGAGTCGAGGACCAGCGCCTCGTAGCGGGGGACGACCCCGCCCGCGCGGCGCAGGCAGACGCCCGTGCCCGCGGCCGCGTGGAAGCGCAGGCAGTCCTGGGGCGCGGTGGTACGCGCACCCGTGGGCGCGGCCAGCGGCACCGAGGCGATCATGTCGCGGCCCGGTCCCCACGCCAGATTGCGGAAGAGCAGCCGGCCCGGCTGTTTCAGGCTCACCGCGCCGGACCGAGCGCGGGGCTCGCCCGGTCGGGCCACTTCGCGATCGCCGGCCCGGTCCGAGGCCCGGACCACGGCGACCACGGCCGTCGCCGCGAGCAGGGCGGAGAACAGGACCAGGAGGAGGACCTTCCGCAGGGTGTGCGTCATCGCAGAGCTCCCTTGCCGAGCACCCCGACCGTCGCCAGTGACAGGGTGAGACCGATGGCCGCGCCGGCCAGCGCGGCGCCGGGACCCGCGTACGTCCAGCCGGCGCCGAAGAGCAGCGCCCCCGCGAAGCGGGCCAGCGCCTGCGCCGTCTGGACCAGGGCCAGGCCGCTCGCCCGTAGCCGCACGGGCAGCAGCGGTCCCGCGGCCGCCATCAGGACGCCGTCGGTGGCCGCGTAGAACGTGCCGAGGAGGAACAGGACGAGCACGGCCGGGGCCGCGCCGCCCAGCGGGGAGAGGAGCAGCAGGTACGCCGCTGCCAGCGCGGCATGGCCCGCAAGGAAGACGCGGCCGCGCCCGGCCCGGTCCGCGAGCCTGCCCAACGGGACGGCGAGCAGCAGGAAGCCGGCCGCCGTCGCCACCGGGAGCAGGGGGAAGACCGTGGCGGGCAGGTCGAGCCGCCGCTGCAGCAGCAGGTAGACGAAGGAGTCCCCGACCGTGAACACGCCGAGCAGGGCCGCCGCCAGCGCGAGGCGCCGCACACCGCGGTCGCGGAGCACGGCGGTCAGCCCCCGCGCGCCGGGCGCGGCGGGAGTCCGGGCCGGCCGGGAGCGGACGTCCCGTACGAACAGCGCGAGCAGCAGCACCGCGAAGGCCGCCGCACAGAAGCTCACCGTGAACACGGCGTCGTAGGCGTCGTGCGCCACCCACAGCACCCCGAAGGCCGCGAGCGGGCCGAGCAGCGCGCCCGCCGTGTCCATGGCCCGGTGCACTCCGAAGGCCCGGCCCTGCCCCTCCGGCGTGGCGGACAGGGAGATCAGCGCGTCGCGGGGCGCGGTACGCAGGCCCTTGCCGGTTCGGTCGGCGGTCAGGACCGCCGCCACCGCCAACGGGGTGGAGACCGCGAGCAGCCCCAGCTTGCAGACCGCGGACAGGGCGTAGCCCGTACCCGCCACGAGCTTGTGGCGCTCTGTCCGGTCGGCGATCTGGCCGCCGGCCAGCCGCAGGAGGGCGGTCGCGCCCTGGTACAACCCGTCGAGTGCGCCGAAGGCCAGCGGCGACATGCCGAGGCCCACGACGAGGTAGAGCGGCAGGACCGCAGTGACCATCTCGGCGGAGACATCCGTGACCAGGCTGACCAGGCCGAGTACGAGCACGTTCCCCGCGACGGCCGGGCCGGCCGCCGGGCGCGGTACGCCCTTTGCGGCATCGGCGGCGCGGTTGGCCGACAGGTACACGGATGCCTCCTTCCGGTTCCGTCAGAACCAGTTGAGAGTGAGGGGGAAGGTGGTGCCGGCCGACTTGCCCGCCGCATCGGTGACCGAGGCGGTGATCTGGAGCGTCCCGGACCCCCACGGCTTTCCGCTGATCCGGCCGGTCGAGGCATCCATGGTCAGACCCCACGGCAGCCCGGTCGCGGTCCACCGCAGCGGGGCGGAGCCGCCCGTGGCCGTGACCTGGATCGTGCAGGACTGGTTGAACTTGCAGGTCTGCGCACCCGGGTTGACGACGACCGGGCCGCCGCCCGGCGGCGGCTCCTCACCGCCGGCCCCGAAGACCTCCGCGATCGGCTGGGCACTCGCCGCATTGCCCGCGTGCCCCGTCCCGAAGAGGTCCTCGAAGGTCCGCAGCAGGTTGAAGTGGTTGTATGCGCTGCCGTACCGGCCCTGCTTGACGTGCGCGCCGTAGAAGACCGTGGCGATCTGGTTCGACCCCAGGAAGTTGTCCTCGTCCCAGGTGAGCACCAGGAGGCTGTTGTTGGCCTTCGCCCACTGCGCGTACGCGTCGAGATTGTTCTTGAGCCACGTGTCGCCCGTGTTCACCGAGCACGAGTGCATGTCGTTGCACTGGTTCGGGACGATGAACGACAGCTGCGGCAGCGCGTTGAAATCGGTCCGCGGGAACTGCGCCCAGGTCTTGCCGGTGTTGAGCGGCACGTTCTTGAAGGCGAACCAGGGGTTGTGCTTCTGCGCGTACTGGCCGTTGGTGCAGACCGTGGACCCCTCGCTCGGCAGGTCTTCGTTGTACGTGGCGAACGTCTTGCCCGCCGCGATGAGTTCCTGGCCGAGATTCGGCGCGGTCATCGACTGCGGCGTGTAGCAGCCGTCGCCGGTGATGCCCTGGGTGCCGCCCGAGAAGAGGTTGAAGTAGTTCGGCTGGCTGGGGTGGGTCAGCGCCTTCATCGCTGTGAGGCTCGCGCCGGCGTTGGCCAGCTGGTTGACGTACGGGGCATTGGCGCTGCCGATGATCTCGCCGTACTGCTTGTTCTCGAAGACGACCACCACCACGTGGTCGTAGCTCGGCAGGGCCGCGGCGGCCGCGGCCGCCGGCGCCGCAGTGACGTCGGCAGCCTCGGAGCTGCCGATGGTCATGGCGCCGACCAGGCCGAGGGCGCAGGCGAGGCCGGTCGCGGAGGCCCGCCACCTCCTGCCTCGCCCACGGAGTGGTGTGACCGGGATGTCCGGTGCCGGTTTTCTGGTTCGCATGGCTGATGCCTCCCGCGTTCTCGGGTTCTCGGTCATTCCTCTCGCCGGGCCGCTCCGGCCACGGCGATGTTCACGAAGCGCGGCACGGGCCGGTCCAGGCCGCGGAACTCGTCCGCGACCGCCGCCCGCACCGCCGTCAGCCGGTCCGCGGGCAGCAGCATCAGAACGCTGCGGCCCGGCCGGCTGCCCGGCGGCCACGCGCTGAGCGCGCCTGCCCGTCGGGCGCACTCCACGGCCCGTGCCAGGCCGTCCCTGCGGTCCTCCGCGGATCCCCGCACGGCCATGAGCACCAGACGCGTCCCCGAGGACGGCGGGTCGAAGGGCACACTCCGCCGAGCTCCGCCCGACCCGATGTGCAGGGCGGTACCGGGCCGTGCGAACAGCACGGCGCTGCGCAGGGCGTCGTCGTCCCGCGGAGCCACCTCCCTGATCAGCGCGGCGAGTTGCTCCCTTTCGGGCCGTGCCTCGCCCTCCGCGGTGTGTACGTCCGCCACGGCGAGCGCGACCGCGCAGTCGAGCGGTTCCGGGAGGCGGAGTCCGGCGGCCTCGGTGAGGGTGCCCTGGACGTGCAGGTCCGTGCCGGCGCGTCCGTACCCGGCCCGGGCGAGGGCCCGTAGCAGGGCGTAGGGGCGGGCCGCCCAGTCCGGGGTGTCCGGGTAGGGGCCGGCCAGCGCCAGATCGCAGCTCTGCGCGGGATGGCTGAGCGAACTCAGCCGTACCAAGCCGTCCTCGCGCGGGGCCGCGGCGGCCGCGACCGGCCAGCCGGCCGCGGCCACCAGGCCCGGCGAGCCGAGGTGGAAGGCGTGCGGGGCGCTCCACACCGCGGCCGGCGGCCGGCCGTGAGCGGTCTCCAGCGCATGGGCGACCAGGCGGAACAGCGGGTCGGCGGTGGCCCGGTGGGACAGCGGCTGCGGCACACCCGCCGCCGCGGTCGGGGCGTTCACCGCGACTCCTTGCGGGCGAGCAGCCGGTACGCGTTGCCGCCGTCCGTGCGACGGGCCACGGCACTGCGTACGGCGTCCAGCACGCCCGCCGCGGCCAGGCACGGCACCGCGGCCGCCCGCACCGCCTGCCGGGCCGCGCGCCGCGCGGGCCGGGCCAGGGACGGGTCCGCCCACGGGCTGTGCGGGTCGGGGGCGAGCCGGTTCGCGACGAGGGCCACGGCGCCCACGAAATCGTTGTGCTGATGGGCGGGCCCGTGTTCCTCGGCCAGTACGGTGAAGCCGCGCTCGGCCAGCGCCGCGCGGAGGTTGGCCGCCGGGATCAGGTGCTGGTGCTGCGGCTGGAACCACGGTAGCCAGTGCGGACCCAGCAGACGGGCCATCCTCGACTGCGGATCGGGCAGTTCGATCAGCAGGTGCCCCCCGGGCACCAGAACCTGCGCGGCCGCGTCGAGCTCCGCGAACGGGTCGCGGGTGTGCTCCAGATAGTGGTACATGCTGACCGCCTCGTACTGGCCCGCGAGTTTGCCGGCGAGGTCCGGGAACTGGCCCTGGTAGCCGGTGGCGACCCAGCCCCGCCGCTCGGCCTCCCGGATCCCGTCGCCCATGTCGAGCCCGTCGAAGCGGGTGTCCGGCCACACGTCACGGGCGACGTCGCAGAAGTGCCCGTGACCGGTGCCGACATCGAGCCACGAGACGGGGCGCGCGTACGGGACGAGCATCGCGGCGCGCGCCCGGTAGGAGGCGCCGAGCCGGCCGAAGACCACCCCTGCGCCCTCGCCGCCCCGGCCGTCGTAGAAATCGCGGTAGTAGAAGTCCAGCCCCTCCACCGTCAGCCGGGGGTTCTGGAAGACGTGCCCGCAGGAGGCGCACTCCTCCAGCGTGAAACGGCCCGGCTTGCCCTGCAGTAGATCCGGCATCCGCACCCGCACCACCGGCCGCGGCGAGCCGCACCACGGACAGTCGGCGCGCCGCGGTTCGAAGAACCGATCGGTACCGCCCGCGAGTTCGGCGGCGTACTCGGCCCGGCGGTCCGCCTCCCCGGCCTGCCGCGGCGGCCGGGCTCCGGCGGCCGTACGCAGTGCCGCGCGCAGCGACCGCAGCGGCCGGGCCGCGCTCGCACCGGCCAGGTCCGCGGGGCGCAGCGGGCCGCCGGTGCCCAGCACCAGCAGGGGCTGCAGCCAGTACAGCCCGGCCGCGGCCACACCCCAGCGGCCGTCCCGTACGGCTGCCGCAGCCAGCAGCACGAGACCGGCCAGCTGGACCGCCGACAGCAGTCCCGGCGGCAGGCCCTGGGCGCGCAGCTCGGCAACGCGGCTCCCCGCACCGGCGGACACCACGCGGGAGCTCAGGCCGGGGGCGACGGCCAGATCCGTCGAGGCGGTGGCGTACTCCTTCAAACGGCGGGTGAGCTCCAGGAGTTCCACCCGGTCGAAGGGCCGATCCGGATCCACCCCGGCCCGCTCCAGGACGTCCTCGCAGACGAGCACGGCGTACCCCGCGCCGCGCCCGGCGGCCAGCCGGTCCTGCCGGTACGTGGTCGGGGCGACCAGCCGCAGCAGCCCGAGGGCGTCCTCCGCGGGCAGGTCCGCCGGCAGCAGCTCCAGCACGTCCAGGCCCTCACGGTCGGCGTGGGCGCAGGCGGCCGCGAGGACCCCCGCGCCCGCCGCGACGCCCCGCGCGGTGAGCAGCCGCCGGCGCGGCCCCTTGGAGGCCTCCCCGGCGGGGTGCTCCCCGTCGGGGGGCAGGGCCGGCAGTTCGTGCAGGCGGCGGCGCGCTCGTACCGTCCCCGCGCCGAGTGCCGCCATGATCGCGAAGGAAACCCATGGGCTCATGACAGTTTCTCCAACCTGTCGGCCGCGGTGGCGGCGCCGCCCGCGGCGGCGAAGGACGCCTGGATCCGCCGGGCCGCGCGGCGGTGCGGACCGAAGTCCTCCAGTACGGCGGTGAGCGCGTCGTACAGGTCGGCCGGTCTGGCCCGGCCGAAGCGCACCCGGATCCCGGCGCCTGCGTCGGCGACCTGCTGCGCGACGATCGGCTGGTCGTCCCGGATGGGGGCGACGACCAGCGGGAGGCTGTGGGCGAGCGCCTCGCACACCGTGTTGTGGCCGCCGTGACTGACGACCGCGTCCAGGTGGGGCAGCAGCCGCAGCTGCGGCACGGCCTCCTGGACCAGGGCGTGCGCCGGTACCGGGCCGACCAGGTGCCGGGGGCCGGCCACGATCAACTGGACCCGGTCCGCGATCCGTTCTCCGGCGGCCAGGACCGCGCCGTAGAACCGCGAGCCCGTCTCCTGGTTGAGGGTGCCGAGCGAGACCAGCACCCGGCGGCGGTCGGAGTCGAGCCGCTGCCAAGGGAAGTCCGTGCCCGGCGGGCGGGACCCGAAGGCGGGCCCCACGCAGGCGTAGTGGTCGGGGAAGGGCTCGGCGCCCCCGATGAGCTCCGGCGTGGAGAAGACCAGCACCAGACGGTCCGAGAACCGGGGATCCCAGCCGGGCGGCGCCCCGCACTCGGCGAGCAGTCCGGCCAGCTGGTCCGCCACCCATGCGCCGACCTTGGGAAACCCGGCGAAGGGGCGGGTGAACTCGGCCGAGGTGCTCGCCGAGGTGGCCCAGGGGATGCCGCGCCGCCGGGCGACCACGGCCCCGGCCAACGCCTGCTGGTCGGCGACCACCACGTCCGGGGCGAAGGCCGCGACGGCCCGCTCGACGCCCGGCATCATCGCGAGGGCCAGCGGCACCAGCGCCTCCGCCCACAGGAACCGCAGCGCGGCGACACCCCGCAGGTCGCGCCACCGCCCGTGCAGCGCGGCGTACCCGCCGGGTTCCGGACCTTCGGCGTCCCCGGAGGGAAACAGCCTGGCATGCGCGGGCAGCAGGCCGGACAGCACCTCCGCGGGCCCGGCCCAGGCGGTCGCGTGCCCGCGGGCGGCCAGTTCGGCGGCTACGGCGACCGTCGGATTGACGTGCCCGGCGAGCGGGGGGACGACGAACAGGAACCTCATACGATCAGCGCTCCCGTCCCGGCCCGGCTCACGGCCGCGGCGTGCGCCAGCAGGGCCTCGCGCAGCACCCCGCTGGCTTCCTTGAGTACGTCGTGGCCGAGCCCGGGCAGGATCCGCAGCGTGCAGCGCCGAGTGTGCCGGGCCAGTTCCGCGGCGCCCGGGACCAGTTCGGAGTGCTCCCCGCAGACCACCAGGACCGGGCAGTCGATCCGGGCATAGTCGGCGGGTGTGAAGCCGCGGCCGGCCGCGATGTCGTCGATGAGGGTGGTGCGGTTCAGGAGTGCGTCGGCGATGGCTGTCAGCTTCGCCGCCTTGCGAAGCCGCAGCGAGGACAGTTCGGCGGGGACCTGACTGTCCTCCAGGCTGAGCGCGGCGACGGACAATGTGTCGACCATGTTCTCCACCCAGGGGCCGCTGAGCGGCGGTTCGAGCAGGGTCAGGCCCGCGACGAGATCGGGGCGGGCGAGAGCCGCGTGCAGGGCGAGCGTGCCGCCGTAGCTGTTGCCGACCAGGTGGACCGGCCGGGCGTCGAGCCCGAGGGCGGACAGCAGGGCGAACAGGTCGCGGACGGCGCTGCGGCTGTCGTATCCCGAGGGCGGGCGTTCGCTGAAGCCGTGGCCGCGCAGGTCGTACAGGACCACCTCGTGCCCGGCCCGGGCCAGCGGCACGGCCAGCGGGCAGTAGAAGCTGGAGAGGTTGTCGACGACGAGGCCGTGCAGGAACACGACAGGGGTGCCGGGGCCGGCCTCCGTACCGTCGGACGCCGGGACTTCGGCCGCGGGCAGTCGCTGTACGTGGAACCGCAGCGCGTTGGCGAGGATCTCGGCCATGGCGGTCAGGCCGTCGGGACCGGGCGGACCGGCAGGGCGGCCAGTGCGCCATGGGCGATCCGCCCGATGTGGTCGACGAGCTCGCCGACCGACATGGCCAGGATCGCCTCCATGTCCTTCTCCGCGAGGAAGCCCATCAGGTCGACCCGGGACCCGTAGCGCTCGTGCAGCAGCTCGGCGAGAGCGACGAACTCGATGCTCTCCAGCGCCAGATCCTCGTTGAACGTGGTCTTCATGGTGACCTCGTCGGCGAGGAGGAACTCGTCGCCGACGATCCGGACGAGCATGCCGGTGATCTCGGCGAGGATGTCAGATGCCATGGCTGTTCTCCGTCGGGGTCGGAAGGACTGCGGGGGCGGATTGCGGGGGCGGTGCGGTGCCCGTGGTCGGGGCGGTCGGGACATGCGGAACGGTCCAGGCGACCTCATGGCCCTCGTACGTCGTCGTGCGTACGCGGTGGGTGCGGCCGGCGGGGGAGAGGACACACAGCCCGCCCGCGGGGTCCTCGGTCACCTGCCAGCGCACGAGCTGCCCACCGAGTCCCGTGCCCTCCGCCTTCGCGGCGGCCTCCTTGGCGCACCAGACGGTGGTGACGGCGGCCGCGAGGCCGGTCCCGTCCCGGGCCGCGAGCCGCTCGGCGAGGCGGTGTTCGTCGGTGGTGAGCGCGATGCGGATCAGGGCGCCGGGGTCTGCGGCCACCGGCTCGACGTCTATGCCCACGGGGGCGTCGGGGTGCGCGAAGGCGACGGCGATCCGGTCCTTGTGGGCAAGGGTCACGTGCAGGCCGCGGGCCAGGCCGCCGGGGACCGGGCGGCCCGCCTCGTCGTGGTCGACGGTGACCTCGGCCGGGAAGACCGGGCCGGCGCCCCGGTCCCACAGCAGCTGCCGCAAGGCGTCCTTGGCCGCGATCCGGCCCAGCAGCCAGGGGGCGCGGGCGCGCGGCGCCAGCCGCTCGTACGCGGCGCGCTCGGTGGCACCGAGGTAGCGGCGCATGACCAGTTCCTGCGAAGCGGGGTCGCCCCACCGACGCGTGGCCGCGCACCAGCCGCCGGGCTGCGGCTCGCCGATCCCGGACACCTCCGGGGTGAACTTCATCGGCCACACCCGCTCGTCGGCGGCGAACCGGCGGTACGTCCAGTCCTCAAGGCGTGCCCAGACCGCGCCGTCGGGGGTACGGAGCTCCACATCGCCGCGTACGGAGGCGGGCCGCACTTCACGGATGCGGACGGTGGCCGCGAGCAGTGTGCCCGCCGCGGGCGGGGGGCCGTACAGGCGGGTCCGCTCGAGTACGGCCGGGAACACCAGGCGGTCGGAGTCCAGGCGCAGCTGCATCCAGTGGCCGAGGAGCTGCCCGGCGGCGTCGAGGAGAGCGCCCGGGGCCGGCAGGGCCCGGAGTACTCCGCGGATTCCGTCGTCGGCGACGGCGGTGACCTCATGGACGCCGGCGAACCGGGGGCCGTGGAACATCCAGCGGTCCCGGTAGAGCGCCTCGGCGGAGACCGGCGCGGGGCGTTCGGCGGTGAGGGGCGCAGGGTCGGGTGCGGGAGGCTCCTCGTGACCGGACCCGAGGCGCACGGTGACCGACGCGCAGTCGCCGATGTCCACCCGGACGCGGCCGCCGTCGGCCGGGCGGGTGGTGAACTCGACGTCGACGGCGGGTGCGACGGGGAGCCAGCGCAAGGCGCGCATGTCGTCGAAGCCGGTGACGAGCTGCCCGGGCCGGGTGGCGAGCGCGGCCTCGGCCGCCAGCTCCAGCATGGTGGTCATGGGGACGACGGGGAAGCGGTCGGAGTCCTCCGGCCAGTCCTCCGGCTGCAGGTAGAGGCAGTGGTCGCGGACGGAGGGGAGGGTGTCGAGGGAGAGCCGGCGGGTGTCCGTGCGCGACGCCTCGGCGGCGGGCGCTCGTGTGACGGCCCCTGCCGGGGCCGGGGGTGTGTCTGCCGGGGCTTCGGCGGCGGCGCGGGCGGCCGAGGCCGCTGCCGGGGCCGGGGGCGCGTCGGCCAGGGCTTCGGCGACGGCGTGGGCGGCCGCCTCGGTCTCGTCGAGGACGGCGTCCAGGGCCGACAGAAGCACCGGCCGTCCGGAGGCGGCCGGGCGGCGCGGGGCGGAGAGCGGCCCGCGCTTCCGGAGGGGCTCGGCGGCGCCGTTCAGGTGCACCAGGGGGGAGCCCAGGTCGAGCAGCATCGGACGCCCGGTGCGCTCCGGTGCGGGCCGGCCGGTGAGCCGGTCCCAGCGCGGTTGCAGGCCCTCCGTCCACAGCGCAGCCGTCAGGTGCAGGAGGGCGTCCATGCCCGAGAGGCGCGGGGTGGAGGCGGCGGCGGCAAGGTGCTCGGTCCCGCGCAGGGTGTCGTCCACGAAGCCGGTCAGGCTGCCCGGCCCGGCCGAGACGAAGGCCCGTGCGCCCGCCTCGTACAGCCGCAGCGTCAGGGCGCGGAAGCCCACCGGCTCCAGCAGGTGCCGGATCACCAGCTCCCGGATCCCCTCCGGATCGGACGGGTACGGGGCGGCCGTGGTGGCCGACCAGACGGGGACCTCGCTCGCCTGGAGCGGCAGGCGCTCGAAGGCGGCCCGCACCTGGCCGAGGTACGGCTCCCACATGGGCGTGTGGAAACCGGACCGGAACGGCAGCTCCTGGCCCAGCACGCCCTCGTCGGCCAGTCGGTCGAGCACCGACGCGATCTGCCGTGGCGGTCCGCAGACCACCGACTGGTGGGGGCAGTTGTCGTGACTGACGGCCGTGCCCTCCCGGCCGTGCAGGGCGGCCGCCGCCTGCGGCGCGCCGCAGGCGAGGGCCGCGTACACGAGGTCCGGCACCGCGAGCGAGCCGGGCCGCAGCGAGCCGAGGAAGCTGTCGACCGCCTCCTGCGGGTACATCCCCGCGGCCACCATGGCGGCCCACTCGCCGAGGCTGTGCCCCGCCAACAGGTCCGGCCGGATGTCCAGTTCTGCCAGGACCCGGGCGAAGAAGCGGCCGGTGGCGAGGGCGTCGAGGGCGCGCTCGACGAGCTCGCCGCCGCCGGTGAGTGCGGGGGCCGCAAGGCCCAGGCGGGCGGCCACCTCGTCCAGGGCGGGTGCGAACTCCGGTTCCAGGCCCGGGAAGAGGAGGGCGAGCTTGCCGCCGGCCTCTGCGGCGTACGGGCCGAGCAGCGGCCGGGGCGTGAACCACACGCCGCCCCGGCCGCCCCAGCGGCGGCCGCGTGCGATGACCTTCGCCGCGAGTGCCCGGCGCTCCGCGGTCGGATCGGCGATCGCCAGCCGGCACGGACCGCCGCGCTCGGCGGCCGCCGCGTCCGGAGCGGCCAGGAGCCGGGCCAGCGCCTCCGGGTTCTCGGCCGTGAGGAGGAGCACGGACGCCGGGCCGGCGGCCTTCCGCGGGCGGACCGTGGTGCGCGCGGTGGGCGGCGGGAGGAAGCGGCGTACCGGAAGCCGCACCGCGCGGGGACGGGGCGCCTCCTCCAGGATCACGTGGGCGTTGATGCCCCCGAATCCGAACGCGTTCACCGCGGCCCGGCGGGGCTCCCTGCCCGGATCCCAGGGCTCGGCCGTGCGGACCGGGCGCATCCGGGTCAGGGCCAGGCCCTCGTGCGGATCGTCGAGGTGGAGGGTCGGCGGCAGCACCCCCTCGTGGACGGCGAGCGCCGCCTTGATCAGCCCGGCCATGCCGGAGGCCTGCATGGTGTGCCCGAGCATGGATTTGACCGAGCCGAGCCCGATGGGCCCGGCGGCGGGCGGCCCGAACACGCGTGCCAGAGTGGCGAGTTCGGCCTCGTCGCCGACCGGGGTCCCGGTTCCGTGGGCTTCCAGGAGGCCGATCGAGCCGGAGGCCGCCGGATCGAGGCCCGCCATCGTCCACGCCCGCTCCAGCGCCTGGACCTGGCCGTCCACCAGTGGGCTCATCAGGCTCGAGGCGCGGCCGTCGCCCGCCACGCCGACCCCGCGGATCACCGCGTACACCCGGTCGCCGTCCCGCTGGGCGTCCGCGAGCCGTTTGAGCAGCACCACGCCCGTCCCCTCGGACAGGAGTGTGCCGTCGGCCCGGCGGTCGAAGGGGCGGATGCGCTCGCTGGGGCTGAGCGCGCCCAGCTGGGTGAACACGCTCCAGAGGGTGGCGATGTGGCAGTGGTGGACGGCCCCCGCGACGACCAGGTCGCAGCGGTCGGAGGCCAGCAGGGCGACCGCCTGGTCCACGGCCAGCAGCGAGGAGGCACACGCCGCGTCCAGGGTGTAGGCGGGGCCGCGGAAGTCGAGGCGGTTGGCGGTCCGGGCCGCGGTGAAGCTCGGGACCAGGCCGATGGACGCCTCCGGCTGCTCCGGGCCCAGGGCTCCCTGGAAGGCCTGCCTGATCGCGGCGATCCGGTCGGCGCCAAGCTCCGGTGCCAGCTCGCGCAGAGTGGCGCTCAACTGGTGTGCCGTGCGTACCCGTTGGTCGAGGCGGGCGGTCGCCACGCCCATGAATCCGCCCCGGCCAAGCACCACGCCGATCCGGGACCGGTCGGCGGGCAGCCGGTCCTCGCCGCCTGCGTCGGCGATGGCCTCGGCCGTCGCGTGCAGGGCCAGCAGCTGGTCGGGCTCGGCCCCTGCGACGGCTGCGGGCATGATGCCGAAACGGGTGGGGTCGAAGGCGGCGAGGCCGTCGACGAAGCCGCCGCGGCGGCAGTAGAAGCGGTCGCTGGCGGGCGGCCCGTCGGGGGCGTAGTACACCTGCGGATCCCAACGCCCGGCCGGCACGTCGGTGATCGCGTCGACACCGGCGAACAGGTTGTGCCGGTAAGCGGCGAGGTCGCCGGCACCGGGGAACACGGCGCCCATGCCCACGATCGCGGCATCGGTCGGATCCGGATCAGCCATGGTGGGCCTCCTGGTTCGGCGCGTCAGCCCTCTCCGGGCCGTCCGGCTCGTCAGTTCCGTCCGTCCCGTCCGTCCCGTCCGTCCCGTCCGTCCCGTCCGTCCCGTCCGTCCCGTCGGCCATGAGGACGACCTGCGGATCCGTGCCGTGGGCCAGTTCCGCCAGGAAGGCCTCTGCGCCCGCGTCGGGCTGGATGAGCGCGATGCCCCGTTGGGCGTATGCGCGCTCCAGCTCCGGGGTGACCATGCCGCCCGCCTCCGCGGCCCACGGGCCCCAGTCGACGGCGAGGACGCGGCCCGGAGAGGCCGCGGACCAGGTGTGGGCCAGGGTGTCCAGGGCGTCGTTGGCGGCCGCGTAGTCGCTCTGGCCGCGGTTGCCGTACACGCCGGCGACGCTGCCGAAGAGGACCAGGAAGGCCGGGGCGGGCCCGGCTGCCGTGCCCTCGTCGGCGACGGCGGCAGCGAGGTGGCGGGCACCGTCCACCTTGGTGGCGAAGACCTCGGCGAAGGACGCCGGGTCCTTGTCACGAAGGAGGGAGTCCCGGAGCAGGCCCGCACCGTGCACGATTCCGTCGAGTCGGCCGTGGCGTGCCCGGATGCCGGCCACGACCGCGCGTACGGCGGCCTCGTCGGTGACGTCGGCGCAGTGGTAGCGGACGGACGCCGCCGTGCCGAGGAGAGCGGCCAGGGTGGCCCGTACCTCCCGGGCCGTCAGGATCCCGGACGCGGCCGCCTCGATCTCCGCCGGGGTGCGCAGCCCCCCGGCGATCAGTGCGGCGCGCAGGGCGACGCGGTCGTGTGCCGAAGCGAGGGCGGGGTCCTCGGCGGCCTCGGGTGGGGGAGTACGTCCGATCAGTTCGATGTGGCAGCCCGTGGCGCGGGCCAGGGCGAGGGCGACGCGGGCGGTGATGCCGCGGGCCCCGCCGGTGAGCAGGACCACGCAGTCGCGGTCCAGGTTCACCCGCGGGGGTGAGGTGTACGGGAGCGGCGCGGGTACGGTGCGCAGGACGGTCCTGGTGCCGTTGGTGTAGGCGACGGCCACCGGCTCGTCCGGGGCGCACAGTTCGGCGAGCAAGTGGGCGGCGATGCGTTCCGGGCGGTCCTTGGGGTCGATGTCCACGGCCCGCACGAGGACCCCGGGGCATTCGAGCGCGGCGCTGCGGGCGAACCCGCGCAGCCCGAGACCCGGAACCGGATCGGGCGCGGCCGGGCCGTGTGCGAACGCCCCGCCCGCCGCGGTGACGACCATCAGCCGGCGCACCCCGCCGACCAGTGCCCCGCGCAGCCTCCCGAACGCCTCGGGCAGAACGGGATCCGGCCCGGGCTGCAGGGCACTCAGATCGACGAGGCCGTCGACCCCTTCGGCGTCCGCCGGCTGATCGGCGGGGACGGTGCGCACCCGTGCGCCGTGGGACTCCAGCAGCGCGGCGAGTACGGGCCCCACCCCGAGCCCGTCCTCGACCACGGCGAACGTCCGCCCGGCCAGTGCCTTTCCGGGATCGCCCGCGACGGGCGGCCCCGCGGGGGCCGTCTCGACACGGAGCCGGACCGGGCGGCGTACGAGGGCCCTGCCGGGTTCGGCCCCGGCCACAGCCCGGGCCTGGGCCTCGACAGCGGGCCGGACCGGGTCCGGGACTGCGTCCGGCGTGGACGGGGCCCCGTCCGGGGTGGTGGTCGGCGCCGCCGGTTCCCGGGCGGCGATCCAGTCCACGATCCCGCGGAGCGTCTTGATCCGGGACAGCTCCTCCACGGCCGACTCCGTGCCGCCGTCGAGCTGTCGGGGCAGGCCGATGCGGTCGGCCAGGGCCCCGACGATCTCCACGCGCTTGATGGAGTCGACCGAGAGGTCCGCCTCCAGGTCGAGGTCGGGGTCCAGCATGTCCCGCGGGTAGCCGGTGCGGGTGTGGACGATCTCCAGGACCGCGTCCATGACCTCGTGCGGGGTGAGCGGCCCCCGGTCGGCCGGGACCACCGCGGGCTCGGCCTCCTCGGCCGGCGCCTGCGCCGCTGCCACCGCGGGTCGCGGTGCGACCGGACGAAGCAGCGCCGCGGGCGCGTCGGTGCCCAGGTAGCCCAGCAGGACCTCGCGTTGGGCCGCCACCAGCTCCCGCGCCCCGCGCAGGTACTCCAGTACGGTCTCCTCGCGGCGGTCCGTCGCGGCCGCGGGTTGCGGCACGTGCACGCGCCGGGCGGGCCGCAGGCCGCCCGCCACCGGCGAGCCGTCGGCCGTGCGCACCAGATGGCCGTCGACCAGCCAGCCGGGCCGGCGGGGCGCCCGCTCGGGCAGCAGGGCCGTACGCCCCTTGAAGAGCGCCTCGGGGTCGACCGGTACCCCGGCCGCCGCCAGTTCCGCGAGCGTGGCGAGCAGCCGGGGCAGGCCCGGCTCGCCGGGAACGTCGACGGCGACGGCCGTGTGCGGGCGGGCGCCCAGGATCCTGTCGGCCAGACCCGTCAGCACCCGGCCGGGCCCCGACTCGACGAACGTCCGTACCCCGGAGGCGTACATGGCCTCGATCTGGTCCACGAAGCGCACGGGTTCGGCCACTTGCCGGGCGAGCACCTCGCGCACCTCCGCGGGATCCGCGGGATACGGCCGGGCCGTGGCCGTGGACCAGACCGGGACGGTGGGCCCCACCACGGCCGTCCCGGCCAGCTCGGCGGCGAAGGCGTCCACTGCGCCGGCCACGACCTCGCTGTGGAAGGCGCAGGCCACCGGGATGCGCTCGCCGCGCAGCCCTGCGGCGTGCAGGTCGGCCAGGGCGGCCTCGACGGCGGGCGTCGGACCCGAGACCACGCACTGGGACGGCGCATTGTGGTTGGCGATCACGCACCCCGCCCGCGCCGCGATCTCCCGAACCTGCTCGGGGGCGGCCGTCACCGCGGCCATCGCCCCGGGGTCCTCCCCGGCGGCGTCCAGGATGGCCGACGCCCGACGCCCGCTCAGCCGCAGCAGCGCCGCGGTGTCGAAGGAGCCGGCGGCCCACAGCGCGGTCAGCTCCCCGTACGAATGTCCGGCGGCGCAGTCCGGCCGGACGCCCAGCGAGCCGAGCAGCAGGTGCGCTGCCGCGCCCGCCAGACCCAGCGCAGGCTGTGCGACGCGGGTGTCGGTGACCGCGGCCCGCTGCTCCGACCGCTCCTGCGGCGTGAAGGCCGCCTGAGGGAACATCGCTGCCACCACCTGCGCCGGAGCCTCGTCCAGCAGGCCCCGCAGCGGGGGGAACGCGACGTACAGGTCCCCCAGCATTCCCGGGCGCTGGCTGCCCTGTCCGGGGAAGAGGAACGCCACCTTCCCGGGATCCGCCCCCGGTGCCCGTACGTGCACCCCGTCCCCGGCGGTGAAGCCGCGGGCCCGCTCCAGCTTGGCGGCGAGGTCGTCCAGGCTCTCGGCGATCACCGAGACCTGTACGGGGCCGGATGCCGACGCGGCCGTTTCGGCGGCCAGGTCGCGCAGCGGCCAGGGCCGTCCCGCGCTGTCGTTCTCCTCCAGCCGCGCCACCAGCCGGTCCATCGCCCTCGCCGCCGCGCGGTGGTCGGCACCTCGGAAGCAGAACAGCTCCGCCGGCCAGGCCTCAAGCCCGTGAGGGGGCTCCTCCTCGTAACCCGCCAGCACGGCGTGGTAGTTCGTGCCGCCGAAGCCGAAGGCGCTCACGCCGGCGATCCGCTGACCCGCGGGCGCCGCCCACGGCCGGGCCTCGGTGTCGAAGAAGAACGGGCCCGCCCCCGCCCGCCAGTCGGGATGCGGGCTGTCGAGGTGCAGTGTCGGCGGCCGTACCCCGGCATGGACCGCCCGCGCGGCCTTGATCAGCCCCGCAAGACCGGCCGCGCACTTGGTGTGGCCGATCTGGGACTTGACCGAGCCGAGGGGGCACCCGGCGTTCCCGGAGGCATCGAACAGCGAGGTCAGCACGGCCAGTTCGGTGCCGTCGCCGACCACGGTGCCGGTACCGTGCGCCTCGACAAGACCCACGTCGGCCGGTGCGACGCCCGCCTGCTCGTACGCCCGCGACAGGGCGCGCCGCTGGCCGTCGGCGCGGGGTGCGGTCAGCCCGAGGGAGCGCCCGTCGCTGGAGGCGCCGACGGCCTTGACGACCGCGTACACCCGGTCGCCGTCCCGCTGTGCGTCCTCCAGCCGCTTGAGCACCACCGCGGCGACCCCCTCGCCCAGCGCGATTCCGTCGGCGGCCGCGTCGAAGGGGCGACACCGGCCGGTGGGGGACAGGGCCCGCACGGAGGCGAACATCAGGTAGTCGTTGATGCCGTTGTGCACGTCGGCCCCGCCGCACAGCGCCATGTCACTGTCGCCGGACCGGAGTTGGCGGCAGGCCAGGTCCAGCGCGGCGAGCGACGAGGCGCAGGCCGCGTCGACCGTGCAGTTCGCGCCGCCGAGGTCGAGCCGGTTGGCGATCCGGCCCGCGATGACGTTCGCCAGCACGCCCGGGAAGGAATCCTCGGTGAGCCTCGGCAGCGAGGCGTCCAGTTCCGGAGGCATCTCGCCGAGATAGCCGGGGTAGAGGGCGCGGAACCCGTAGGCGCCCGCCAGGTCCGTGCCCGCTTCCGCGCCGAAGACCACCGAGGTGCGCGAGCGGTCGTACCGGCGTTCGCCGCCGTAGCCGGCGTCCGCGAGGGCGCGGGCCGCGATCTCCAGGGCGAGCAGCTGCACCGGTTCGATCCCGGACAGCGAGGCCGGCGGGATGCCGTGCGCGAGTGCGTCGAAGGGCACCGGGGGCAGGAAGCCGCCCCACCGCGAGGGCGTGCGCTCCCCGGCCCGAGCCGGGTCGGCGTCGAAGTAGAGCGCCGGATCCCACCGGTCCTCCGGCACCTCCGTGACGGCGTCCCGGCCCGCGACGATGTTCGCCCAGAACGCGGCCAGGTCCCCCGCACCCGGATACGCGCAGGCCATTCCGACGATCGCGATGTCCAGCGGCTCGGCAGCCTCCGCCGAAGGCGGCGCGGCCGGGGCGAGTTCCCGCGCCCGCTGCTCCAGGAAGGCGCTCGCGCCGTCCGTCACCTGCCCGTGCAGGGCCGCGACCGTGGTGGTGGCGGACCGGGCGGTCGCGGCCTGGCCGAGCATGAAGAGGCCATCGCGTCGCTGCTCCTCCTCGGTCACCGGCACCGGTCCTGCGCTCCCGTGGCGCAGCCCCTTGCTGGCGATGCGCAGCCGCCCGAGATTGAGCCGCTCCAGCTCTTCCCCTACCTCGCGTGGGCTCGCACCGTCCTCCGTCAGCCGCAGCCGGGCCCTCTCGAAGGTGTCGGCGTACTCGGTCGCCGCGCACCGCGTGGTGTGTCCGGGCGCGGACCGCAGCAGGACGGTCGCCTCGCAGTCGAGCGCGGCGGCCTGGAAGCCGGGCAGTACGGCTCCGGCGGTGACCGCCTCCGCCGTGAAGAGGTAGGCGGTGCCCATCAGGACTCCGATCCGGGCACCCCGCTCGGCGAGTGGCGCGGCGGCGACGGCGGCCATGGCGGCGGACCGCTCGTCGTGGATGCCGCCGGCGAAGAGCACGTCCAGGGCCGGGATGTCCTCGCAGACCAGCAGCCGGTCGATCTGCTCCTCCCACAGGGTGAAGGAGGCCCGAGGACCGATGTGGCCGCCGCATTCAAGGCCCTCGAAGACGAACCGCCGGGCGCCCTCGGCGAGGTACCGTTCCAGCAGCCTGGGGGAGGGGACGTGCAGATACGTCCGTGTGCCCCCGGCCTCGAGCGGGGCAGCTTGAGCCGGCTGCCCGCCTGCGATGATCGCGTACGGGGGGCGGATCTCGGCCACCGCGGCCAGTTGCTCGGCCCGCAGCTCCGGCGGCGCGAAGCCGAGCAGGCCGACGCCCCAGGGCCGGGCGCCCAGGCGCTGTGCGGTCTCGGCGAGCAGGCTGCGGACCTCGTCGCCCGGCATGACGGCCAGTGCCAGGTACGGGACCCCGCCCGCGCCCGCGACGGCCTCGGCGAACGCCGCCTGGTCGCTGACCCGGGTCATCGGGCCCTGGGCTACGGGGAGATGAGGCGCCGAGGATCGCGGCCGCAGTGGGGCGCTCTCCACGGCTGCGTCCAGATGGGTCGTGACCGCCTCGCGTACGGCCTGTACCACGCCGCCCGTGGTGCGGTGACGGGCCGCGAGACGGGCGGCGAAGGCGCCGTCCTGGCCGACGGGCAGGGCGTGGGTGTGCAGTCCGCGGGCGCCGAGCCGGTGGACCAGGTCCCCGGGGTCGGACGGGGTGAGGTCGGGGCGCGTGTAGATCCGGTGGCCCGCGACGATCAGGGTTTCGCTGCCGTCCATCGCGCGGAGGGCGGCGGCGATCTCGCCGGGGAGGCCGGCCTCGCCCTCGGTGGTGAGGGCGAGTTGGGCGTCGAGCACCACCCCGGCGGCGCCGCCTGCGACGGCCGCGGCCGCGGTGTGCGGGCCGATGCCGCCCTGGGCGAGGACGGGGACCGCTACGTCCGGGTCGGCCAGCAGTCGCTGCAGCAGGACGAACGTCGTCAGTTCGCCGATTCGCCCGCCCGCCTCGTGCCCCTTCGCGACGACCGCGTCCGCTCCGGCAGCCACGGCGTCCGCCGCCTCCTGAGGGCTGGTCACCTCGGCCCAGACCTGTCGGGCCCCGCCGGCTGCCCAGGCTGCTGGGCGCGGCTGTTGGGCGGGATCGGCCAGGAGCACGGTGTCCACCTCGGTCGGCAGCTCGTCCGGCCAGACCGGGCAGCCGGCCGGCACGCGTACGCCGTAGGGCTGCCGCAGGGTCCGCGCAGCTTCGGCCAGTGCGCGGCGGGCAAGGCCGGCATCTCTGCCGAGATCGAGCAGGCCGAGCGCGCCGGCGCGCTCGGCGGCCACGACGATCCTGGGGTTGGGCTCCTCGAAGGGGCTGACCGCGACGACGAGGTCGCGGGCGGCGGAACGGGTCGGCTGGGGTGTCACAGGCGCTCCTGACAGGCCGAACGGGCAGGGGTGAACGGGCTGGGCCAACGGGCCGGGGAACGGCAGCGCGAGCGGGCGGAACAGACGGGGCTCGGAGCGATGGCGCGGACGGTGCGGCGCGGACCAGGGCAGGTGAACGGGGGTGGCGAGGGTCCGCCCACGCCCCTCCGGAGGGGCACTCACCATGGGTGACCGACGGTAACCTCGTCGTGCCGCGTTGCATCGTGCGGTGGTCGCCTCTGAGTGTCAACGGCCGTGTTGGTAGGGTCCATTTGCTTCTGGACGCCCGGCGATTGCTGCGAAATCCGCAGCCTGCGACCGCTCCCACCGCTTCGGCCTGCGTTGTTGCACGCACCGGAGCCATTCCTTCCGCACGGCGGCGCGGCCCGGCCGTGCGGCCGGACATGCCGTGTCGGTATGGCTCGCAGCCGATCTGGTATGAGGGCTTCCGTAATCGGTCGGTTGTTCACTCTGCTGCCCCTTACACCTGAACGATCCTGGGGTTACCGTCCGGTCATGACCCCCACACTCGCGCAGCTTCGATATCTCGTCGCCGTCGCGGACTGCCGCTCCATCACCGGCGCGGCGGCTTCGGTGTTCGTCGCCCAGTCCGCCCTCTCCCGGGCCGTTCAGGCCATGGAGCGCGACCTCGGAGTGGAGCTGCTCGCCCGGCGCGGGCGCGGCGTGGACCTCACACCCGAAGGCACCCGCGTGGTCCGGCTCGCCCGTACGGTGCTCGACGCGGTGGAGGCGATCGAGGACGTCGGAGCCCCGCACGGGCAGAACACCCGCGCCACCCTGCACGTCGTGGCCACGCCGACCCTGGCGCTCGACCTTGCCGTCGATCTCGTACCTGCCTTCACCGAGCGCAGCCCCGGCATTGACGTACGCCTGCACCAGCACGACAGCCGGGAGGTTCTTGTGCAGGAACTCGTCAACGGCACCGCCGAGTTGGGGCTGGTCGACCTGCCGGTGGACAAGGAGCTGTCGGCGCACCACATCCAGGAGCGGGAGGTCGTCCTGATCTCGCCGCTCGGCTCCCAACTGCCCGACCCGCTGCCCCTCCGGATGCTCGACGGTCTTGACATGGTGCTGCCGGCTCCGGGAACGGGCCGCCGTACGGAGCTGGAGGCGATGTTCAGCGTCCTCGGGGTACGGCCCGCGCCCACGCTGGAGGTCAACGAACGCTTGGCCTGGGTGACCGGCGTGATCGACGGCCGGGGCTCGCTCATCTGGTACCGGGACGTCGTCTTACGGGCCTTCGGCCGCCGCGCCGAGGTCCGCTCCTTCACACCGCCGCTGCTCCGGCCCGTGGGAATCGTGCACGCCAGACGCCCCCTGAGCCGTGCTGCGCGGGCCTTCCTCGCACACGCTCGGCACAACTCGCCCGTCCGCGAGCCCAGTCGCTGATTCCCCCGGCCGGCCATGGGAGTTGCCCCGGGCGCGCCATGCCCGCCCGGCATCGGTTCATGCTCAACGCGCAGTGTCCGGCGCTTGGGAACTGCGGCTTTCGCCGCCACATTGTGCGCATGTCCCGACTCCTCGCACCCTCACGCGTCGCGGCGGCTGCCGCGAGCCTCGTCCTGCTCTGGCCGATACCGCAAGCCGCATCCGCATCCGCGTCCGCACCCGCATCCGCACCCGGGAAGGCCGGGCGCCCCGCGGTGCTGTCGGCGCCCTCGGCCCCGGAGCGCACGTGCACCCTGCCCGCAGGCCTGGCGGAGATCAGCGGGCTCGCCATGAGTACGCGCCACCCCGGCGTCCTCTACGCCGTCAACGACAGCGGCAACAGCAACCAGGTGTTCGCGGTCGACTGCAGCGGACCCACCGGACAGCTCAAAGCCACCCTCACCGTCGCCGGCACCTCCAACACGGACTGGGAGGCGCTGGCCCTCGGCAAGGACCCGGCCGGCCGCCCGGTGATCCTCGTCGGTGACATCGGTGACAACTTCAGCGGCCGCGCCGAGCTCACCGTCCACGGCTTCCCCGAACCCGACACGCTCGCGGGAGCCGCCACCGTCACCCCCGTCACCTACCGCTTCGCCTACTCCGACGGCCGCCATGACGCCGAATCGCTCCTCGCCGACCCCGCGACCGGGCAGTTGTACGTCGCCAGCAAGCTCATCGGCGCCCCCGGTCAGCTCTACAAGGCGCCGCTGCCGCCGCAGCCCGGACAGCTCAACACCCTCACCCCGGTCCGACCCGGACCCGTCTTCGCCACCGACGGTGCCTTCTCGCCCACCGGAAAGTCCTACATCCTGCGCAGCGGCGGTCCCCTGGGGGCGAACACGGCCGCGGTGTACGACGCGGCGACCGGAGCCAAGCTGGCCGACGTGGCGCTGCCCGCCCAGCCCCAGGGTGAGATCGTGACGTACGCCGACTGCGCCACGCTCCTGGTGGGTTCCGAGAACGACAACCAGATCTGGCGTGTGGCGCTGCCCGCGGAGGCTGCTCCCGGCTGTGACGGCACCACGCCGCCGCCCACCGGGGACCTCAAGGTCGCCAACCCCGGCCCGCAGACATGCAAGTTCAACCAGAGCTGCACGATCCAGCTCACCGCGACCGGAGGGAGGCCTCCTCTGCGCTACAGCGCGAGCGGGCTGCCCTGGGGGCTGACTCTGGACGCCGCGACGGGTCGGATCAGCGGCAAGCCATGGGGCTCGGGGACCGTTCAGATCACCGTCACCGCCACAGACGCGACCGGAGCCTCTGCCGGCACCGCCTTTCCACTCACCCTCAACTGGTTCTAGCGTCGCCCGGCACGCACGCCGACGAGCCCGGCCGTCGGCGCCCGGAGCCATCGGCCGCCCGCCGGTGGTCGCCCACGGCCCTGCGGGCACCGGCAGCGAGCCACCTGTTCGGAGTAACCCGACCGCCCTCCTGTTCACCCACCGGTGCCCGGCGCACCTTGCCCAGGGCTGTTCGCCCGGTGTGGCGGGCTGCATCCGATGATGGTCCGGTTGGGGGTGGCGACCGTGTGCGTCGAACCCGGATCCGAGGAGGCGTGCGTGATGAGCGGTGCGATACGGCTCACCTTTGAGTACCGGGGCCAACACATCGAACTGGTGGCCAGCGAGCCGGTCGACCTGGTGATTCCGGACGCTCCCGCCGGACAGCAGGGCTTGTCGATCGGCTTGAGCCCCGCCGCCGCCGAACAGCCCGACGTATCGGTCGGCTACCGCGTGGACATACTGAACGCGCGGGGACAGCGGATCCACAGCCGTCCGCTGGACAACCCGATCAGGGAAGAGGCGGAGGTCCTCTCCACCGATCCGGACCGGCCGTTCACGCACAAGCCGATCAACCAGCCCAAGGGACGCTTCTTCGCACTGGTGCCCGCGTTGGCGGAGGCCAAGGAGGTGGCGCTGCTGCGCACCACCGTGCGGACACAGACGATCGGCCGGTACCAGCTGGGCCACGGCACCGAGGGAGGCGGGTCCTGATGGGAACCGGCGACGGCACCGTCCTCGGTACGACGCTGCTCCACAACAGCGGCCCGACTGCCTCGCGGTGGAACCTCGTTCTGCTCTCGGAGGGCTACCGGAGCAGCGAGATGGTGCAGTGGCACACGGACGCGCAGTTCTTCGTCAGCCAGCTCTTCGCCATGCCGCCGTTCAACGAGCCCGCGGTCCAGGGCCGGATCAACATCCACCGTGTGGACGTCACCTCCACCGACAGCGGCGCCGACGACCCCGCGTCCTGCGGCGGGACGGGAGCCACTCCGAAGACCTACTTCGACGCCACCTACTGCTTCGGCGGGCTCCCCCGACTGCTGGCGGCCGACACGTCGATCGTGCAAGGCGTGCTCAAGGCCCAGGTCCCGGCCTGGCACCAGGCGATCGTCGTGGTCAACAGCGCCAAGTACGGAGGCTCGGGCGGGACCATCGCCGTGACGTCGACGAGCGCCAACTGGGTCACGGTCGCCGCGCACGAGCTGGGACACTCCGGGTTCGGACTCGCCGACGAGTACGAGTCCTGGGTCAGTTGTTCGGAGACCGGACACGACTCCTACACCGGCACCGAACCCACCGCGCCGAACGTCACCCTGGACACCGGGCGCACCACGATCAAATGGGCGGCGCTGGTGCAGGCGACGACCGCGATGCCCACATCCAAGAACGCCAACTGCGCGGTGTGCGACCCGCAGGCCAACCCCGTGGCGGCGGGCACGATCGGCGCCTTCGAGGGGGCGGGCTACTACCACTGCGGTCTGTACCGGCCGGCGTTCAACTGCATGATGCGCAACCTCACGCCCTTCTGCGCCGTGTGCCAGGGCGTGATCCGCCGCACGCTGCAGCCGTTCGAGTGGGCCCTGCGCGCGGTGGATGTGACGTCCACCATCATCGAGTGCGTGTTTGATCCTTCGGGCACGGCCGTGCCGAACGACATCGCGCCGGCCATCCAGATCGCGGGTGCCACGGGATCGGGTTCGCTCCAGTCACGTCTGTACCCGCGCGGCATCGCCGGCTCGGTCGGTGCCGGCAAGTACCCGTACGAGTACCGCGTCGACATGACACCGGTCTCGGGTCCGCTGCCGGCGTCGGCCGTCCGCATGCTCAGCCTCGACTTCGGGCCCGTCAGCCGTGTCGACTACGACGGAACCGGCGGATCGGACCTCTTCGTCATCGCTCAGGGCGGCTCGGGAACGGTCCGGCCCGTCTCCGTCACGCAGCGGGGGAACCGGCTCACCATCGACTTCGGCACCCCCGGTGTCGCGGCCGGCAACAGCGGCTTCCTGCTGGGCCTCACGTCGGACCATCCGCCGCGCGACACCACTGCCCAGATCACCGACGGAGCCGGGAACACGCACACCCTCGCCACCCGTGCCCCGGCCTTCCCCACGCCCTAGAACGCCCGCGGAACACCGGCATCGACCCCCGTTCAAACATTGAAGCTTGGACAGGCGACGCCTCTGACCTGCGCCTATCGTGAGATTCATGGACGACGGCTACGGAAACAGCACGGGCCGGTCCGAGGGCGGATCGGCCCCCACCCCCCTCCTGGAGGCCAGCCTCCACGAATGCAGGCAGGGCATGCCGCTCGATATCCACGGCACAGGCTGGCAGAGCTGGCCCGTCCGGCTCACGGTCGACGGGCAGGCGGTCCTGGCCAACCGCGTACTGCGGGGACAGACCGTGCCCGATCCCGCCCGCGACAAGGGCGAGGCGATCCGCCCGGACGGCAGCGGGACCTTCCTCTGCCGGCTCTCGACGGCACGGCTGGAGCCGGGCGAGCATCACATCGGGGCGACATACGAGGACAGGGGCGAAGGGTTCGCCCAGGACGGGTACGAGGGCGACGCGCACACCACCGTGGTGGTCACGGCGCGTGGGGAAAGGCCAGGGGGCGAGGCCCGGCCGGCGGACCTCGACGAGGGGCAGGCGGCCGCGGCCGGTGAGCAGGAGGAGGGCGACAGCCCCTTCGAGCGCGAGCGGTTCCACTGGGAGCGCCGCTTCGGCCACCTCGGCCGCGTCCCGCCCGGCGTTCGGGAGACGCAGATCTCGCAGATCAGGGCGTTGCGGGAGCGTCGGGACCGCATCGAGGCGGGCCTGCGGGCCACGGCGGACCAGGGCCCGGGCACCTTTCCGGCGCCGCCGGTGACGGGCGACACCAACTGGACCCCCATGGGCCCAGGACCGGTGGTGTCCTTCGGTACGGGCTACGGCGGCCGCTCCCTCGCGATCGCCATCGACCCCACCGACACCAAGACGGTGTACCTGGGCACGGCGAACGGCGGAGTGTGGAAGAGCACCGACCGCGGGCTGACCTGGACCCCGAAGTCGGACTTCCAACGCAGCCTGGCGATCGGCACCCTGGCCATCGACCCGAACGACCATCTCCACATCGTCGCGGGCACCGGCGAGTTCCAGTCCTCGGCCGACACCTACTACGGCAGCGGGCTGCTGAGTTCCACCGACGGCGGGGACACCTGGACGGAGCTGGGAATCGGGCACTTCGAGCGGGCCGAGATCACCCGCCTGGTGTTCGATCCGACGGACTCGACGGGCCAGCGCCTGCTGCTCTCCTCCAGCATCGGTGTCTGCGAGAGCACCGACGGCGGCGTGAACTGGACGGTCCTCAACGAGTTCGGCCTGTTCAGCGACATGGTGGTCCTGCGCATGCCGGGCCCCCAGGGCACCGTCAAGGTCATCGCCGCCGCCTTCGGCCAGGCCCTGTGGACCAGCACCAGGACCAACGGGACGTGGTCCGCCTGGACGGTGATCAACAGCCCCGGGCTGCCCACGGCAGGCACCTTCGAGCGGGTGGCGATGACTCAGCAGACGGGGAACCCCGCACTGGTCCTCGCGTTGTTCTCCTTCTTCCCGGGCTTCTCCGCGCTCGCCAGGACGACAGACGGAGGCGCCACGTGGTCGGCAGTCCCGATGCGCCTCAACTACCCGGCGGCGTCGACGACATTCCCGAGTGCGGGGCACGTCCATCAGTTCACCGTGCCCGCCGCGGACATGATCGCGCCGACAGCTCCCCACACGTACACGAGCACATCGGCCGGAGCCTCCGCCCATACGCACACCGCCTCTTTCACGGCACAGGAGTTCGCACGTCTGGCCGGCGGTGGGAGGGTGACCCTGACCACCAACGATGTGGCGGGTCACACCCACACGGCCGTGTTCGGTTTCACCGACCAGAGCTGGTGGGCCCTCAACGTGGCCGTGCACCCGACCGATCCCAACATCGTGTTCGTCGCCGAGCGCAGCCTGTGGCGCTCCAGCACCGGTGGCGGCGTCTTCGACCACATCGCGGACGTCCACGCCGACCACCATGCCCTCGTCTTCGATCCCGGCAACCCCGCCACCTGCTGGGCGGCCAACGACGGTGGTGTCGAGATCTCCACCGACACGGGAGTGACGTGGAGCCACCGCAACCGCGACCTGGCGACGCTGCAGTTCGAGTCGCTCTCCCTCCATCCCGAGTGGGAGAACGTCATGCTGGGCGGCACCCAGGACAACGGCGTCCAGCGCTACGCGGGGACTCCGGCCTGGACCCTGTCGAGGGGTGGGGACGGTGGCTTCACGGCCATCGACCCGTCGAAGCCCACCCGGATGTTCATGCAGTACACCTACACGGACATCCTGCGGTCCGACAACGCCGGCGCCTCGTGGTTGTCCAAGAGGAGCGGGATCAGCGACGACAAGGCCGAGTTCTACGGTCCGTTCGCGCTCGATCCGGCCACCCCCACGACCTGCTACTTCGGCGGCGGACTGCTCTGGCGCAGCGCGAACAGCGGGGACACGTGGTCGGCGGTCTGGGCGGCGCCGGGTTCGCCGATCACGGCGATCGCCGTCCATCCGACCGACAGCACGATCGTGTACGCCGGTACGAAGGACGGGCACGTCCACCAGTACCGGCGCACCGGAGCGACATGGAATCCCCCGGACGTGACGCGCACCGATCTGACCGCCGGTCCCCTCCCCTCGGTGTGCGTCTCGGACATCGCCGTCGATACCGCGGGCACCGTCTGGGTGACGTTCGCGGGCCTGTTCAGCTCCGAGGCGCCCGGCGAGTTCAGCAACGACCACGTCTACCGGCGGGGGGTGACCGACACCGTCTGGACCTCGCGCTCCAACGGCCTGGCGCAGGCCAATCCCATCAACTCGATCGTCATCGACCCGGCGAACGCCAACCGGCTCTTCTGCGGCGGTGACATCGGCGTCTTCCGAACCGAGGACGCCGGCCTGACCTGGCTCCCCTGGGACCAGGGCCTGCCCAACGCGCCGGTGTTCGACCTCGTCCTCCACGCCAAGAGCCGGCTGCTGCGCGCGGCCACCCATGGCCGGAGCGTCTGGGAGCGGCCCGTCGACGCGGGGCAGCCCAAGACGGTCGACCTGTATCTGCGCGACACGGTGCTCGACTCCGGGCGGGTCCAGCCGTCCCCTTCGGGCGTCGCGGACCCCTTCGACCCGAGCGCGACGCCGGGCACGATGTGGTGGTGGCAGAGCCCCGACATCCTCGTGGACGCCCCGGAGCCGAACTACCAGACGCCCACCGTGGTCGACGACTACGTCGCGCTGACCACGATCGCCCACCGCACCGCGCGTCGGGACCGACTCAACCGCTTCTACGTCCAGGTGCACAACCGGGGCGTGAGCACGGCGACGAACGTGCGCGTGCGGGCCTTCCTGGCCGACGCCTCCGCCGGCCTGCCCGCCCTGCCCCCGGACTTCTGGTCCAACGGCAAGCCCTTCGCCGCCGACCCCGTCGCCACCGCGTACACGCCGCTCGGGCCGACCCGGACGTTCGCCCGGCTGGAGGCGGCGGAACCGGGCGTGGCCGAGTGGGACTTCCTCCTCCCGGCCACCGCCGCCCAGCACTCCTGCGTCCTGGCCGTCGCCACCTGCGACGAGGACCCCGTCCGGGCCGCCCAGATCTTCGACGTGGGCACGCTGGTGACCTCGAGGAAGCATGCCGCGCTGAAGAACCTCCAGGTGGAGGACTCCGTTCCCGGCGGCGTCAGCCCGTCCAAGGCCTTCGTCGTCATGCTCAACAACCCCAAGCAGACCCCCCAGCCGTTCACCGTACGGTTCGACTGGGCGAGCCTGCCCGAGGGGACCCGGCTCTACATCACCTTCGAGAAGCTCGGCAACGCGCAGGGGCCGCAGCCCGGCCACGGAGTGGAGCAGCTCGAGAACCCGGGCCAGATCCTCCCGGCCACCTTCACCGACCGCAATGGACAGGTGCGGAAGTTCGACTTCGCCCGCTCGTACGCGATGAAGCCCGACGAGCACCGCAAGAACGAGCTGAAAGGCGTGCGCATCGACCCCGAGCGCGGCTCGCGCGGTCTTGCCGTCAACGTCCGGCTGCCCGAGGGCGTGGCGGACCGGCCCGTGGAGTTCCATGTCCTCCAGGAATTCCAGGGCGCGCTGCTGGGCGGCAGCACCTACGTCGTCCGGCCCGCCCACCCCGCGCCCGCGGAGCCGGTGGGTGCCCAGACAGGGGAGGCCCCATGATGACCTTTCAGCCCCCCACGCCGCCCCAAGCCCAGCACGCTTCGCCCCCGTTTCTCGGTGGAAGCAGCCACAGCCCTCGTCGCCGTCCTGTGCGCCGATGGCGGGGTGAGAAGGAAGGGCCGGCATCCTCGCCCGCAGCGCCAATGTGCGCCGAGGAGGACGGCTGACGCCGCTTTCCCTGTCCTGGGCCTATGGCGTGCGCTCCCGTACCTCCATGATGGACGGGGCACACCCGCCGAGTGGAGGTCACCCATGGATCCCTTGTCTCTTGCCATCGCCGGGGCCCTCGCGGCTGGGGTTGCCACGGGGGCGGGCGAGTCCGCCGGAGCGGCCCTGCCCATGCTGTGGCGGCGTGTCCGGGAGCGCTTCGCGGGCCGCGCGACCATGCCCGATACGGAGGTGGAGATCGCGACCGCGCTGGATGAGGAGTTCACGCGCGACGCGTCGTTCCGGCAGGAGTGCGAGACGCTGTGGAACCAGGCGGCGGCCGGTGGCGTCGCCAACTCCTTTCACGGCCAGGCGAAGAACGTCGTGCAGACGGGCGAGATCCATGGCGGCCTGAGGATGGAGTGACCCCGCTCCCTCGGGGGCCCTGGCCTGCGTCGCTGTGCCCCCGCCCCCGTGCCTGCCCTCCGGCGTACGGAGGGCAGGGGCGGGGTCATTCCCCACCCCCACCGTCGTCCACGGACGGCAGGGGCATGTCTGCGGTGATGGCCCAGCGCTCGTGGTCGCGCCACACGCCCGCGATCCTGATGAAGCCCGGCGACAGGCCCTCCCTCCGGAAACCGAGCCGTCGGACCAGTTCGCGGGAGGCCGCGTTTCCCGGCTGGACATCGGCCTCCAATCGGTTCAGCCCCATGACTTCGAATGCATGGTGTACGGCGAGTGCCACTCCGGCGGACATGTATCCCTGGCCCGCATAGGGAAGGAACGCGGCATAGCCGAGAATGCCCCGCTGATAGGGACCGCGCACGATGCCGTTTATGTTGATCATTCCCACGAGGTCGCCCTGGTCCCGACGGGACAGCACCATGCAGGCGGCCTTCACCTGGTCCGATCTTGCCAGGTAGGAGGCGAAAAGGTCTGGCGTGCACGGTAGTTCGGCCCAGGGGTGGTGGAATGCCGCGCTATGACATGCCAGTTCGAGGAATCGCGCCTCGTCGGCCTCGACGACGGGCCGAAGAACGACCTGTGACACTCGATCACGTCCCCTGCGCACGCGGCCGATTGTACGGGAAGCGCCGGGAGTTACGGAGGGAAGAGGGCAGGGACAGCTGGGCGCCACGCTGCTAGCCTGGAAGGCCAGGGGGCGATTCGCCGGCTTCCCTGCCTGCTCGCGAGTAGTTCGCTCGTCACCGCTCTTGCCACTGCTTCATCTTTCGCAGATCTGAGCACTCTCGATCGGCCATCATCTCCAGCCGCAGCGGAAAAGGTGACCATGACCGACAACGAACCTCTCGGGCGTCCGCTTCCCGATCTCAGGAATGTATCCCTGGCCGGCCTCTTCGCGGATCGCGCCGGTCTGGTCGCCGAATTCCGCACCAGCGTCGTCACCCCGGAGCGCCCCGTCCGGATGGCGGCCTTCAGCTCCGAAATCGGTGGGGACGAGTGCCTCCCTTCATCGACCAGTACGTCCTGAAGGTCCACGGCACCTGCGATCTCGCCTGCGACCACTGCTACGTGTACGAGCACGCGGACCAGAGCTGGCGGACGAAACCCCGGACCATGAGTCCGACCGTCGCGGAACAGGTCGCGAAGCGCATCGCGGAACACGTGGAAACGCATGCGATCCCCACGGTGCGCATCACCCTCCACGGTGGCGAACCGCTCCTTCTCGGCGTCGCGCGCCTGCGTGAGCTGATCCACGTGCTTCGCACCGTCCTGGACGACGTCGTCCAGCTCGGCCTGCACGTCCAGACCAACGGCGTGACGCTCGATACGGCGTTCCTCGACCTCTTCGCTGCATCGGGTGTGCGGGTGGGTGTCTCGCTCGACGGTGACCGGAGCGCGAACGACCGGCACCGTCGGTACGCGAACGGCCGTAGCAGCCATGCCGCGGTGCTGCGCGGTCTGGACCTGCTGCGCCGCCAGGAGTTCCGCGACCTCTACGGCGGGATCCTCTGCACCGTCGACGTCGCGAATGACCCGATCGCCGTGTACGAGGCTCTGCTGGAACAGGCGCCACCCCGGCTCGACTTCCTGCTGCCGCATGCCACCTGGGCGCATCCGCCGCCCCGGCCGAGCGGGGCGCCCGCGCCGTACGCCGACTGGCTGGGCCGTATCCACGCACGCTGGATCGCCGACGGCCGGCCCGTTCCGATTCGCCTGTTCGACGCCCTCGCGGCGGCGGCCTGGGGCGGTGCGAGTGGCAGCGAGGCCGTGGGACTCGGGCCCGTCGCCCTCGCCGTCGTCGACACCGACGGATCGTGGGAGCAGGCGGACTCCCTGAAGGCGGCCTACGACGGCGCCCCGGCGACCGGCATGTCCGTCTTCACGCACAGCGTGGACCACCTCGCCGGCCATCCCGGGGTCGCGGCCCGCAACCAGGGCTACGCGGACCTGTGCGTCACCTGCCTCGCCTGCCCGGTGGTCCGCGTCTGCGGGGGAGGTCTCTACGCCCACCGCTTCCGGCCCGGCAACGGGTTCGACAACCCCTCCGTGTACTGCGCCGATCTGAAGCGGCTGGCGTCGGAGATCCCGGCGGCGCGGATGCGGGGAATCGCGGTTCCGCGTGACGCCGATTCAGCCCCGCCCCACGTCCATCAGCTGCCGGACGGCGCCTTCGACCGGTTCGCCGCGGGTGCGGGAACCCTCCAGGGCACGGAGGCCCTCGCGGGCATGCAGGCTTCGCTGACCAGGGCCCTCGTCGCGGGCCTTGAGCCACCCGACGGCGACACCTCGGACCTGGCGGTGGCGGCGGCTCTCGGGCGACAACTCCTCATCGAGCTGGACAGCAGCCACCCGGCGGAGACCGCGGAGGTCCTCCGTCACCCGTTCGTCCAGACCTGGGCGAGGGGGTGCCTTCGCCGCGAGGCCGCTGCGGGGGCGGGGGACGGCCGGCGGGGCGACCGGGGGGACGGACCGCGCGACCGGGCGCACATCGCCGGGGTCGCGGCGGCCGTCGCCTGGCGCGCCGGCGTCACGACGCGGCTGCCCCTCCCCGTACGGGACGGACTCGCGCACCTGCCGGGCCTGGGCGCGGTACGGGTGGAACAGACAGGACCCACGGCGGAAGTGACTGTCGACGGGACAGGCCGGCCGCCGCACGGCTGGATCGGGGTCAGGCGGCTGACCGCGCCCTGGCTGCCCGTGGTCCTTGACGACCTCGACCCGTACCGTGCCGCTCCCGTCGAAGACGTCGCCCGGCACGATCCCGTCGCCCGCCACGGCCCCATGGCCCGGCACGATCCCGTCGCCCTCGGCCGTCTCACCCCGCGACAGTGGACAGCCTGGCAGGTCGCACTCAGCCGGGCGGGACGCGAGCTGACCCTGTTGGTTCCGGAGTACGCCACGCCTCTACGGGCGGCCTTCCGGGTCGTGGTCCCCCTGCGGCCGATGCCGGGGAACGGGAGCTCACCCGCCCCCCTCCGGCGGACACCGTTCGGCGCGCTGAGCCTGGCGACGGCCACCGGAACCACCGACGTGGCTGCCACACTGCTCCAGGAGTTCCAGCGCGCCAAACTCGACGCGCTGATGGACGTGTACGACTTCTTCGACACCGCCCGGCCCGCCTCCCTCCGCGTGCCCTGGTCGAACGTCCCCGTACCGGTGGAGGAAGCGCTCCACGACCTCTACGTCCAGGTCGCCCTGGCAGAACTCTGGTGTGCGCGTGCCCTCGGGCCGCCACGCCATGAGACGCGGGGCGGCCCGAAGCCGGGCGAGACGCTCCGCGGACGGGACCGACTTCGATCGGCACAGGCCGCCGCTGCCTTCCGCCGCCGCCTGACGTGGGCCGACGCCGCCGTCGACGCGCTCGCCGCCCAGGCCGGCCTGGCCCCGGCCGGGGCGCGGTTCGTGAGCGGCCTGCGTACCGCGACCGACCGCCTGTCGACAGCCCCGGTCCCGACGGCGGCTCTCCGCCGCGCGTCCACGGCACGAAGGGCGGGAGCGTCTCCGTGAACACGGACGACGGGAGCAACGCCTTCGCGGGCCGCGCCACCCATGTGGTGCAGGCCGGGATCATCTACGGCGGCGTGCACGGCCACGGGGGCGCCCTCCCCGCACCGACACTGCCGGTGCCGAGGCAACTTCCCCGAGCGGTGACCTGTTTCATCGACCGGTCGGACGGCCTGGCCGCGCTGAGCGCGGTCGCCATGACGACGAACGGGGTCGCCACGGTCTCGGGGCCGGCGGGGGTGGGCAAGAGCGCCCTCGCCGTTTGCTGGGGCCACCAGGAGCGGGACCGGTACCCGGACGGCCAGCTCTACGCGAATCTGAGGGGCTACGACCGGCTCACGCCCCTCGCGCCCGAGGAGGTCCTCCACGGGTTCCTCTCGGCGCTGGGCGCCCCGGCCGACCGGATGCCGGGCTCACTGGACGCCATGTCCGCGCTCTTCCGCTCCCTGCTCGACGGGAAGCGGGTGCTGCTGGTCGCGGACAACGCGGGCAGCGCCGACCAGATACGGCCGCTGCTCCCGTCCGCGCCCGGTTGCTTCACGATCGTCACGAGCAGGAACCGGCTCGGCGATCTGACCGCAGTGGACGGTGCCACGCCCGTACAGATCGGACCGCTGGACACGCCCCACGCGGTGGAGCTGTTCCGCAGGCTTTCGGGCGGCGACGACGGTGAGGGCACGGCCCGGCTGGTGCGGCGCTGCGGCCGCCTCCCGCTCACCGTCCGGATTGCCGCCCAGCAAGCGGGCTCCGGCACGAGTCTGGGCGAACTGATCGAGGAACTGGACCGTGACGGCGGCCGGCTGGAGTCGCTGTCCACGCCGGACGAGCGAAGTGGAGTGCGCACCGTGTTCTCGTGGTCCTATCAGCAGCTTCCCCCCGCCGGCGCCCGGGCTTTCCGGCTTCTCGCGCTGCACGCCGGGCCGGACTTCTCCGTATCGGCGGCCGCCGCGCTGCTCGACCTGCCCCAGCAGGAGACCCTGCGGGTCCTGCGCGGGCTCGTGGCGGTCAACATGCTGGAGGTGGCCGGACCGAGACGGTACGGCTACCACGATCTGCTGCGGGACTACGCCCGGGAGCGGGTCACGGCGGAGGAGACCCCGGAGGTACGGACACATGCGCTGGGCCGCGAACTGGCCCACTATCTACGGATGGCGGACGCCGCGGACCGGGTCCTGGTCCCCGAGCGTCAGCACGTACCTCTCGAACGCCACGCGCACGGCGAGGCCGCACCGTTCCCAGGGCCCGAGGCGGCCCTCGCGTGGTGCGACAACGAACTGCCCGGCCTGGTACCCGCCGTGGACCAGGCAGTGGAGCTCGGGCTGGACGACGTGGCCTGGAAGCTGCCGGTGGCGCTGGTGTACTACCTGCGACTGCGTCGGCATGACGTCCACCGAAGGGCACTTTCGGACACCGCCGTCCGGGCGGCCCGCCGCCTGCACGACCGGTGGGCCGAGACCTGGAGCCTCATCTGTTTGGCCGGGGCGGAGTCGGACATGGGTCTCCACGAAGACGCCATGCGCCACTTCACCGAGGCGCTGACGATCAGCCAGGCCATCGGCGACAGCCACTGGCAGGCGACCAGCATCTACAACATCGCCTGGACGCTCCGCCTCATGGGGCGCCACGAGGAGGCACTGGAACGCCAGCGGGAGGCACTGCCGATCCACCGGAGCAACGGCGACCGGCGGAACGAGGCGATCACACGGACCGAGATCGGCGCGCTGAGTCTCGCCCTCGGCCGGCCGACCGCGGCGTACGAGGAGTACGAGAGAGCCCTGGCCGGTGCTCGGGTGACGGCCGATCTGCCGACGGAGGCCAAGTCCCTGCACGGGCTTGCCGACGTCTGCCGGACGGTCGGCCGGACCGATGAGGCGACCGGCTGGTACGAGCAGGCTGTCGACGTACGACGACGCATCGGCGACCTGCTCGGGCTGGCCCGCTCGCTGGACGGGCTCGCCGGACAGCTCACCGCCGACGGCCGCGCGGCCGAGGCCCAGGAGGCCCTGGCAGAGGTGGTCGCGATCCTGGAGGCCCTCGGAGACCCGACGGCGGAGGAGGCACGCCGCCGCCTCGTGGCGAGCAACGGCGGTACGGAGCCCGGACACCCGCCGGCCGAGGGCACGTGAGAGCGTCGCCGGACACGGACCCACGCCGGTCGACACCGCATGACGCCGACGGGACGGAGTGGGATCCCGTCGGACATGCTGACGCGTGCGGGCAGGCCGATGGAGAGGCCGGGGAGGAGCAGGCCTTCCTCAGACTACGGAGAGCAGGTCCACCACGAAGACGAGCGTGGAACCCGCCGGGATCAACGGCGAGGGGGACTGGTTGCCGTAGCCGAGGCGCGGGGGGACGATGATCTCGCGCCGACCGCCGACCTTCATCCCTCTGACTCCCCGGTCCCAGCCCTTGATGACCCTGCCACCACCCACGGCGAACTTGAACGGCTGGCCCCGGTCCCAGGAGGCGTCGAACTCCATTCCGGACTCGAACGTGACCCCGACGTAGTGAACCCGGACAACCCTGCCCGGCTTCGCCTCAGGCCCGTCCCCGACGACGAGGTCCCGGATTGTCAGCTCCTGGGGAGCATCACCCCCCGGAACTTCGATCTCGGGTTTCGTCAGTTCACTCATCGCAGCCTCATTGCTCTCCGCCGGAATCCCTCGTACAGACCAGCCGGGCGCATGGTCACTCCATGCAGTAGATGATCAGGCTACCGAGAACGCTGATCGACTGAAGTACATCAAACCCCACGGAGCACGGCGTGTGCCGAGTTCTACCCAGCTCCGTGTACAGCACAGACAGGGGGCCAGCAGACATGACTGACGGTCCTGCCCGACGCCGGCCCCGCCCTGCGGGCGTATCTAGAAGAATCCGAGCTTCTTCGGGGAGTAGCTCACCAGCAGATTCTTCGTCTGCTGGTAGTGGTCCAGCATCATCTTGTGGGTCTCGCGGCCGATGCCCGACTGCTTGTAGCCGCCGAACGCCGCGTGCGCCGGGTACGCGTGGTAGCAGTTCGTCCAGACGCGGCCCGCCTGGATCGCGCGGCCAGCGCGGTAGGCCGTGTTGCCGTCGCGGGTCCAGACGCCCGCGCCGAGGCCGTAGAGGGTGTCGTTCGCCGTGCGGATCGCGTCGTCGAAGTCCGTGAAGGAGGTGACCGCGACGACCGGGCCGAAGATCTCCTCCTGGAAGATCCGCATGCGGTTGTCGCCCTCGAAGATGGTCGGCTGGACGTAGTAGCCGCCCGCCAACTCGCCGTCGTGCTCGATGCGCTGACCACCCGTCAGGATCTTGGCTCCCTCCTGCTGGCCGATGTCCAGGTAGGAAAGGATCTTCTGGAGCTGGTCGTTGGAGGCCTGGGCGCCGATCATGGTGGACGTGTCCAGCGGGTGGCCCGGGACGATCCGTTCCGTGCGGGCGATCGCCGCCTCCAGGAACTCGCTGTAGTGGCCGCGCTGGATCAGGGCCCTGGACGGGCACGTGCAGACCTCGCCCTGGTTGAGGGCGAACATCGTGAAGCCCTCGAGCGCCTTGTCGCGGAAGTCGTCGTCCGCCGCCCACACGTCGTCGAAGAAGATGTTCGGCGACTTGCCGCCCAGTTCCAGCGTGACCGGCTTGATGTTCTCCGAGGCGTACTGCATGATCAGCCGGCCCGTCGTCGTCTCGCCCGTGAAGGCGATTTTCGCGACGCGCGGGGAGGAGGCCAGGGGCTTGCCGGCCTCCGCACCGAAGCCGTTGACGATGTTCACCACACCCGGCGGCAGCAGGTCCGCGATCAGGCCCATCCAGAAGTGCACGGACGCCGGGGTCTGTTCGGCCGGCTTGAGGACCACCGCGTTGCCCGCGGCCAGCGCCGGGGCCAGCTTCCAGGCCGCCATCAGGATCGGGAAGTTCCACGGGATGATCTGCGCGACCACGCCCAGCGGCTCGTGGAAGTGGTACGCGACGGTGTCGTCGTCGATCTCGCTCAGCGCGCCCTCCTGCCCGCGCAGCGCCCCCGCGAAGTAGCGGAAGTGGTCGATCGCGAGCGGGATGTCGGCGGCCAGGGTCTCGCGGACCGGCTTGCCGTTCTCCCAGCTCTCCGCGACCGCCAGTTCCTCCAGGTGCTCCTCCATCCGGGCGGCGATCCGCAGCAGCACCCCGGCGCGTTCGGCGGGCGCCGTGCGGCCCCAGGCCGGTGCCGCCGCGTGCGCCGCGTCCAGGGCGCGCTCCACGTCCTCGGCCGTGCCGCGCGCGACCTCGGTGAAAGGACGGCCGTCGACCGGGCTCGGGTTCTCGAAGTACTGCCCCCGGGCCGGGGCGACGTACTCACCGCCGATCCAGTGGTCGTAGCGGGCCTGGTACGACATGATCGCGCCCTCGGTACCGGGTGCGGCGTAACGGGTCATGGACATGGCCTCCCTCGGACCGCGCCGGCCGTCCCTGGCCGGCGCTCACCGCCGAGTGTGCGGAGCCGGACGTTGCAACCCCGTTGCGCCCTCCGACAGTTCGGCGTCCAGGGCACGCAACCGGGCCAGCACAGGCGCCTGCCCCGCCGTCGGCACGACCTCCGAGAGCGCCCGCCACATCTCCACGTCGTCCTCGCCCCACGCGCTGTACGTCCAGTCCGCCAGCAGCCCCGGATCGCCCCGGTCCACCAGCGCCGCACGCAGCCGGTTCGCGAGCCGGTCGCGCAGGCGTACGACCCCCGGCGCACGGGAGCCGGGAAGCAGCGGACCCGCGTACGCGGACAGGGCCGACGACAACGCGCCCGAACCCAGGCGCCGGTCGACCGTGGCGAAGTCGGCGTCGACGGTCGCGGCCAGCCGGTACGGGCGGGAGCGCACCAGCTCCGCGCCGAGCAGCCCGCGCAGCCGGGACAGCTCGGCCCGCAGGGTGACGGGGGTGACCGACTCGTCCTCGTACAGGAGCGTCAGGAGTTCGTCGCCGCTCACCCCGTCCGGGCGCTGGGCGAGGACGACCAGGATCTCGCTGTGCCGCCGGCTCATCCGCAGTCGGCGGCCGGCCACGCTCAGCACCGCCTCGTCGCGGCCGAGCGCGGTCAGCCGGACCCGGTCCTCGGCCGGTGGGGGAGCGAGCAGCGCAAGCTGGGACTCGGCCGCCCGCGCCACCGCCTGTACGAACGCCAGGCTGTGCGGATGCGCGAGCCGGTCCCCGCCCGTGATGTCGACCGCGCCGAGCAGCCGTCCGGTGGACGGATCGTGTACGGGAGCGGCGGCGCAGGTCCACGCCTGCACCGGACGCCGGAAGTGCTCGGCGCTGAAGACCTGCACCGGCCGGTCCACGGCGATCGCGGTACCCGGCGCGTTCGTCCCGGCCACCGACTCCGACCAGCGCGCCCCGGCGACGAAGTTCATCGCGCCCGCCCGGCGCAGCGTCCCTGGGTGGCCCTCCACCCACAGCATCCGCCCTGCCGCGTCGCAGACCGCGAGCAGGTGCTCGCCATCCGTCGCGTACCCGCCCATCAGCTCCCGGATCACCGGCATGGCGGCCGACAGCGGATGCACTTCACGGTGCTCGGCGAGCTCCTCGTCGGCCAGCTCCACGCGGGCCGCGCCGTCCGGGCTCACGCGGGCCCGCGCCGAGCGTCGCCAGGAGTCGGCCACCAGCGGCCGTACCGGAGGGAGCTGCACCCGGCCCCCGCTGGTGAAGGCCTCGTGCGCCCGACGGAGCGCCCCGGCATCCGGCTCCGACGCCACCCACGCATCGCTCAACTCGGCCTCCACGTCGAGGTGTACCGTGCCGTCCGTCGTCATCGGGGTCATCGTCGTGCTCGCGCGGGCCGCTCACAAGCGTCCGGACGCCACGGCATATGCACCCTGACCGGACACCGCCCCCCGGCCCCACGGAGGCCTCACGTAGAGTGGGGCCCGGGCCGTGACTGGCGCTTGAGGTGGATCACCACCGGGGAGCGGCCCGGCGGACTCCACGCACCCGCGCGGACCCGTCGCTGCCGTGCGCCTGGGCGATCACCTGTCATCCACGACGCCCAGGAGTGGCCCATGTCCACCAGCACCGCTTCCCTCATGGACGGCACCGCGCTCGCCCGCCGCACGGTCGAGGAGACCGCCGCCCGCGCCGCCGAGATCACCCGCCGCACCGGCGTCACGCCCTGTCTCGCCACGGTGCTCGTCGGCGAGGACCCGGCCTCCGTCACGTACGTGAAGATGAAGCAGAACCGCTGCGCGAAGGCCGGAATCCGCTCCAAGCACGTCGAGCTGCCCGCCTCGACGACGACCGAGGAGCTCGTCGCCGCCATCACCGCGCTCTCCGAGGACCCCGAGGTCCACGGAATCCTGCTCCAGCACCCGGTCGGGCCGCACATCGACGAGCGCGCCGCGTTCGAGGCGATCGCCCCGGCCAAGGACGTCGACGGCGTCACCATGGCCTCCTTCGCCGCCATGGGCTTCGGCCTCCCCGGCTTCGTCTCCTGTACGCCCGGCGGCATCATGCGCCTGCTCGACGCGTACGACGTCGAGCCGAGCGGCAAGCGCGCGGTCGTCGTCGGCCGCTCCGCGATCCTCGGCAAGCCGGCCGGCCTGCTCCTGCTCGGCCGTGATGCGACCGTCACCTACTGCCACTCGCGCACCATCGAGCTCTCCTCGATCGTGCGCGAGGCCGACATCCTCGTGGCGGCCGTGGGCAAGCCGCGCTTCATCAAGGGCGAGGACATCAAGCCCGGCGCGGTCGTCATCGACGCCGGCTACAACCCGGGCAACATCGGTGACGTCGACTTCGAGACCGCCGCGGAGCGGGCCTCCCTCATCACCCCGGTGCCGGGTGGAGTCGGCCCGATGACGATCGCCGTGCTCCTCGCGCAGACCGTCGAAGCGGCGGAGCGCCAGCTCGGCCTCTAGCACGAGAACGGGTCACGTGCGGCCCGTGGGCGAACGAACTCTGTCACGGTTCTGTACGTGGTGTGCTTCAACTTGCCTTCAGGGAACGGAAGCTGACGGTACGTGAGTGACCCTGGTCACCATGTCCCCGCTCTCCGTCGACCTGTTGTCGCCGATCCGGCACGTCGTCGTCCCCGTCCTTCTCGCGGTGGCGGGTCTCGTGGCCGTGAGCTGCCACAGCGGCGGGGGCGGCGCGGCCCGGTACTCGGCGGACCCTGGGGACCCGCCGGACCTCGGGGCCGCGCGGACCGCCCAGGCCGCGAGCCGACAGCTCGCACCCCAGGGCGAGGCCGCCACGCACCGGCCCTCACCCGTCACCGCCACACCCGGCGACTCCCCCTCGCACGTCAACGCCACGGCCGTGCCGTATCAGCGGCTCGCGCAGGGGGAGTGCTTCGACATCGACCGGGAGGCACCGGGCACCGTCGTGCGGCGCGGTTGCGACCGGCCGCACGACGCCCAACTCGTCGCCGTGGTCCGGCTGACCGGCGACCACCGCACCGACCAGGACGTACGCGACGCGGCCGCGGGCCTCTGCCGCGAGCCGCTGCGCCGCAAGGCCGCGGAGCAACCGCACGGCACACGCTGGACCACCTTCGTCCAGTACCCGTACCGCAGCGGCTACCTGCTCGGCTCCGACTCCGTGGCCTGCAGCCTCGCCGCCCACACCCCGGACGCCGCCGGTGGCGCGGCCCGCAAACTCACCGCGCCGCTCCAGTGACGCTTCAGCCGTCTCCCACCGGCTCTCCCGCCGGTCCCACCGACACTCCCGCGAGCGCGGCAGCCGGATCCTGGTCGGCAGGCCCTGCCGGGATCCAGTGGCCGCGCTCCTTGCGGTAGGGCCACCAGCGGCCGTCCTGTCCGAGCCGCAGCTGTGCCTCCGCGCCGACCACCGTCCACCGCGCAGCACCGGCCGGCCGCAACACCGGCCGCTCGGCGTCGTCCCAGGCCTCCGCGAGCAGCGTCTTCGCCCGAGCCAGCGCCTCCGGGCCCGGCGTCCACTCCTCCTCCAGTACGGACAGGGCGGCCGCGCCCCCGAACCGCCACGCGCGCGTGGCCAGGTCCAGCTCCGCCCGCCGTCGCCCGGACCCGGCGGCGAGCCGGGACGCGATCCACGACGGGGCGGAGCCGGCAGCCAGCCGTACCGCGTCCTGATCGACCGTCAGAGATGGTTCCGGCGCCGTCCGTTCATGGCCCGGGGCGAGCGCCTCGGCCAGCAGCCGGTGCGCCCGTCCGGCCGCGTCCGACGCCAGGAACTCCAGCGCCGCCGGGTCGAGGCCGGGCGCCGGGTCCGTCTCGGTGTCCAGGGACGGCGGCGTCCCGGGCGCCGCAGGGAGCACCGGAGGGGCGGGCAGCGGCGGCAGGATGTCCCGCGCGGCGAACGCCTCCACCGCCGGTACGCCCTCGGTCCCCGCCTCCTCCGCGGCCGACTCCGGGGCGGCCGGGGCCGCCCGCGCGGCGCTGCGCTCCTGCAGTTCGTCCAGGAGCGCCCGCTCGCCGCGCCCCCGCATCAGCAGCAGGACGAACGGATCCTCGTCGAGCAGCCGTGCGACCTGGTAGCACAGCGCCGCCGTGTGCGGGCAGTGGTCCCACGCCTCGCAGCCGCACTCCGGGTCCAGATCACCGATGCCCGGGAGCAGTTCGAGTCCGGCCGCCGCCGCGTCCTCCACCAGATGCGGAGGCATCTCGTGGTCGAGCAAGGCCGCGATGTGACCCGCACTCTCCACCGCGAGGTCGAGCAGCCGGTCCCATTCGTCCTCCGACAGCTCCTGCAGGAGCACATCGCTGCGGTACGAGGAGCCGTCGCGGTCCCGTACGACCGCCGTGATCCGTCCGGGCCGCACCGAGACCGCGCCCACCGCGCCCTCCCGCGCGTGCTTGCGGCCCTTCTTCAGCTGCTGGCCGTCGAGAGCCGTGTCCTCCAGCGCCTTCATCCAGGCCCGGCCCCACCACGTGCGGGCGAAACCGGAACCGCCGGCGGGCGGCAGCGCCGCGAAGGTCCGCTCCTCGTCGTGTGCGTATCCGCTCATCGTCCGTCCCCTCGCAGCTGGACCAGATCCGCCAGCTCGGCATCCGTCAGTTCGGTCAGCGCCGCCTCGCCCGAGCCACCGAGCACGGCGTCGGCCAGCGCCCGCTTGCGCAGCAGCATGTCCGCGATCCGGTCCTCGATCGTCCCCTCGGCGATCAGCCGGTGCACCTGCACCGGCTGGGTCTGCCCGATGCGGTACGCGCGGTCGGTGGCCTGGGCCTCCACGGCCGGATTCCACCAGCGGTCGTAGTGCACGACATGCCCGGCCCTGGTGAGGTTGAGCCCGGTGCCCGCGGCCTTCAGCGACAGGAGGAACACGGGGACCTCGCCGTCCTGGAAGCGCGCGACCATCGCCTCGCGCTCGGCGACGGGCGTGCCCCCGTGCAGGAACTGCGTGCGTACCCCCCGCGCCGCCAGATGCTGCTCGAGCAGCCGCGCCATCTGCACGTACTGGGTGAAGACCAGGACGCTCGCGTCCTCGGCGAGGATCGTGTCGAGGAGTTCGTCGAGGAGCTCGAGCTTGCCCGAACGGCCGTCGACGCGCGGCCGGTCCTCCTTCAGGTACTGGGCGGGGTGGTTGCAGATCTGCTTGAGCCCGGTCAGCAGCTTCACCACCAGACCGCGCCGCTCCATGCCGTCGGCCTCGGCGATCGCGGCGAGGGTCTCGCGCACCACCGCCTCGTAGAGCCCCGCCTGTTCCTTCGTCAGGGAGACGGCACGGTCGGTCTCGGTCTTCGGCGGCAGTTCGGGTGCGATGCCCGGGTCCGACTTGCGGCGGCGTAGGAGGAAGGGACGGACCAGTGCGGCGAGCCGCTCCGCGGCCGCCGGGTCCTCACCGCCCTCGACGGCCGAGGCGTAGCGCGAGCGGAAGGTGCCGAGCCGACCGAGGAGGCCGGGCGTCGTCCAGTCGAGGATCGCCCACAGCTCGGAGAGGTTGTTCTCGACGGGGGTACCGGAGAGGGCGACGCGCGCCTTGGCCCCGATGGTGCGCAGCTGTTTGGCGGTGGCCGAATACGGGTTCTTGACGTGCTGGGCCTCGTCCGCGACGACCATGCCCCAGGGCCGGCCGGCCAACTGCTCGGTGTCCAGTCGCATGGTGCCGTAGGTGGTGAGGACGAACTCGCCGTCGGCCAGGCCCTCCAGGCTGCGGGCCGGGCCGTGGAAGCGGCGCACCGGCGTGCCGGGCGCGAACTTCTCGATCTCCCGCTGCCAGTTGCCCATGAGCGAGGTCGGACACACGACGAGCGTGGGACCCGCGGCGGCGGGCTCGCTCTGCCGGTGCAGATGGAGCGCGATGAGCGTGATCGTCTTGCCCAGACCCATGTCGTCGGCGAGGCAGCCGCCGAGGCCGAGAGAGGTCATCCGGTGCAGCCAGTTGAGCCCGCGCAGCTGGTAGTCGCGGAGCGTCGCGGCGAGCGCGGCGGGCTGGGCGACCTCCTGCGGCCCGCCCTCCGGGTCGGCGAGGCGGGCGCGCAGCTGCTCCAGCCAGCCGGTCGCCTGGACCTCGACCCGTCGGCCGTCGGCCTCGGCCGTCCCGGTGAGGACGGCGCCGAGCGCGTCCACGGGCGTGATCTTGCGGTCGTGCGAGGCGCGGGCGCGGCGCACCTCGGCCGGGTCGACCAGCACCCACTGGTCACGCAGCCGGACCACCGGGCGGCCGGCCTCGGCGAGCTGGTCCAGTTCGGCACGGGTGAGCTCCTGGTCGCCGATCGCGAAACGCCAGTTGAAGGCGAGCAGGGCGTCGGCGGACAGGAAGGAGGGCAGCGCGGAGGAGCGATGGCCGGCGGTGTCGCCGCCGGGGGCGTCGTGCGCGGGGTCCATCGTGTACGGGGAGTCCGTGGCAGGTGCGGCGCCCCTGGCGTATGCGTCTTCGGCGGCGTTCGCGTCCTTGGTGCCCGGCTGCCCGCTCGCTGCGGAACCGCCGCCGTCCGGCGGGCCGATCACCGCGCGGACCGTGAGCCGGTGGGCCAGGTCGCGCGGCCAATGGATCAGGACGCCCGTCGCGGCGAGTGCCCCTGCGGCCGCGCCGAGCAGGTCGGTGATCTCCTCGTCCGCCAGCTCGACGGCGTCCGGGACGGCCGCCGAGAGCAGCGGGGTGAGCGGCGCCCAGGCGCGGGCGGCGCGGCGGAGCGCGAGCAGGGCGTCCATCCGGGCCCGGGGGCCGAACGCCCCGCCGGACGGACCGGATCCGGCCCAGACCTCCGCCGCGTCCGCGACCAGCGTCGGGTCGGCGACGCTGTGCATCTGCAGCACGGCCCGGAAGGCCGGAGCCTCCCGTTCGCCGAGACCGGGGAGTTCGAGGCGCAGCGACAGCCGTACGCCGGCGTCGTGGCCGGCCGCCACGTCCGCCGCCCACGCCCGCTGCGCGGGCAGCTCCTGCGGCTCGTCGGCCGCGAACGCGGCCCCGCCGGCGGCGAGCGGCGCGGCCGGGGTACGCGGCAGCCCGTCCGCGACCGCGTCCACGAACGAGCGCAGCAGCCTCTCGGGCTCGGGAAGCAGCAGCGGTCCGCCCTCGCGCAGCGGTCCGACCTGGGGTAGCACGCCGCCCCCGGACAGCGGACCTGCCCCGGTCCGCGGCCCTGCCGCCGACAGGGGCGCCGTCCCCGGCAGCGGCACAGCGTGGGCGGTCGGCGGCATCGAGGCTGCCAGCGCGCGGAGCTCGGCCAGCTCCTCGGGGCCGAGCGGTCCGGCCCGCCACGCGTCCCGGTCGGTGGTCGTGAGACCGGGCAGGAAGAGCCCCTTCGCCGCGAGGTGCAGAGCGAAGAGCGCGGCGGCTCCCCAGAAGGCGGCCGCGGGCGAGGAAGCGTCGGAGAAGCGGGCGCGGGTCAGGACCGGCAGGGCGTCCCGTACCGGGAGCAGAAGCGCGGGGACGGTGTGCGGACGGACGTCGTCGGCGACCGCCGTCACCACGGTCAGCTCGTCGGCGACCGCCGACGGACCGTCGGTGGAGAGACGTTCGGAGGGCAGGGACCCGTCCGGGGACCAGAAGGCGATCCGGCCGGCGCGCGGTGGATCGGAAGGCAGGAAGACGGCGGAGCAGCGGGCGAGTTCATCGAGTCTCTGGGACGGCGACAACGCATTCCTCAAATTTGACTACCTGGACCGAGCGGCCGAGGGTACCTGAACCGACCCCCCTCCCGTGAGCGCAATCGCCGTGACCTGGCTCACGTGCCGAGCCTCCGTCGGAACGGCCCGGGAGCGGGGGCCAGCCCCACCCCCGCCCCCGGGCAATCCCCCCGGAATTCCGGGGGGTGACGCCATGGCTGCGGACGATCACCGATCCGTACGTTCGAGGGAGTCCGGGCGGCCCGCGCCCGGCCCCGCCCACGGACACCGGAGACCGCCATGCCCCAGGCCACCGCAACGCTCACGGCGCCCGACCGGAGCGCCGGCACCAGAAGGGGCGGGGGCAGCGAGTTCGCACCGTTGCTACGCACCGTCAAGGAACAGGGGCTGCTGGAACGCAGGACCGCCTGGTACGCCCGCGGCATCGCCGTCAACCTCCTCGGCATCGCCGCCGTCGTCGCGGGTCTGGTCCTGCTCGGACCGTCCTGGTGGGCCCTGCTGCTCGCGGTCCCGCTCGCCCTGCTCTCCGCCCGGGTCGCCTTCGTCGGACACGACGCCGGGCATGCCCAGATCTGCGGCGACCGGCGCCGGAACCGGATCATCCAGCTCGTCCACGCCAACCTCCTGCTCGGCATGAGCCAGGAGTGGTGGAACGACAAGCACAACCGCCACCACGCCAACCCCAACCACCTCGACAAGGACCCGGACGTCGCGGCCGACATCCTCGTCTTCGCCCAGCACCAGACCACCGGGCGCGCCGGCTTCCGCGGCTGGCTCACCCGCCACCAGGCGTGGCTGTTCTTCCCGCTGACCACCCTGGAGGGCATCGCGCTCAAGGTGTACGGGTTCCAGGCCCTCTTCTCCAAGGACGGGCCGTACCGCACCCGGCGCGAGCGCCTCGTCGAAGGCGCCCTGCTCCTCGCCCACGTCGCCGGCTACGCGACCCTGCTCCTGACCACCCTCACCGTCGGCCAGGCGCTCGTCTTCGCCCTGATCCACCAGATGCTCCTCGGACTGCACCTGGGCATGGCATTCGCCCCCAACCACAAGGGCATGGAGATGCCCGACGCCCACCCGGACGGCGACAGCTGGGGTCATCTGCGCCGCCAGGTGCTCACCTCGCGCAACATCCGGGGCGGGTGCCTCACCGACTGGTTCCTCGGCGGACTGAACTACCAGATCGAGCACCACCTCTTCCCGAGCATGCCGAGGCCGCATCTTCGACTCGCCCAGCCCGCCGTGCGTGCGCACTGTCGTACGGTGGGTATCCCCTACACAGAGACCGGTTTCGTCGAGTCCTACCGACAGGCGCTCGGACATCTGCACGAGGTCGGGGAGCCGCTGCGCTCGGCAGCGTGACAAGGAGGCGTCGGACATGTCGACACGGACGAAGATCGTGATCGGGGGAGTGGCCATCGGCCTCCTCCTGATGCCCCTCATCGGATTCTGGATGTCCCTGCTGGTGGTGCTCGGCGTCCCGGCCGTCGCCTACCTGGCCCTCGACCCGAGCCAGCGGCGCCGGCTGCGCCGGATGTCCCGCAAGGAGCTGCACCGCTGACCTCGACCCCAGGAACCGGCCTCGGCCACCGCCGCCGACCTCGAAGGACGTCTGGCGTAGGCTCCGGAGGTGATCACCCGCACGTGATCTCCGGATCGGAGAAGGGGAGCTCCACGTCATGAGCAGCGCTACCGTCACGACGGTCAGCAGTAACGGCGTCTACTCGTTCACGAAGCCGAACCGGGACAGCATCACGCTGCTCGCCGGTCTCGGCGTGGAGGGGGACGTGCACGCCGGCGTCACGGTCAAGCACCGTTCCCGCGTGGCCAAGGACCCGACCGTGCCGAACCTGCGGCAGGTGCACCTGATCCACGCGGAACTCTTCGACGAGGTCGCCGGGGCCGGGTTCGAGGTCGCCCCGGGCGCCCTCGGCGAGAACGTCACCACGCGGGGCATCGACCTCCTCGGCCTGCCGACCGGCACCCGGCTCCACCTCGGTGCCGAGGCCGTCGTCGAGGTCACCGGCCTGCGCAACCCGTGTGCCCAGATCGACAACTACCGCCACGGGCTGCTCAAGCAGGTCCTGGGCCGGGACGAGAACGGACAGATCGTCCGCAAGGCCGGGATCATGAGCATCGTGCTGACCGGCGGCGAGGTGCGGCCCGGCGACCCGATACGGGTCGAGCTGCCGGCCGAGCCGCACCGCCCCCTGGAGATGGTCTGATCCCCGCCCCTACGGGGTCTTCAGCGCGCAGGAGTTGACCACGTCACCGCCCGCCGGCCGTGCGATCGTACGGTCCGCGGGCGGAGCCGTGCCCTCCTCGACCCACTCCCGGAGCGCCGCGAACGCCGAGCGGTAGCAGGGCAGGATCGGCCGCAGCTGCTCCGGGTAGGTGTCGTACAGCCCGTCGGTGTGCGTGCCGTCCTCGACCGTGTAGTACCGGTGCTTCCCGGACCGGCCCCGCGCGTCGACCATCCCCGCGTACACCACGGAGTCGGTCGCGATCGGCAGCAGCGTGTCCAGGTCGCCGTGCAGGGTGATCAGCGGCTTGCCGATGCGCCCGGTCAGTGCGACCCGGGCGACCGCACGGTGGACGGACGCGGGGCGGGAGGCGTAGTCGTACGAGGCGTCGGAGGCGCACGGGGCGAGGATCTGCTCGATCGTCGCACCGGCCGTGGTGCCCGGGCACTCGGGGTCGTACGACGGATCGAACTCGGCCCGGAAGATCTTCTGTGTCAGCCCCCAGTACGCCTTCTCGTGGTACGGCCACAGGAAGTGCGAGCCCGGCGCGAAACCGGCGTCGATCAGGTCCTCGTCGGAGGCACGGCCGAGGGAGCGGGCGACGGTCACCGGGAGACTCGTCAGCAGATTGGGGCCGCGGGTCGTCCAGAGAACGCCCTCCCAGTCGACCCCGCCGTCGTACAGCTCCGGACGGTTCTCCAGCTGCCAGCGGGTCAGATAGCCCGCGTTGGAGATGCCCGTCATGTACGTAAGCTGGGGCGCCCGGCCGTAGTGCTGCCGCACGGCCTTCTTCGCGGCCTTCGTCAGCTCGGTCACCCGGCGGTTCCACTCGGCGACCGCGTCGCCCGGCCGGCGTCCGTCGGTGAAGAAGTCGGGCCCGGTGTTCCCCTTGTCGGTGGCGGCATAGGCGAAGCCCTGGGCGAGCACGTGGTCGGAGATGAGCGTGTCGGTGGAGTACTGGCGCCGGGTGCCGGGCGCGCCGGTGACGACCAGGCCGCCGTTCCAGTTCTCGGGGAGCCTGATCACGAACTGGGAGTCGTGGCCCCAGCCGTGGGTCGCGTTGAGCCGCGAGTCGTCGGGGAAGTAGCCGTCGATCTGGATCCCCGGGACGTCGGAGGGGTTCGTGGTGCCCTTCGCGGAGAGGCCCGCCTGGTCGGCCATGTCGGTGTACCGGGTGCCGGCCAGACCCGCCGTCGTCAGATCCCCGAGGCAGGCCGTCTCCTGGTGCTCGGAGCCGGGCACATGGATCCGGTGCTGTAGCGCGCAGGAGGGCGGAGGGCCGGACCGGGCTCCGGCGGGCGCGGCGGGACCGGCGACGGTCAGCACGGTCAGCAGCGCGGCGAGCACGGGGACGCCTCGGTTCAGGCGCAGGGACGGCATGGACGGCCTCCAACGGGACGACGGGACGGGGGTGCGCCGCCACATCGTGCGGCTCGCCCTTCCCGTGCGGCCATGGTCCGGGCCCACACCTCGGGCCTTCCGCCCATGTGGGGCCTTGGGCCCCGGGGTCAGGAGGGGCGTACCGCCATCGCGTCCAGGGCCTCCAGAAGATCCGGCAGCTTCGGCCCGCGCGCCACGGGAAGGACCTCGCGGGGTTCGTCGTCCAGGAGGACGAAGGCCATGTCGTCGGTCCGGGCGACGAGTGACCAGCCGGGACCGTCGGCGCGCAGCATGCGCGCCCCGCCGGCGGCGAAGCTCGAGCGCACACGGCCCACCGGAGGGGCGTCCTCCAGATAGCCGCGCAGCTCGGCGAGGGCACGGCGGACACCTTCGTAGGGGTCGCGCGCCTGGTCGTCCCCATGCCCGGCGCCCGGGGCGTCGGTCGCGTCGGCGGAGCCGTCCGCGCCCTCGTCGTCCATTTGCGCACGCCATGCCGCCCACTGCAGCGCCACCTCGTCGGCGCCCAGCCTGCGCTGAGCCGACCCCCAGTCGGCGCCGTCCGGCGGGGTCAGCGGCGCGCGGTCGCCCTCCTCCGGTTCCGGATCGTGCGGGGCCGGGAGGTCCGGTGCGGCCGTGGCCACGGCGAGCGGCCAGCCCGGGAGCGCGGCCACGACCGAGCGCTCGTCGGGGGAGAGGTCGTACTCCATCCCGCAGTCCCAGGAGGCGATGGCCACCGCGACCAGCGACACGTCGTCGATGACCACGGTCCACCGGGCGCCCCCGCCGTCCTGGCCGAGGACGAGCCCGTACCCCTCGGCGTACGGCTCGAGATCAAGCGCCGCGCAGGCGGCCGGAAAGTCGTCACCGAGCACGCTCGGGAACTGCGCGGGCGTGAGCAGCACCGCGGTCAGCACGTACAGCGCGTCGTCGTCGGCGGTAGCCACGTCAGCCTCCCCATCTGGTCGTCGGCGCACCTTAACCAGTGGGTAACCCGCGCGTCGAGAGTCTCCGGAAGGAAACTGGCACCGCCGATTCCGTACGGGTCAGGCCCCCGGGAGTCCGAGCAGCGACCGTGCCACGGTCTGCGGCGACTCGTCGCGCTCACGGGCGAGCGCGATCACGGCGCGGCAGGCGAGCTCGTTGATGCCGAAGGAGAGGGCTTCAGGGGAGACCCAGGTGGCGGCCTCGTCCATCCGGTCCTGGTCGTCCTCGACGCAACCGACCACATAGACGGCCGCGGCTTCGAAGAGGTTGTGCTGGCGTCGTGCCCGGGGCGGCGCGGGCGGCTCCTCCGGTGCCCGTCGCGCGGTCGGCAGGAGGGCGTTGAAGATGGTTCGCATACGGGCCATGGCCTGCCGCCTTCCCCGGACACGGCTGCCCGGCACCTCCACCGTAGACAGGGAAGTGCCGGGACAGAAGGGTGCGTCGGGTTCGGGCGGCGCAGGGGATCACCGGTCCTGGCGAACGGCGAGCGCCAGGAAACGGTCGTCCTCGTCCACGTAACTGACCATCCGCCATCCGGAACCGGCGAGAAGCGGCCTCAGGTTGGGCTCGGCGCGCAGGTCGTCGTCGGTGATCTGCCGGCCGTGGCGGGCGGCGAGGGCGGCCCGGCCGATGGGGTGGAAGAGGGCGAGCTGTCCGCCGGGCCGGACCACCCGGGCCAGTTCGCGCAAGTTCTCGGCGGGGTCCGCCAGATGGGAGATCAGACCTGCCCCGAACACCGCGTCGAGCGCCCCGTCGCGCAGCGGCAGCCGGGCGACGTCCGTCAGGAGCAGCTCGGCGGATCCGTCGCGCCCGGCGCGTACCGCCTCGGCCAGCATCTCCGGGGTCACATCGGCGCCGATGACGGTCCCGGCAGGACCGACCGCCGCGCGCAGCGCGGGCAGGGCGCGACCGGTGCCGCACCCCGCGTCGAGCACCGCGGCGCCGGACCGCAGGCCGAGATCGGCGACGGCCGCGGCGTAGGCGGGGCCGTCGTCGGGGAAGCGGGCGTCCCAGTCGGCGGCGCGGGCGCCGAAGAACTCCTGGACATGGGTGGGGTCATCGCTCATGCGTGCATGATGCCTCAGCCTCAGGGGTGAACGTCCTGTGTGCACGTTCGAGCGCGGCACGATCGTTCTGGAACATCTCTATGTCATATTCCATCAGGTTTCGAAATGCGCCCCCGATGCGCCCCCTTGTCCGGACTAGCGTCCCTGAGCCATGGGACACCTGGACCACGCCACCTTCGGCTGGCTGACACCTGTGCTGTCGTACGCGATGGCCTGCATAGGCGCTGCCCTCGGGCTCCGTTGCACCGTACGCGCGCTCGACGCGACCGGCCGCTCGCGGCGCAACTGGCTGCTCACCGCCGCGTCCGCCATCGGCACCGGCATCTGGACGATGCACTTCGTCGCGATGCTCGGCTTCGGCGTGACCGGGACCGACATCCGCTACAACGTTCCGCTGACCATTCTCAGCCTGCTCATCGCCATGGCCGTCGTCGGAGTCGGCGTCTTCGCCGTCGGCTATGGCCGCGACCGGGTCCGCTCCCTCCTGATCGGCGGTCTCACGACCGGCATCGGAGTCGCGAGCATGCACTACATGGGCATGGCCGCCCTGCGGCTGCACGGGCGGGTGACGTACGACCCCGTGCTCGTCGCGCTCTCCGTCGTCATCGCCGTCGTCGCCGCGACCGCGGCGCTGTGGGCGGCGCTCAACATCCACGCGCCGGCCGCCGTGGCGTTCGCCTCGCTGGTCATGGGAGCGGCCGTCAGCAGCATGCACTACACCGGCATGTTCGCCGTCGGCGTCGAGGTCGCCCCCTCGGCGACGGAGCTGCCCGGGGCCACGGCCATGCAGTTCATCTTCCCCCTGGCCGTCGGACTCGGCTCCTATCTCTTCATCACCTCGGCCTTCGTCGCCCTCTCCCCGACGGCCAGGGAACGCGCCGCGTACGCCTCGGCCGAGCGCCTCACCGAGCCCGACGAACGCGCGGTCGACGTCGCGCCGCCCGGCTACCGCCCGGAACCGGCCGCCGCCGACACCAGGGGTGCCGCGGCCTCCTACGCCTACCCAGCCGGACCCGTGGACGGCGGAAGGGCCCACACCTAGACCCACACCTGAGCCGAACGCGGCCGGACCCCCAGGCCCAGGCCCGCCGCCGACCCGCCCCCGCCCCGCCGAGGCGCGGCACGCGCGAAGAGCGCGTGAGGGACGCACACCGCACCAGGACAGACGCAGCCGGAACGAGGAGGCCATGCGAACTCCCCGCAAGACCCTGGACGCCGACACCCCGGCGCCGCCGCAGGCGGCGCGTGGCCGGCGCGCGCACGCAGGGCCACCCGCCGACGAACCCCCGGAGCGCGCCCCCGGCGCGCAGTCCGACCCGGCCGGGCTGGGCGGTCAGGCAGGTGCGCCCCGACGCCGTGGGCTGCGCCCCCGTACCGTCCGGGCGAAGATCGTCTCGCTGCTGATGGTCCCCGTCGTGTCGCTGCTCGCCCTGTGGGGATTCGCCACCGTCACCACCGCGCAGGACATCGCCAGGCTCCGCCAGCTCGAACAGGTCGACGCGGAGATCCGCGAACCCGTCGCCGCGGCCGTCACCGCCCTGCAGGCCGAACGCCGCGCCGCCGTACGCCAGGTCGCCGCACCCGGAGCGGGGCGCGTCACGGAGCTCAAGGAACAGGTCCGGCGCACCGACGCCGCCGTCGCCCGGCTCCGCCTCGACGACCGGCACACCGTCGGCGGCACGGGCGACCTGCCCCGCGATGTCGCCGACCGGGTCGAGAAGTTCGTCACCAAGGCCGAGGGCCTCGGCCGGCTCCGTACCGCCGCGGCCGCGGGCAAGGCCGACTGGGATCAGGTGTACACGGAGTACACCGCCGCGATCACCGCCGCCTTCGCCGTCCACGGCGCGCTCACCGGCATCCAGGACGCGGAGATCGGCTCCGACGCGCGCGTGCTGCTCGAATTCGGGCGCGCCGGCGAGATGCTCGCCCGCGAGGACGCCCTGCTCGGCTCCGCCCACCTCGGCGGCGAACTCAGTGCGGAAAGGCTTCGGCAGTTCACCGGGGCCGTCGAGACCCGTCGTACCCTCGCCGAATCCGCCACCGCCGACCTGCGCGGCCCCGAGCGCGCCGCCTGGGAGAAGCTCGCCGCCCAGCGCGGCTACCAGCAGCTCACCGCCGCCGAGGACCGGGTGCGCGCCGCCGCCCCCGGCCGCAAGGCCGCCCAGGCCGTGCCGGCAGCCACCTGGGACGACGCCATGGCTGTCGTACGCGGCGAGTTCACCACGATCGAGACGGACGCCCGGCGCGCCGCGGCCGACCGCGCGGACCCGTTCGCCGGCGGTGCGCTGACCGCCGGCGGCGCCGCGGTGCTGCTCGGCCTCGCCGCCGTCGCCGCCTCCCTCGTGATCTCCGTGCGCATCGGCCGAGCCCTTGTCATCGAACTGGTCAGCCTGCGCAACACCGCTCTGGAGATCGCCCGCCGTAAACTCCCCGCCGCCATGCGGCGGCTGCGCGCCGGCGAGGAGATCGACGTGCACGCCGAAGCCCCGCCGGGACCCGCGCCGCAGGACGAGATCGGTCAGGTCGGCGAGGCGCTCACCACCGTCCACCGGGCGGCGCTGTCCGCCGCCGTGGAGCGCGCCGAACTCGCCAGCGGCATCTCCGGCGTCTTCGTCAACCTCGCCCGACGCAGCCAGGTCCTCGTCCACCGGCAGCTCAACCTGCTGGACAGCATGGAGCGCCGGGCCGACGACCCGAACGAGCTCGGCGACCTCTTCCGGCTCGACCACCTCACGACCCGCATGCGGCGGCACGCAGAGAGCCTGATCATCCTCTCCGGCGCCGCCCCCGGCCGGGCCTGGCGGATGCCGGTCCCGCTCACCAACGTCGTACGGGCCGCCGTCTCCGAAATCGAGGACTACGCGCGCGTGGAGGTGCGCCAGCTCCCCGAGACGGCCGTCGTCGGCGGCGCCGTCGCCGACCTCACCCACCTGCTGGCCGAGCTCATCGAGAACGCCGCCCAGTTCTCCCCGCCCCACACCAAGGTGCGGATCAGCGGGGAACCGGTCGGCAACGGCTACGCCCTGGAGATCGAGGACCGGGGCCTCGGCATGGGCAAGGAGAGCCTCGCCGAGGCCAACACGAGGATCGAGCAGTCCGAGGCCCTCGACCTGTTCGACAGCGACCGGCTCGGCCTGTTCGTGGTCAGCCGGCTCTCCTCCCGCCACGACATCAAGGTCCATCTGCGCACCTCGCCGTACGGCGGTACGACAGCGGTCGTCCTGCTCCCCAACGACGTGCTGCAGAGCGCGCTCCCGCCCGGGCGGAGCACTCCGAACCCGCGGGTACCCGAAGGCACGCGCAGCGATGCCACGCACGGTTACACGGCCCCCGGTTACGCCCCGCCCGGCACGCACGGGGACCGTGGGCGTGCCGACGACGGGCCGGAGCCGTCCTTCCCGCGCCACCGGCAGAAGCAGCCCGCCGCCGTGGCCCCCGTACCGTCCCAGGCGCAGCCCCTCCCGCGCCCGCCGCGCATCCCCGCCCTGGCGGGGCAGCCGGAGGGTCCGGGGACAGGCACCCCCGAGCAGCCGCCCGCCGGAGTCACCACCCTGCGACAGCGCGGCCGTTCGGCCCCACCCCCGCCGGTGGCGCCCGCCCCGGCCGGCTCCGGCCCCTCGGAGGCCCCCGGCCCCGTCGACGAATCCGGCGATCTGCCCCGCCGCGTACGCCAGGCCAGCCTCGTACCGCAGCTGCGCGAGGCGCCCCCGGCCGATCCCCCGTCCACCCCGGCCGTCCAGGGTGCGGAGGAACGCACTCCTGAACAGGTCAGGGACCGCATGACCGCCTACCGCGACGGCTGGACGCGCGGCGGCGGCGCGGCCCCCGGCACCCGACGCCCCCTCGGCACCGGGTCCGGCTCCGGCCGCACCTTCGGCAACGACCCCGGCGCCGGCCCCGGCCCGGGCAGCGACCTCGACCGTGACGACGACCGTGACCACGGACGCGACTTCGGCCGCGACTTCGGCAGTGAAGGAGACCACGCATGATCGACCACGAGAGGATGTCCCACCACCGCTCCGGTGAACTCGACTGGCTCCTCGACGACCTCGTCGTCCGGGTCCGCGAGGTCCGGCACACGGTCGTCCTGTCCAACGACGGGCTGGCCGTCGGCTCGTCCAGCGGTCTCAGCCGGGAGGACGCCGAGCACCTGGCCGCCATCGCCTCCGGATTCCACAGCCTCGCCAAGGGCGCGGGCCGTCAGTTCCACACCGGGGGCGTACGCCAGACGATGGTGGAGATGGACGACGGCTTCCTGTTCGTCGCCGCCGCGGGAGACGGTTCCTGCCTCGCCGTCCTCAGCTCGGTGAGCGCCGACATCGGTCTCATCGCCTACGAGATGGCCCGCCTGGTGAAGCGCGTCGGCGAACACCTGCACACCCCGCCGCGACTCACGGCGACGCCGCCGGCCGCCGGCTGACCGCAGCCACCGGAGACACCGGAGACACCCATGAACGAGGACAGCACCGGCGACGGCCAGGCCGTGCCGGGCAGTCAGTGGTACGACGCGGACGCGGGGCCACTCGTCCGGCCGTACGCCATGACCGGTGGCCGTACGAAGCCGGGGCCCAGCAACGTACGGTTCGACCTCATCGCACTCGTCGTCGTCGACGACGACCCGCCCGGCCCGGCCGAGGAATCGCTCCTCGGCCCGGAGCACCGGGCCCTGCTCACCCTGTGCCGGGCCGAGACGCAGTCGGTGGCCGAACTCGCCGCCGACGCCGACCTGCCCGTCGGGGTCGTCCGTGTTCTCCTCGGCGACCTCCTCGAAGCGGGCTTCGTCAAGGTCAGCCGACCCGTACCGCCCGCACAGCTGCCCGACGAACGGATCCTGAGGGAAGTCATCGATGGCCTACGAGCGCTCTGACAGCAGCACCGGTGCGGGCGGCGGCGTGGACACCACGGCCCTCGCCCTGAAGATCCTCGTCGCCGGCGGATTCGGCGTCGGCAAGACCACCCTGGTGGGCGCGGTCAGCGAGATCCGGCCCCTGCGCACCGAGGAACAGCTCAGCCGGGCCGGGGAGGCCGTCGACGACACCGGAGGCGTCGACCAGAAGACCACCACCACCGTGGCGATGGACTTCGGCCGCATCACGATCCGCTCCGGACTCTCCCTCTACCTTTTCGGTACACCGGGGCAGGACCGGTTCTGGTTCCTCTGGGACGAGCTGTCCCAGGGGGCGCTCGGGGCCGTCGTCCTCGCCGACACGCGACGACTCGAGGACTGCTTCCCCGCGGTGGACTACTTCGAGCACCGCAAGATCCCCTTCGTCGTCGCGGTCAACTGCTTCGCGGGCGCCCGGAACTACGGGGCGCACGAGGTCTCGCGCGCGCTGGACCTGGACCGCGGCACGCCCGTGGTGCTGTGCGACGCGCGGGACCGGGACTCGGGCAAGGAGGTGCTGATCCGACTCGTCGAGTACGCCGGGCGCATGCACACGGCCCGGCTCCTGGACTCGGTCGGGTGAGGGGTGTCGAGGGGACGGGAGGTCCGGGGTGCTCAGTCGGAGACGCCGCCCCGGGCCACCACGGTGTCGATCCGTACGCGGACGAGCAGTTCGCCGGGGACCCCGTTGCGCGCGCCGAACTCCTCGGCGCGGTCCTCGCCCATGTAGCGGCCGCCGATACGGGCGGCCCAGCGGCGCAGCTCGAGCGAGTCCTCGCTGACCTCGGCGCGGCCCTGGAGCATGACGAAGGCGAACGGCGGCCGGTCGTCGTCGACGCACAGGGCCACCCGCCCGTCGCGGGCCAGATTGCGCCCCTTCACGGTGTCCTTGCCGGTGTTGAAGACGACGTCGTCGCCGTCGAGGACGAACCAGATCGGGACCACGTGCGGACTTCCGTCGTCGCGCACGGTCGCCAGCTTGCCGGTACGGGTTCCCTCGGACACGAAGGCCCGCCACTGTTCCTCGGTCATCTTTGCCATGCCCCCCATCCTGCGGCACGCAAGGCGTCGAGGGGTGCTTGCTCTGTCCACGACAGTGCGTAAGGCTTGCGCGCGACACGCGGACCGCGGGGACTTCGGGTCGACGGGGACGCCACACACAGGGGGAAGGACCGACACATGGCGCTGGACAAGGGACTGGACTGGCTCCTGGACGACTTGACCCAGCGGGTCGAGTACATACGGCACGCGCTGGTGCTGTCGAACGACGGGCTGGTGACGGGCGCGAGCAGTGGTCTGGAACGGGAGGACGCCGAGCATCTGGCCGCGGTGTCCTCGGGACTGCACAGCCTGGCCCGTGGCTCGGGCCGGCACTTCCAGGCCGGCCGCGCCCGGCAGACGATGGTCGAGTTCGACGAGGCCCTGCTCTTCGTGACGGCGGCGGGCGAGGGCAGTTGCCTGTGCGTGCTGAGCGCGGCGGAGGCGGATGTCGGCCAGGTCGCGTACGAGATGACGCTGCTGGTGAACCGGGTCGGCGAGCACCTCGGTGTGGCGGCGCGGCAGCCCGGCCGGGCGGGCATCGCCGAGCTCTGAGGTTGTCCACAGGTCGCGTGGGCGCCGTCTGGCGAGGCTTCCGACCGTTGTCCACAGGCCGAGCGGGAGTCGGGCGCTGCGGGCTACGGTCGTCACCGAGAGTATTCGTCGCTCACGGGGGAGACCGTCATGACGGTGGAAGAAGGCATGCGCGCACTGGCACCGACGCGGGCAGCGCAGGAACTGGAACTGAGGCGCGACGAGTTCCGGCTCGCTGTTCAGCTGGGGCTGGTGAGGACGGTGGCGGGCATGGCGCCCGGTGCCCCGAGGGGACCGGGCGCCGCCGGCGTCCTCGGCGCACCGGGTGAGCGGCGCAGGGTGGAGCAGGCCGAGATCGACCGGCTCAGAGCCGCACCGGACTTCCCGGTCGGACTGCGCGAGCGCGTCCGCACGGTCGGTACGACAGAGGCGGCCGGGCTGCTCTCCGTGACGCCGGACCGCTTCACCAAGCTGGCCAGGACAGGGCACTTCAGCCCGGTGCGGTTCTATCTCAACCGCTATCGCGCGGTCGTCTGGCTCTATCTCGCCGGTGAACTGGGCGAGTTCGCCCTGACGCGGGAGAGCCTGCTGACCGGCAGGCTTCCGCGGGAGATCCGCGAGAGGATCGACGGAGGCGAGGACCGGCGGCCCCGGAACTGGCGGGCCCGGCGACTGGGGCTGCTGCTGCGCGCGACCGAGGACCCCTGGGCTCGGGCGTCGGCGATCGCCTCGCTCCTCGACCCGGTCCAGCTGGCCGAGGTCGTCGACGACCCCTACGAGCGCACCCATCTGGACCGGTTGCGCCCGGAACCGCCCTCCGGGCGACCGGAGTCGGCGACGTCCCGCGAGATCGCGGACCGGCTCATGCTGGCGGACGATCCGGACGAGATCCTCTGGCACCGCATGAGCCTGGCCCTCGCCCTGGACGAGGCCCGCGCGGATCGACCGGCACCGCGCCCGGACGGGGGAGCCGGGCCGGCCGTCGCCAGGCCACCCCGCCCGGCGACGCTGGGGCGCCCGACCGTCCACCGCACCCGCCGCGGACTCCTCGACCGGCTCCGGCGCCGGAAGTCGGCGGAGGCAGGAGACGCGGAGGTGGTGATGCCCGGCTAGGGGTGTCCGGGCTCGGGGGCGGGGTCTCCGACGGGCTCGGGGGTGTCCGGGTCGGCGGGGTTCGGTGCCTCGTCCGACGTGCGGCTCCGCATGCGCGCGAGGGAGGATGGGCCCATGCTCCTGGCCCGAGTCGCGGACGCTTCCCAGCAGGTCGCCGCCACCTCCGCCCGCTCGCGGAAGATCGCCGTGCTGGCCGAGCTGTTCGCGGAGGCCGCCCCCGAGGAGAGCCCGCTCGTGATCGCGTATCTCTCCGGCCGGCTCCCGCAGGGGCGCATCGGCGTCGGCTGGAGCGTACTCAAGGAGGCGATCCCGCCGGCCGTGCCGCCCGCCGAAGACCCCACCCTCACGCTCGCCGGCACGGATGGCGCCATGACCGCGCTCGCCGCCGTGTCCGGTGCCGGTTCGCAGGCGGAGCGTGCCCGGCTGGTTCGTGAGCTGATGGCCGCCGCCACCCGGCCGGAGCAGGAGTTCCTGCTGCGACTGCTCTCCGGCGACGTGCGTCAGGGCGCCCTCGACGCCATCGCCCTGGAGGGCGTCGCGCGGGCCGCCATCGTGCCCTCCGCCGAGCTCCGTCGGGCCGTGATGCTCGAAGGGTCCCTGCCCCGCGTCGCGCAGGCCGTGCTCGCCGACGGCCCGGCCGCCCTCGACACCTTCGCGCTGCGGGTCGGCACCCCCGTCCTGCCCATGCTCGCCCACACCGCCGGCTCGGTCACCGAGGCGGTCGACGGCCTCGGACCCTGCGTCGTCGAGGAGAAGCTGGACGGCATCCGCATCCAGGTGCACCGTCAGGGGGACCAGGTCCGGGTGTTCACCCGTTCGCTCGACGACATCACCGGGCGGTTGCCGGAAGTCGTCGCCCGAGCCAGGGAGATGACGGCCGACTCGTTCATCCTGGACGGCGAGGTCATCGCCCTTGACCCGGCCACCGGTCGGCCGATGGCCTTCCAGGACATCGCCTCTCGGGTCGGCTCGCGCGTCGACGTCGAGACGGCCAGCGCCGCGGTGCCGCTCTCACCCGTCTTCTTCGACGTGCTCGCCGCGGACGGCGAGGCCCTCATCGACCGACCCGGCCGGGAGCGCCATGCCGTCCTGGTCCGTCTGCTCCCCGAGGCGCTGCGGGTACGGCGGTTCGTCGTCGACGACCCCGGCTCCGGGAAGCAGGTCGAGGCGGCGGAGCGGTTCTTCACCGACACCCTGGCCCGGGGGCACGAAGGGGTCCTGGTGAAGGCGCTGGACGCGCCCTATGTGGCAGGACGGCGAGGCCGCACCTGGCTCAAGGTCAAGCCGGTGCACACCCTCGACCTCGTCGTCCTCGCCGCGGAGTGGGGCCACGGCCGTCGTACCGGACTGCTCTCGAACCTCCACCTCGGCGCCCGCGCCGCCGACGGCACGTTCGTGATGCTCGGCAAGACGTTCAAGGGGCTCACGGACGAGATGCTGCGCTGGCAGACCGAGAAGCTGGGCGAACTGGCCCTGGACGACGACGGGTTCACCGTACGCGTACGGCCCGAACTCGTCGTCGAGATCGCCTACGACGGCCTTCAGCGCTCCACCCGCTACCCGGCGGGCGTCACCCTTCGCTTCGCCCGGGTCGTACGCCACCGCCCCGACAAGTCCGCCGCCGAGGCCGACACCGTGGAGCGGGTGACCGGCCGCGGGTGACGCGGCGGCGCCTTCAGCTTCCGTCCTTGCTGTCGCTGTCGCTGTTCGTGTAGCGGCCCCGCACCCAGAGCGGTAGCACGTACCAGCAGAGCAGGTACCAGGTGACCAGACCGGTCACGAGCCAGGGCACGTACGAGTCCTGGGTCGCCACGCGCAGGACCAGCAGCAGCGCCGTCGTCAGCGTCGCGAGCAGCAGCAGAAGCCCGATGAACGTCAGCCGTGAGGCCCAGACCACGGCATGCGGTTTGATCCGCCGCCCCGCCACCAGCCGGTGGAAGGAGACCGGCCCGATCAGGGCGCCGGTGGCCGCCGCGCCCAGCGACACGGTGACGACGTAGATCGCCCGGTCGGTGTCCGACAGTTCCGGGAAGCGGGTCGTGAAGACGACGGTGAGCAGAAAACCGAACAGGATCTGCACGCCCGTCTGGGCGACCCTGATCTCCTGCATCAGTTCGCCCCACTGCCGGTCGGCGCGCTCCTCCTCCGTCTCGTGGCGCCCTCGAGAGAGACCGCTGCCCTCCGTCCGCTCGCTGCCGGTCCGACTGTTCACGGCACCTCCCGATGTCGTCCCCACGTCGCTGGTAACCGCTCACGGGGACCTCAACCCCGATGGTTCCCGAGGACGGGGACCGGGGCCCGCCGCCACGGCTCCGCGCGCACCGGTCCGGACCTCGCGGGACGCCCCCGCGCGAGGGATGCTGGAAGCGTGGCAGGACGACCGGCCCGCCTGGCCGCGAGGAGATGATCGACGTGTACGACACGCACATCGACACCGATGTCACCGTGCAGCTGAGCGACTGCAACCGGGAGGACGCCCAGGCAGTCTTCGATGTCCTCGACCACTTCTACGAACTCGAGGACATGACGGCGCCGGGCCCGCGGGTGGCCACGGAACCCGCCACCACGGTGTGGATGGCCACCTTCGACACGGCCGCGGGCCGTCGTGAGGAGACCACGCCGGTTCATCTGACCGGCATGGTCGGAGCGCTGCTGACCGGCGGCTACCACGCCGTCGACGAGATGGAGAAGACGCTCGCCGCCACATTCGACATCCAGTCGCTGCAGTCGGTCTCGGGCGACCAGGAGACCGAGGCGCGGTTGCTGCTCGCTTCCCGCTGACGGGCCGGCCGCGCCGGCCCACACGGTCACCCCGGGCGGAGCGGACGGGCGCCGCCCGGGGCACACGTCTGCCCACGGACCCGCCGTCCCGCTCTACGGATCACTGCCCCACGCCCTCACTGTCCACCCCCCTATGCACGGCATGTATACACCGTGTGTAGAGTGCTCGACGTGCCACTCGTAGCCGCCCTGACCAGGCACGAGTGGCTTCGAAGTCGTCGACGGGGAAAGTGGGATTCAGCATGTTCCGAACCAAGCCCGGCAAGCGCCGGGGATCGGCCGCCGCCCTTCTGGTGGCGGCCTCTCTGGTGCTGGCGCTCAGTGGCTGCGGGGTCGACCCGGTCACCCCGGGGGAGGCCAGGGGCAAGGCCGTCGGATCGGACGACAAGGCGGGTGCGGGCGGTGCGGTCGACTGCACCGAGGCGAAGTGCATCGCGCTGACCTTCGACGCCGGGCCCGGGAAGGACACGCCGCACCTCCTCGACGTCCTCAAGGAGAAGCAGGTCCCGGCCACCTTCTTCCTGCTCGGCAAGAAGCACGTCGACCGCTATCCCGAGGTGGTCAAGCGCATCGCCGACGAGGGGCACGAGGTCGCCAACCACACCTGGAGCCATCGGATCCTGACGGACCTGGAGGCCGGGGAGGTCCGTGACGAACTCTCCCGCACCCAGGAGGCGATCGAGAAGATCACCGGGCGCAGGCCCACCCTGATGCGGCCGCCGCAGGGGCGTACCGACGGCACGGTGGCCGAGGTGAGCCGTGAACTCGGCCTCGCGCAGATCCTCTGGAGCGTCACTGCCAAGGACTACTCGACGACCGATTCCGCGCTCATACGGAAGCGGATACTCGACGGCGCCGAGGGTGACGGCATCATCCTGCTGCACGACATCTACGACGGGACCGTTCCCGCCGTCCCCGGGATCATCGACGAGCTGAAGAAGCGGGGCTTCACATTCGTGACCGTGCCGCAGCTGATGTCGCCGGGCAAGGTCGAGCCCGGCGAGGTCTACCGTCCGTAGAGTGAGATCCGGGCGTGGCCAAAACGGGGTGAGGTGTCTCACACCGGTCACCCCGGATACCTCGGAACACCGAGTGAAGGTTTATCGTTCATTCATATGTGACTGCGAAGGGGTCCGGTTCCCAGGTCCCCCCCTTGAGGTGACCGCTCTTCGTCGTCACGGCAAACGGCCCCGGTTGGAATCCCCCGTCCAACCGGGGCTGTGTCGTTCCCGGGAACCGGACCCTTCCCGCAGGCGCTGACCACCCCCGAGCGGCGCACACTCCGGCGCGTTCGACCCCTTCGAGTGACCTCCCGCATGGGGCCGCCCCCACCCGGGCAGTGATCGCCCCGGGCGGGGACGATCACGATGACCCCCGCTGACCAGGCACTTCGCGAGGGGGATCGCATGTTCCGCAGCGCCGCGCACGTCCACCGCAGCGCCGGGACGGTGGTCGCCGCGCTCCTTCTCGCGGGCTGCGCAACCGTCACGCCCGGACCGTCCGTCCCGTCGACGCCCCAGGCTCAGGACGAGCTGTTGAGGACCGTCGAGCGCACCCTCGTCGACCACTGCCTCGACGCCAGGGGACTCACCCTCGCCGTCAAGCCGCCCACGCCCGACGACGACCGACGCCTCCAGGCCGCCCTCTTCGGCACCGGCCCGCACGAGCTGTCCCTCACGCTCGCCACCGGTCACACCGTCACCGCCCACACCGACGGCTGTCTCGCCACCGCGCGACAGAATCTCTACGGCGATCAGACCCGCTGGTTCCGCGCCCAAGTGACCGTGGACAACCTGCGCGCCGAAGCCCAGGCACGGATGAAGAACGATCCCGCCCACCGAGCGGCACTGGAGCGCTGGACCCGGTGCGCCGCCCCGCCCGGCCGCCCACGCCCCGAACGCCCGGACCCCGCCGTCGCCGCCCGGTGCGAGCGCGAGAGCGGACTGGCCGACGTACGTGCCCGGCTGGAACCCGCCGAGCTGGCGGAGGTGCGCGCCCTGCGCGCCGATCAGCTCACCACCTACCGGCAGTTGCGCACCCGCGCACTGCAGCGGGCAGCCGAACTGTCCGCGGGCACCACCACACGGAAAGGCACCCACACCTGATGAAGCGCATGCTCACCACCACCGCCGCGGCTCTGCTCGCCCTCGCCGGCGGCCTCGCGCTGACCACACCGGTCCAGGCGGCCGACTGCCCGAGCGGCCACTTCTGTACATGGCAGGAGGCGAACTTCGGCGGCCAGCGCGCCAACTGGAGCGGCGACGACGGCTGGTGGGAGAACTGGATCGCCGACACCGACTCCTCCTGGGCCAACCACGGCATCTCCGGAGCGGGCGTCAAGGACCACGTCCGCGTGTACGAGAACGCCTGGCAGGGCGGCGCCATGACGATCTGCCTGACCCCCGGCCAGGAGGTCGGCTACAACGGCGTCGCCAATGACCGCGGGGACTCCCACACCTGGGCGATGAGCTGCTGAGCGGAGCCCGGCCGCCCGATCGGCTCCCGCTCCGCCGACGGTGCGGGGGCCGATCGGGCCTCAGGCGGTCGTGACCGGGAGACGGGTCGTGGGGGAGTCCCACCACCGGTACGCCCAGGGGCGTCAGCCCTCGGCGCCGAGCCACAGGTCGGGACCGAAGACCTCGTAGTGGACGGCTGCCGCGGCGACTCCGCGGGCCAGTAGGTCGCCGCGCACCTGCCGCATGAACGGCAGGGGGCCGCAGAGGTAGGCCGTCACGTCGGCGGGGAGGTCGAGTGCGGTGACGTCCGCGCGGCCGGGGAGGGCGTCCGCGGCGTCGCCCGGCTCCTCGTACCAGAGGTGGAGGGAGCCCTGCGGCAGCGCGTCGACCAGTCGGCGCAGCTCCTCGCGGTGCGCGTGGTCCGCGGGCGAACGGTCGGCGTGGACGACGGTCACCGGGCGCCGCGAGCCGGTGGTGGCGAGGTGGTCGAGCATGGCCAGCATCGGCGTGCAGCCGATCCCCGCGGAGGCGAGGAGCAGCGGGCCGTCGCCCTCGGGCAGGACGAGGTCGCCGAACGGCGCGGACACCTCAAGCGTGTCGCCCACGCGCCCGTGCTCGTGCAGCCAGGTCGAGACCTCGCCCGCGGGGGCGCCGGCCACACGCTTCACCGTGATCCGCCACTGGGGCCGTCCGGGCGCGGCGGAGAGGCTGTACTGGCGGATCTGTCGGGCGCCGTCGGGCAGTTCGACGCGAACGCTCACGTACTGTCCCGGCCGGAACGACTCCGTCGGCCGCCCGTCGGTGTGCCGCAGCACGAAGGAGACGGTGTCGGCCGTCTCCTGGTGCCGTTCGACGATCTCCATCGGCCGGCGTACCTCGCCCTCCGCGACACCCGTCTCCTCGTAGAGACGGGCCTCCAGAGCGATGAGGGCGTTGGCCATCAACCAGTAGACCTCGTCCCACGCCCGTGCGACCTCGGGCGTGACGGCCTCGCCGAGCACATCGACGATCGCCGCGAAGAGATGCTCGTGGACGATCTTGTACTGCTCGGACGTCACGCCCAGTGAGGCGTGCTTGTGCGCGATCCGCGAGAGCATCACGTCCGGCCGGGTGTCCGGGCTGTCGAGGAGCGCTCCGGCGAACGCGGCTATCGAGCCGGCCAGCGCGCGCCGCTGGTCGCCGCTGGCCTGGTTGCCACGGTTGAACAGATCCCGCAGCAGCTCGGGGCGGGCCTCGAACATCCCGGCGTAGAACCGATCGGTGATGTCGCCGAGCGCGGCTCCGACGACGGGGAGTGTGGCGCGGACGACCGGGACGGACTGCTCGGACAGCATGGGAACTCCAATTCTGGTAGATGATCTGCGTATTTAAGGCCGTGAAGGGGCCCGAGGGTGGGGCATGGAGACGGTGGGTGTCAGTCGCCGTGGCGCGCGCTCAGCGAGAGGAGTACGGGACCGGTGGGCGACTCGACCAGATCCGCGACCGTGAGCGGATCGAGTGTGCGGTAGAACGCCTCCTGCGCCTCGCGGAGGGCCCCGCGCAACCGGCAGGCCGCGCGCAGCGGGCACGGGGTCTCACCCTCGCAGGCGACGACCTCCTCCTCGCCCTCGAGTGTCCGCACCAGCCAGCCCACCGAAGCGCGCCGCCCGGTCTCGGTGAGGGCGAGGCCGCCGCCGCGGCCGCGCCGTGCCTCCACGACCCCGAGATGCTGGAGCCGTGTGACCACCTTCGCCATGTGGGCGTAGGGCACGGCCATCACCTCCGCCACCTCGCGTGTGGTGGTGGAGAGGTCCGCCCCGGGGGGTTCGGGAACCGCCAGGCGCATCACGGCACGGAGCGCCAGGTCGGTGAATTTCGTCAACCGCACGCCATGACCGTATCAAACAAGCATTTCGGACGCTTATTAAGGGCCCGGGGTCCGGGAGCGATGGCGGCGCCAGAGCCACAGACCGCCCACGACCAAGGGGGAAACGGCCAGCAGTAGTGCGATCAGCGGCCACTTCGCGCCCGCGAGCTCCAGGTCCGTGAAGAGCACCAGAGCCAGGCCCACAACCGGTACCAGGATGGAGGCCAGCGCCCGTAGCCCGGCCGGCACCATCTCCGGCCGGAGACGGGGGCCGCGTTCCGTGGGCGTGTCCCGGGTGCCGACGTAGTAGAGGGTCGCCCGGTCCAGCAGCCGCCTGGTGGCACGGTCGTACGAGACCGCCAGGTACGGCAGCCACACCAGCGGCGCCACGAGGCCGATCAGGAAGACGAGGCCCAAGAGAGCCCACTGGCCCAACCGGGCGAATCTGCTCCGGTCGGTGTCGTCCGGTGTGAGGATGCCGAGAAGACGGGCCATGCGCAGGATCAGATCCCAGAGCGTGGCGAGCCGGCCGGAAGCGGGCCGGCTGTCGTCTTCGGGTGCCGGGCGGGCGCGAAGACCGGCCCGCGCCGCTTCCACGTCCGCGTACACCCCCTGCAGGACGAGCAGTTCGGCGGCACGGCGGGGCTCGGTGGTGTCCCGGCCGTCCAGGCCTGCCAGTTCGAGCACCGTCCGCGCCTGGACCAGCAGGGCGCCACAGAACGCGACCGGGATGAGCAGCATGAACGGCCCGCCCACGAAGGCCCCTTCGGCCGTGGCCGCGCGACGGCCACGGGTCGCGACCATGGCGCGGAGCTCGGCGGGTGCTGCCTCCGGATGCTTGCTCCGCAGCCGCCGCACGGCCCGGCCCGCCGGAGGGCCCATGTGCCGCAGGGCGTAGTCCGCGAGCAGCTCCGGCAGCCGGCCCGGTGCGGCCCACGCCTCCCGCAGCAGCGAACGGGAGAGCGCGGGCGCCGGAGCGTCCGGATTCAGCTCCGGGCCCGGGGGGTCCGGAACCGAGTTCGGGTCCGAGTTCGGGTCCGGAACCGAGTTCGGGTCCGGGTCCGGGTCCGGGTTCGTCAGGACAGGACCTTGGCCTTCGCCCTCTCGAACTCCTCGTTCGTGATGGCGCCCTTGTCCTTGAGCTCGGCCAGTCGGGCCAGTTCGTCGGCGCTGCTGCCCTTGCCCTCACCGGGGGTCGTGCCGGCCGCCTTGCGGATGTACGACTGGAACGCTGCCTCGTTCTCCCTGGCCTGCTTGAGATCCCGCTGGGTCATGCCCTTGCCGCGGGCGATCACATAGACCAACACGCCGAGGTAGGGGAGCAGGATGCAGAAGATCAGCCATCCTGCCTTGCCCCAGCCGTTCATCTCGTGGTCGCGGAAGATGTCCGTGATGCACTTGAACAGAAGGAACAGCCACATGATCCAGAGGAAGAACCAGAGCATGGTCCAGAAGACGTTGAGGAGAGGGTAGTCGTCCATTCCTGCACTCCGTTCCGGCCGCGGCCGCTGTCGGACCGCGCGTACGAGCGAGTTTTGCCCAACCCCGGCCCGCCCGCATGTCGAGGCGACGGCGCCGTGATTCGACGTGCGGGCGCCAGAGGCCGTGATCGGATGGACAGCGCGTACAGAAGGGTCCGCGGTTCAGGCCGGTCCGGCCGTGCGCGCCCGCAGCGCCGCCAGCGCGCGGTCGGCGTGCGCGCTCATCCTCAGCTCGCTGCGCACCACCTCCAGGATCCGGCGGTCCTGGTCGATGACGAACGTGACCCGTTTCGTCGGCGCGAGCGAGAAGCCGCGCGTCACCCCGAACCGGTCGCGGATCGCGCCCTCCGGGTCGGACAGCAGCGGATAGCCGAGCGAGTGACGGTCGGCGAACTCCTGCTGCCGCTCCACCTCGTCGGAGCTGATGCCGACCGGAAGGGCTCCCGCCGCCCGGAACTCGCCGGCCAGGTCGCGGAAGTGGCATGCCTCGGCCGTGCAGCCGGGGGTGAGTGCGGCCGGGTAGAAGAACAGGACCACCGGCCCGTCCGCGAGGAGGTCGACCAGCGAGCGGGGTGTCCCCGTCTCGTCCGGGAGAGTGAAGTCCTCGACGATGTCACCGACGTTCATCCGGTCCGCCCCTTGTCCGTGACCGGCCCCTCCGGTCGACGCCCGGTGACGTTACCGCAGGGTAAGAAGGTGCGTCATCAGTCGCGGGCGGCGGCCAGCAAGCGGTCCCGTACGAGGGTCACGTGCGGGTTCTCGGGGGTGCCGGGGCGCTGGGCCAGATAGGACGTGTTGATCGGGGGGTCCTCCGGTTCCAGGAGCGCCACGAGCCGCCCGGAGTCGAGTTCCCCCCGGCACAGGTAGTGCGGGAGCACGCTGAAACCGGCCCCTGCCGCGACCGCGGCGACGACGCCCCGGAGATCGGGCACGGTGACGGCTGCCTCGCCGGTCAGGCGTCGGCCGAAGACATGGCGCCAGTAGCGGCGGGCGATCGGCAGATCCTCCGCGTACATCACCATCGGCACGCCGTGCAGGGCGGCGGGCCCGTCCTCCGCGACGGCGTCGGGGCCGATCCGCCGGGCCCAGTCGGGCGAGGCGACAAGCACGAACTCCTCGTCCGCCAGGGGTACGGAGGTCAGGGTCCGTCCGCGCGGTCGGACCGTCGAGATCACCAGATCGTGGTGGCCCGCCCGCAGCCCGTCGAGGAGCTCGTCGGTCAGTCCCGGTGTCACCTGGAGCCGTACACCCTCCCCGACCAGCGGGGCGAGGGCGGGCAGGGCCGTCACGCAGAGGAACTCGGCGGGCCCGGCGAGATGGACCGGCTGAGGGGAGGGAGCTGCCCCCGGGCCGTGGTCGGCCACGGCGGCCAGCGCGTCGATCGGCGCCGCCACCTGGGCGGCCAGCTCGTCGGCGTACGGTGTCGGCGCCACGCCACGCGGCTGCCGCTCGAACAGCTCGCGGTCCAGGCGGCGTTCGAGCGAACGGATCTGGGTGGTGACGGTCGGCTGGGAGAGGCTCAGCAGTCGGGCGGCGGCCGTGAAGGATCCGGTGCGGTGGACCGCGAGGAAGGTGCGCAGCAGCGACAGGTCGAGCGGCCCGCGTGGAGCCGCGGGCGGACGGCTCCGGTCGACCTCCGAGCCGTCGCCCCCACGGCCATCGCGCTTTCTATCCCTCACGCTGCCAAGCATAGGCACCTGAATGGGTGGCCGTGCCGGTGGCCGCCCCTGCCTCAGGCCTGCTGCCGTACGGCCCGGCGCTGATCCAGGATCGTGAGCACCTGCTCGCCCCAGCGCAGGTTCTCCTCTTCGAGGGAGCGGCCCCGCATCAGCGTGAGATAGGGGCCGATCCGTTCCGCCTCGAGCAGGTACGTGGCCTCGTCCCGGCCGGCGAGCATCCACTCGCGCAGCCTCTCCCACCGTGCGAGCTTGCCCCGCGCCCACTCCATCCGCTCCTCGACGAAGCCGCGCACCGCGTCGGTGTCGCCCTCGTCGCACGCCTGCACCTGGACCATCAGCTCGTCACGGATGGCGGTCGGACGCGGCGGCTGGGCCGTGTACGCCATGAGGTCCTGGCGTCCCGCGTCGGTCAGCGAGAACATCCGCTTGTTCGGGCGCCGTTCCTGCTGCACGACGCGGGCGGCGATCAGACCGGCGTCGGAGAGCCGGTCCAGCTCCCGATAGAGCTGTTGCGGCGTGGCGGCCCAGAAGTTGGCCACCGACACGTCGAAGATCTTGGCCAGGTCGTATCCGGATGCCTCGCCCTCCAGGAGGGCTGCCAGGACCGCGTGCTTGAGAGACATCCGGACAAACTAGCAGCCTCGTTGAGTAGTTTTGTCCGCACCTATTCAACGAGAGAGGTGTCCGTGGGCACGCCGGGGAGCTGGGGCGGGGTCCAGTCGGCGTGCCGCAGGATCATCCGTACCGCCATGCCCGACGGAGCCAGGCGCAGGGCGGCGTTGCGCAGCGCGACGGACGCGGGCCCGGAGAGCTGCTGGCCCATGCGGCCGGCCTTGCGGGCGGCGACCGTGACCGACTGGGCGCGTGGCCGGCGCTCGGCGTCGTAGGCGGCCAGCGCCGTGTCGGTGTCGGGGCCGTGCGCCAGAGCGGCCGCGAGGACGACCGCGTCCTCCAGGGCCTGACAGGCGCCCTGGCCGAGGTTCGGAGTCATCGCGTGGGCCGCGTCGCCGAGCAGGGCGACCCGGCCGGACACGAACGAGGGGAGCGGGGTGGCCAGTTCGTGGATGTCGTGGTGGAGGACGGCCTCGGGGCGGGTCGCGCCGAGCAGTCGCCCGATGGGCTGGTGCCAGTCGGCGAAGCGCCTGCGGACCTCGCCGAGCGGATCGGCGTGCCGTACCCCGACGGGGGAGTTGAGGACGGCGTGCCACTCCGCACGCCCGTCCTCGAGCGCGATGTGCCCGAACTCGGCGCCGTGCCCCCACGTGATCTCGAAATCGGTGGACAGGTCGAGCGGCCGTTCGGTGAGGGCGCGGAGCACGGTCGAGCCGCTGTACGCCGGGCCGGGGTGGTCCGGGAAGAGATCGGCCCGGGTGCGACTGTTGACGCCGTCGGCGGCCACGACCAGGTCGGCGTCGAGATCCGAGCCGGGGCCCGGGGTGGCCGAGGTGTCGACGGACCGCGTTCGGACGCGGACACGGCCCGGTCCCGAGCGGTCGACGCCGGTCACCTCCACGCCGACGCTCACGCTCTCGGGCGGCAGGGTGGCACGCAGCAGACGGTGCAGCGTGGCGCGCGGGATGCCGACGATGGGGGTGCCGAGGGCGCGTTCGAGAGCGGCGCCGTCCATCCGGGCGAGCCAGGACCCGTCCGGAGTGCGGGTGCCGCCGGTGTACTGGCCGCGCGAGGCGGCCCTTACGGCCCCGCCGACGCCGAGTGCGTCGAGGGCGCGGATGCCGTTGGCGGCGAGCGAGATGCCGGCGCCGGCGTCGTCGAGCACGGGTGCGCGCTCCACGACCCGTACCTCCCAGCCGACGCGCCGCAGCCCGATGGCGGCGGCGAGCCCGCCGATGCCCGCGCCGACGACGACCGCGATGTTCCTGTTCCCCATGGCTACCCAGCCCTCTCCCGAACCGACCCACCGTCTTCTACATCTGTAGAAAGCCTAGCGCGCGGTCTCTACAGGTGTAGAAAGAGGGGGTGACCTCCGATCGACGCACCCTCCTCGCCGACGCCGCGCTCGGCGTCCTCGCCGACGCCGGGATGCGCGGGCTGACCCATCGCGCGGTCGACGCGGCCGCGCGGATTCCCGCCGGCAGCACCTCGGCGTACTTCCGCACCCGTTCGGCCCTGCTCACCGCCCTCGTGCGCCGCCTCGTCGAGCTCGACCAGTCCGAGCTGCGGGCGGCGGCGGAGCGCACCCCCGGGCCGCGTTCCGCCGCCGAACTCGGCCGCGCCATCGAGGCGCTCGTCGCCGCGCGGCTCAGCGGCGAGGGGCGTCGCCGCTCCCTCGCCCGCTACGCCTGCGCCGTCGAGAGCGTGCGCGACCCCGAACTCCGCGAAATCCTGGTCCCGCGTGAGAACCCGGCGCGCGACGCGGTCCGCGACTTCCTCGCCTCCCAGGGGGTCGAGGACCCGGAAGGCCGCACGCTGACCCTGCTCGCCTGTGTCGACGGTCTCGTGCTGGACCGTGTCGTCCGGGGCGGGAGCGTCGCGACCGAGGAGGTCGAGGGGCTGGTGGCGGCGGCACTCCGCCGCGCCGGGGCGGAGGGTCGTTGACATGCAGCCAGATGGCTGCCTATCGTAGAGGCAGCTAAAAGGCTGCATGTTGAGGTGGGGCGATGGACGAGGTGTTCAAGGCGCTGGCCGACGCCAGCCGGCGACGGCTGCTCGACAGTCTGAACGCCCGCAACGGCCAGACACTGCGCGAACTCTGCGCGGGTCTGGACATGGCACGGCAGTCCGTCAGCAAGCATCTGGCGCTCTTGGAGGCGGCGGGGCTGGTGGTCACGGTGCGGCGGGGACGGGAGAAGCTGCACTATCTGAACGCCGCTCCGATCCACGCCATCGCGGACCGCTGGATCAGCCAGTACGCCCGGGAGCGCGTCCGTGCGCTCGCCGACCTGAAGTCAGCATTGGAGCAGACCCCGATGGACAGCAACGCGTTCGTCTACACCACCTACATCCGCACCACCCCCGACGAGCTGTGGCAGGCCCTCACCGACCCGGCCTTCACCAGGCGCTACTGGGGCGTGGCCTTCGAGACCACGTGGACCGCCGGTTCGCCGATGGTCTGGGACGAGGGCGGCCGACGGACCACCGACCCCGAGCAGGTGGTCCTCGCGGCCGAGCCGGGCCGGCGCCTCTCGTACACCTGGCACACCTTCACGCCTGCGTGGGCCGAAGCGGTCGGCGTCGGGGACGAGGTGTACGCGAAGCTCGCGCAGGAGCGCCGGTCGAAGGTGACCTTCGAGATCGAGCCGGCCGGGGACATGGTCAAGCTGACCGTCGTGCACGACGACCTGGAGCCCGACGGCACGATGCGCGGCATGATCGGCGAGGGCTGGCCGGCCCTGATCTCCAGCCTCAAGTCCCTCCTGGAGACGGGCGAGGAGCTGCCGGAACCGCCGCGCTGACTCGGGCGGGGGCGGTCCATGGCGTACGTCGCGCACCGTGCCGGGGTGCCGGGTGTCCCCGCCCGGCGGCCGGGGGATCCCGGCCGCCGGAGCGTCGGCGGCGCGAGGGTCGCACCCCGCGAACTCTGGCCAGAAAACACCCCCGGCCCTGGCCGGAAACCGTGCGTCACTGGCGATCGTTCGGGCTAACGTGCCGCCATGACCGCCACCTTGACCATCCTGACCGCCGGTTACGTCGGCCCGCGGACGGCGTCGACCGTCAGCCTGCTCCGTGACGGGGACACCGTGGTCGTCGTCGACCCGGGCATGGTCGCCGACCGCAAGCTGATCCTCGGCCCGCTCGCCGCCGCGGGTGTGGCACCGGAGCAGGTCACCGACGTGGTGTTCAGTCACCACCATCCGGACCACACCCTCAACGCGGCGCTCTTCCCGGCCGCCCGCTACCACGACCACTGGGCCATCTACCAGGACGACCTCTGGATCGACCGGGCCGCCGACGGCTTCGTGATCTCGCCCGCCATCCGGCTCGCGGCCACCCCCGGACATACTCCGGAGGACATCAGCACCCTCGCCGAGACCGCGGACGGCCTCGTGGTGCTCACCCACCTGTGGTGGTCCGCCGACGGTCCCGTCGAGGACCCCTACGCCACCGATCCCGTCGCCCTGCACGCCTCGCGCCGGGCCATCCTCGACCTGGCCCCCGCCCTGGTCGTCCCCGGCCACGGCGAGGCCTTCGCTCCCACGGCCGACACTCCGCGCTAGCGGCGGCCCTGTTGCCCGCTCTCCGACCACCGCTCGGTGATACTGGCGCTCTGCTCGCCACCCACCCTCCAAGGAGCCGTGATGCGGGACATCACCAGGGTCGAGGTCGAAGACGCCGTGCTCTACGTGGAGGCGGAGCGGCTCGGCCCCGAATCGGAACTGGAGGGCCTCGGCGACCGCGTTCCGGATCTCTCCGGGGTCACCCGCGCCCTGTCCTCGTTCGCCGGCCAGCTCAGCCACGCGCTGAGCCAGGCGGCGCCGGACCGGGCGACCGTGGAGTTCGGCTGCGAACTCGGCCTGGACGCCGGCGGCCTGACAGCCCTCATCGTCAAGGGCAGCAGCAGCGCGAACCTGCGGGTGACCCTCGAATGGACGAAGTCCCAAGGACCCTCGACCGTCAGCCCGCTGCGGCCCCGCCCGGAGTGACCAGGCCCGTCTCGTAGGCGAGCACCACCGCCTGCGCCCGGTCGCGCAGCGCCAGCTTCGCGAAGATCCGTGCCACATGGGTCTTCACCGTCGCCTCGCTCAATGTCAGCGCCCCGGCCAATTCCGTGTTGGACAGCCCGCGCCCCATCAGCGTCAGCACCTCCCGCTCCCGGGGCGTCAGCGCGGCCAGATCGCGGTGCACGGCCGGAGCGTCCGCGCTCGCGGCCGACACGCGGTCGCCGCCCGCGAAGCGCTCCACCAGACGGCGCGTGATCGACGGGGCCAGCAGCGCGTCCCCCGTGTCCACCAGCCGTACGGCTGCGGCCAGATGCTCCGGTGTCACGTCCTTCAGCAGAAAGCCGCTCGCTCCCATGGCCAGCGCCGCGTACACGTACCGGTCCAGATCGAAGGTCGTGAGCATCAGCACCTTGCACCGCGGCGCCTCGGCCAGGATGCGCCGGGTGGCCTCCAGGCCGTCCATCCCCGGCATCCGGATGTCCATCAGGATCACGTCCGGCAGCAGCCGCCGGGCCGCCGCGACCGCCTCGGCCCCGTCGGACGCCTCCCCGACGACCTCGATGCCGCGCGTGGTCAGGATCAACCGGAAACCGGTACGGATCAGGGCCTGGTCGTCGGCGATCAGCACGCGCGGCCCCGGGGACGACACCCCCGCAGACCCCCCGGCCGTCATCCGCCGTCCAACGGGATCCGGGCCCGGACGCGGTAGCCGCCGCCCAGCCGCCGCCGGGCGTCCAGCTCACCGCCGTACACCGCCACCCGCTCACGCAGTCCGATCAGCCCCCGCCCCGCCCCCTCGCGATCCCCCGGCGACACCCTCGGTACCGCCGGCTTCGGCGCGGTGTCGCCGGACAGCACGCTGGGACCGCTGTTGAGCACCTCCACCCGCAGATACCGCTCCCCGTACCGCACCGACACCTCCGCCTTCACCCCGTCCCCGTGCTTGAGCGCGTTCGTCAGCGCCTCCTGGACGATCCGGTACGCCGTCACATCCACACCGGTCGGCAGCGGTCGCGGCTCTCCCGAGATCCGGACCTCCACCGGCAGCCCGGCGAAGGCGATCCGGTCGACCAGTGGACCGAGCCTGCTCAGACCGGGCTGCGGGGCGAGCGGCGACAGTTCACCCGCGTGCGGCCCGTCGTACGGTTCGTCCGCACCGCTCGGCGAGGGCGCGAGCAGCCCCAAGAGATGACGCAGCTCGGTCATGGTGTCCCGGCCCGCCGACTCCACGGCCTCGATGGCCTTCGCCGCCTCCTCGGGCAGTGTGGCGAGCACTTCGCGGGCGGCCCCGGCCTGCACCACCATCAGGGCCACGTTGTGGCTGACGATGTCGTGCAACTCGCGGGCGATCCGGGCGCGTTCGTCCTCCACCGCGATGCGTGCCGCGCTCTCCCGCTCCCGCTCGAGCAGCCACCGCCGGTCCTCCAGCGTCCTGCGCCGCAGCCGCCGGGCCCGTACCAGCGCGACCGCGAGCCACAGGGCTACGACCCCGAGCACCGCCGCGGCCCCGGCCCACCACCCCACCCAAGATCCACCCACGGGTTCACCCTCGCAGAACACCAGGTCATCCGCATCATCACGGGGATGCATCCGCCTACATCCCCAGGATGACAGGGCGTGCGGGATACCTCGGGGGAGTGATGTCCCGCCGGTGACCCGGATCGTAGGTTCCTGCCATGACCACGGAAATCGACGCGGCCACGGGCCGGACGAATCAGATCGTCGTGCGCCTCGACGGCGTACGCAAGGAGTTCGGGGAGACGACCGCCCTGGACGGGGTCTCGCTGGAGATCCGCAGCGGCGAGGCCGTCGCCGTCATGGGGCCCTCCGGATGCGGCAAGTCCACCCTGCTGAACATGGTCGCCGGACTCGACCGGCCCACCGCCGGCAGCGTGCTCGTCCACGGCGACGAACTCACCGACAAGAACGAGAAGGAACTGGCCCTCTTCCGGCGCCGCCGCATCGGCATGGTCTTCCAGTTCTTCAACCTGCTCGACGACCTTCCGGCGCTCGACAACGTGGCCCTCGCCGCGCAGCTCACCGGCACCCCGGCCGCGCAGGCCCGCCGCCGCGCCCTGGAACTCCTCGACGAACTCGGCATCGCCGACCGCCGGGGTGCCTACCCGGCCGTGCTCAGCGGTGGCGAGCGCCAACGCGTCGCGGTCGCCCGCGCCCTGATGAACCGGCCCGCTCTGCTCCTCGCGGACGAACCGACCGGGGCCGTCGACACCCGGGCCGGCGAACAGATCATGGATCTGCTGCTCGACCTCAACCAGATCGGCCAGACCCTGCTCATGGTCACGCACGACGAGCGGATGGCGGCGCGCTGCGCCGGCCGGATCGTGGACATGGTCGACGGCCGCGTGTCCGGCGAGCGCAGCGTGGAGCGCACGGCATGAGCGCCGTGTGGCGTGCCTCGCGCGCGGCCGTGCGGCGCCGCCGGCTCCAGACCTTCGTCATCGGCCTCGTCGTCCTCTTCTCCACCGCCACCATCGTCGTGGCCCTCGGCCTCCTGGAGGCGGCCTCGGGACCCTTCGACAAGGGCTTCGCCCAGCAGCGCGGTGCACACTCCGTCGCCGCGTACGACGCCGCCAAGGTCACGGACGCGCAGCTGACCGAGGCAGCGGGCACCCCCGGCGTGCAGGCGGCAGAGGGACCGTATCGGCTGGCCGTCCTGAACGTCCCCGAGGGCAACCCGCCCCCGCTCGTCGGCCCGTTCAAGGTGGTGGGTCGGCCCGGCCCCGGCGGCGACGTGGACCGGGTCGACCTGTGGAAGGGGCGCTGGGCGACCGCCCCCGGTGAGATCGTCGTCAACGACCCGCGGCCCGCCGCCGCTCTGCTGCCCTTCCAGGCGGAGAGCCCCGGCTTCCCGCTCGGGGGCACGATCGAGGTGCCGGGCCTGCCGACCCTCACGATCGTGGGATACGCGCACAGCCTGAGCAACAGCGCCGACGGCTGGGTCTCCCCGGCCCAGATCGACGGGCTCGGGCCCACCATGACCGAGATGCTCTACCGCTTCGACGCGCACGCGACCGACGCCGACGTGGCGGCCGGCCTCGCCGCCGTCGGCTCCGGGCTCCCGTCCGACTCCCTGCTCGCCTCGCAGTCGTACCTCACCATCAAGCGGGACGTCGCCGCCGGACCCGGCGCGTACGTGCCATTCCTCGTGGTCTTCGGCCTCCTCGGCCTCGCCGTCGCCGTACTGATCGTGGCGAACGTCGTCAGCGGCGCCGTGGTATCCGGCTTCCGGCACATCGGTGTGCTCAAGGCGCTGGGCTTCACACCCGGTCAGGTCACGGCCGTCTACCTCCTGATGGTCTCCGTCCCGGCCGTCGTGGGCTGCGTCATCGGCACCGCCCTCGGCGACCTCGCCGCCCGCCCGCTGCTGTCCGGCGCCTTCCAGGGGAGCGGCCTGCGCATCGAGGGAATCAGCCTCCCGGTGGAACTCGCCGCGCTGATCGGGATGCCGCTCGTGGTGCTCCTCGCCGCACTCGTCCCGGCGCTGCGGGCCCGCCGGCTCTCGGCGACCGAGGCGATCAGCGCCGGCAGCGCACCACGCAGGAGCGGCCGCGGGCTACGGCTCCAGCGCCGGCTCAGTGGTACGCGGCTGCCGCGATCGGTCAGCCTGGGCCTCGGCATGCCGTTGGCCCGGCCCGGCCGCACCGCCCTGACTCTGTCCGCGATCGTGCTCGGCGTGCTGACGGTGACGTTCGCGACCGGCCTCGCCGACACGGTCGTGAAGGCCACGGAGGCCTCCGAGGAGGACGTCGACCTCACCGTGCGGCCGGCGAACCCGTTCTTCAACGAGAAGGCGACGAAGGAGCGGAGCGACCCGGAGATGGAGGCGCTGCTGCGGTCCGTGCCCGGCGCGGCCGAGGTGACGCCCGATCTCATCGTCCCGCTCACCCTGGCCGGACACGCGGACGCCGTCGACGGGTTCTTCCTGCGCGGCGACCACGCGAAGCTCGGACACGACAAGCAGCTCGTCGCAGGACGGTGGCTGACGGGCCCTGCGGAGACCGTCGTGGCTTCGGAGTTCCTCAACCAGACGGGGCTGAAGGTGGGCGACCGGCTCACCCTGGTCCTGGAAGGCAAGCGGACCGAGGTGACCATCGTCGGCTCGCTGATGAACCAGACGGCGGACCGGTTGCTCTTCGACCGGGGGACGCTCACCCGGCTCGACGCGGACTACCGGCCCCGGACCCACCAGTACCGGTACCACGTCAAGCTCGCCCCGGGTACCTCTCCCGAGCAGTACGCGGCGGCCGTGGACGAGGCGGCCGGCCCGGGCCTCTACCCCATCCACCGGAGCACCGCCTCGTTCACCGTGGCCGTCGTCAGCCTCTCCACGGCCCTGTCCTTGATGCTCGGCACGGTCGCGGCGCTCGGCGTCCTCAACACCGTCGTCCTCGACACGAGGGAGCGCCGCCGGGACATGGGGATGCTCAAGTCGATCGGGATGACCCCCCGTCAGGTGATCGCCATGGTGGTGACCTCGATGGCGGCGCTCGGGGCGCTCGGCGGCCTGATCGGCGTACCGCTCGGGATGGTCGCGCACCGGGTGGCCGTGCCGCTGGTGGCCGAGGCTGCGCTGGTGACGCTGCCGGAGTCGGTCCTCGACGTCTGGGCCGCCCCCACGCTCGTCCTGCTCGTCCTCGCCGGTGTCACGCTCTCCGTCCTCGGCGCCCTGCTCCCCGCCCGCCGAGCCGCACGTCTGACGATCTCGGAGGCGCTGCGCAGCGAGTGAGTTCAGGGAGTGAGTACGCCGTCATGGGTGCTGCCGGCATGGGCCGCGGGGCCGGAAGGGGAGACGGCACTTCCGTGCCCCGCGGGCTGAGGGGGTGTCACGCGGCGGAGGAGCCGGCCTCCGGCTTCTTCACCCGGCACACCAGCGCGTCGTTCACGATGTCCGCCACGATCGTGTCGCCGGGGTCGGCCTCACCGCCCAGGAGCAGGTCCGCGATCCGGTTGTCCAGCTCCGCCTGGATCGTGCGCCGCAGCGGCCGGGCACCGAACTCCGGCTGGTGACCGTGGGCGACGAGCAGCTTCTTCGCCGCCTCCGTCACCTCCAGCTCCAGGCCCTGGGCGCGGACCCGGCGCTCGCTCTGGCGCAGCAGCAGGTCGAGGATGTCGCCGAGATCGTCCTCGCCGAGACCGTGGAAGATGATCGTCTCGTCGATGCGGTTGAGGAACTCGGGGGTGAAGAACCCCCGCAGATCCTGCTTCAGGTCGTCGCGGATCTCCGAGACGTCGCCATGGTGGGCCAGGATCCGCTGAGCGCCGATGTTCGACGTCATGATGACCACACAGTGGCGGAAGTCGACGGTCCGCCCCTGGGCGTCCGTCAGCCGACCGTCGTCCAGGACCTGGAGCAGGGTGTTGAAGACATCCGGGTGCGCCTTCTCCACCTCGTCGAAGAGCAGGACGCTGTACGGCTGCCGGCGTACCTTCTCGGTGAGCTGTCCCGCCTCCTCGTGACCCACGTATCCGGGCGGGGCCCCTACGAGCCGCGAGACCGTGTGCTTCTCCTGGAACTCGCCCATGTCGAAGCGCACCATGCGGTTCTCGTCGCCGAACAGCAACTCCGCAAGGGCCTTGGCCAGTTCGGTCTTGCCGACGCCGGTCGGACCGAGGAAGAGGAAGGAGCCCACCGGACGGTTCGGGTCGCCCATGCCCGCACGGTTGCGGCGCACGGCCTGGGCGATGGCGGTGACCGCCTCGTCCTGGCCCACCACCCTGCTGTGCAGGGCGTCCTCCAACTTGAGGAGCTTCTCCTTCTCGCTCTGCGTCATCTGCGCGACGGGGATCCCGGTACGCCGCGACAGCACCTCCGCGATGTCGTCGGCGGTCACCTCCATCACGCCCTCGCGCCGCTCCGCGACCCCCGCCAGCTCGCCGTCCAGTCGGGCGATCTCCTGCTTGAGCTCGTTCGCCTTCTCGAAGTCCTCGGCCGCGACGGCCTCGTCCTTCTCGCGGCGCAGCTTCGCCAGCCGGTCCTCGCGGCCGACCACCTCCGTCGACTTGCCCAGCGAGCGCAGCCGCACCCGGGCGCCGGTCTGGTCCAGCAGGTCGATGGCCTTGTCGGGCAGGAACCGGTCGGAGACATAGCGGTCGGAGAGCTCGGCGGCCGCCACGAGCGCGGCGTCGCTGTACCGGACCTGGTGGTGGGCCTCGTACGAGTCCCGCAGCCCCTCCAGGATCAGGATCGTCTCCTCCACCGACGGCTCCGGGATCATCACCGGCTGGAAGCGCCGCTCCAGCGCGGCGTCCTTCTCCACGTACCGGCGGTACTCGTCGATCGTGGTCGCGCCCACCAATTGCAGCTCGCCCCGGGCCAGCGCCGGCTTGAGCATGTTGCCGGCGTCCATCGCGCCCTCGCCCGTCGCGCCCGCGCCGACCACGGTGTGCAGCTCGTCGATGAACAGCACGGTCGAGTCCGTGTCCGCCTTCACCTCGTCGATGACGTTCTTCAGCCGCTCCTCGAACTGGCCGCGGTACTGCGCGCCCGCGACGAGCCCGGACAGGTCGAGGGCGATGACCCGCTTGTCCTCCAGGGTCTTCGGGACCTCGCCCGCCACGATCCGCTGGGCGAGCCCCTCCACGATCGCCGTCTTACCCACGCCCGGCTCGCCGATGAGGACCGGGTTGTTCTTCGCACGGCGGGAGAGGATCTCGACGGTCTGCTCGATCTCCTCGGCCCGCCCCACCACCGGGTCGAGCTTCCCGGCCCGGGCCTCCTCGGTCAGGTCTCGTCCGTACTCGTCGAGCGTGGGCGTCTTGCTGTCCTGCTTGGGAGCCGGAGCCCCCTCCGGCCGAGCGGCGCGGTCGGACGTGGCGCGCAGACCGTCGACATCCGTTCCGTAGGAGCCCAACAGCTTCGCCGCCGCCGCGTCGGGATCGTCGAGGAGCGCGCCCAGGATGTGCTCGGGGCCGATGTACGAGACCCCTGAGGCCTGCGAACGCTCGAACGCCCGCAGCAGGACCCGCTTGGCCGCCGGGGTGAGCCCCGGCTCCGCGGACGGCACGGTGCTCGCACCCGGCAGCGCCTGCGCGATCGCCTTGCCCAGCTCGTCGGGGTCGGCGCCCGACTGGGCGACCAGGCTGCGGGCCGGATCGATCTGGGTGCAGGCCCAGAGCAGGTGCTCGGTGTCCAGGTCGGCGCTGCCGTCGGCGGCGGCACGGGTGGTGGCCTGGTCGAGCAGCCGGCGCGCGGAGTCCGTCAGCAGCCTGCCGATCGGCACCCGCTGGACGGCCGGGGGAGAGGCCGCGGGTGACATGCCGAAGAAGTGGTTGAGGAGCTCGTTGAACGGGTCCGGTCCACCGAAGGAACCGAAGGAGGACATCGTCATATGGCGCCGTCCAGGTGCGTCGACTTCCGGGCAGTACTCCCTCCACTGGACCAGCAGCCGTCGCTTCCCACCTGGCGGTGCGCGGTGACGGACCGTGCCGGCGGAGGAGTCCGCCCGTGCGGTCACGCGGTGCTCAGCGCTTCTCGTCACGCGCGAACTTCCCGTCGCCCTGTCCTCCGAACGGGTGGTCGGAACCACCGGGCGCCGGCTCGCCGATCCGGAGCCTCGGCCGGCGCTCGAGTCCCGCGCCGACAAGGATGCCCAGGGCGATGGCGGCGACCGTGACGACGGTGTCGACGAGGTTGGAGAGACCGCCCGCGCCGCGCTCGACGATGAGCTCCGACACGCTCGTGAGACCGACCGCGCCGGGCACGAGCAGCCAGAAGCAGGGCAGGAACACCACCTGGTCCGGGGTGTGCGAGCGCCGCTCGATCCAGGCGGCCATGGGCGGCAGCAGCATCCCCGCCGCGAAGGCGCCGAAGGTCGCCCCGGCCAGGTCGGTGGCCGCCGACTGCACGAACCGCTCGACGAGCAGAGCGGCGAGGAGCCAGCCGATGACGCGCTGCGGGGCGGAGAAGTACAGCAGGAACCCGAAGCCGAGCAGAAGCACCCCGACCCATGTCGCCCACGCGCCGAGGGTCTCCGACTGCGGTCCGCCGACCGGCCGGGCCCGTACGAACTCGGTGCCGACCAGGATGCCGAGCGCGAGCAGCAGCAGGACGTTGACGGCCCCGGCCAGCCGGGCGATGCCCGACAGGGCGGCGCCCGTGGCGAGTTCGATCGCGCCGAGCGTGAGCGCGGAGCCCGGCAGGAACGCGATCAGCGGCGGAACGTACAGCACGGTCGGCACTTCGTGCAGGAGCGGTCCCGCCCAGCGCAGCGAGACCGCCGTGACCAGGACGGCGGCGACCACCGGAAGCGCGGAGCGGGCGGCCGGAAGCCGGTCCCCGAAGAGCCGGAGCACACCGACGCCGGCGCCGAGGACGACGTACCCGAGCACGGCCGCCACGGTGGCGTGCCGGATCACGCCGAGGCCCACGGTGAGCAGGACGTACCCGAGCACGGTGGTCGCCGGGCTGAACCGCTCGGGCTGCGCCTGTTCCTCGCGCAGTTCCCGGCGTACCTCCTCGAACGGCATCTCCTCGTCGCGCATCCGCTGCACGAGCGACTGGAGGGTCTCCACCTGGTCCAGCCGGAGATCGGGGCCCTCGACCGGGGTGAAGTCCAGCTCGCCGCCCCGGCCGTCGGGCCCGCCGCCGACGCGTACGAAGAGACCGGTCGGGACGACGAAGCAACCCGCCCGCATGCCGTACCGGGCGGCGATGTCGCGGAGGGTGAGCTCCACCTCGGCGGTCCGCTCACCGGCCCGCAGCAGTTCGGAGCCCAGCTCGCAGAGCAGCGCGGCGAGGTCCCGCAACCGCTCCCGCTCCACCCCGCCGGCCTCGGGGAGCGTGACGGTGTCGGGACGACGCCTCCGCCAAGGCAGGAGGGCGGCGCCCCTGCGCAAGAGCCTGCGGAAGAGCCCCCGCGGATCGACGCGCGGGGGCTTCATTCCACTCCGACCCGCCTGTGCGGCATTTGTCGCATTCGCGAAACGTAGCAGCGAGGCCGCGGCCCCGCAGCGTGCCCCTGCGGCGGGTCGGTGTCAGCGGTACTCGACCGTCAGTGTCACCGGAGCGGCCTGGTTGACGAAGAGGTACGCCGTCGAGGCCGGGGCGGACTCGAAGCGGAGCCTGACCTGCGTCGTGCCGGCCCGGTCGAGGGCCGCGAGCGCCGCCGGCGACAGATCGGTGGAGGAGGCGGAACCCGAGGTGAACGAGGCGATCTGCGCCCCGCCCGGCGCGGTGGCCGCGGCCGACCAGTCCGAGGGCTCCACGGCGCACGCGGCGAAGCAGCCCGTGGTGACGTCCACGAGAAGCCGGTTGCCCGCCGGGGACGCCCAGGGATCGCCGGAGCCGCTGCTGCGGTTCACCGTCAGATAGGCGCGAGTGATCTCCTTGCCCGCCGGAACGTTCGACGTGTCGAAGGAGAGCAGCGTCCGGTTCACCTTGCCGTCCGTGCCACGGCCGAGCGCCAGACCGTAGGTGTCCTCCAGCGTGCCCACCGCCGGCGCCGATCCGTCGGCGGCGGCCTTCACATACCCGTCCTGGGCGTCCACGCTCGGCAGCGTCACGCGGTCGATCACCGGCGGGGGAGCGGAGCCGCGCAGCGCCCGGACCATCCCCATGATCGCCTCGATCTGCTTGCCGCCGTGGTGTGCGTAGGCCGAGTCACCGAGGTAGCCCCACCAGTTCCAGCAGCCGTTGGGGTTCTCCAGCGTGGCCGTCGGGACTGCCTGCGGGTACAGCACGACCATGTCGTTGGTGTCGGCGTACTCGTTGAGGTAGGCCTTGTCGATGAACTGGGTCCCGAATCCCTGGTACGCGTAGCCCTGCTTGCAGCCGTGCAGCGCGACCATCAAGGTGCAGGAGGCCCCGCCGGCGCACGACGTCGGCACGTAGACGAAGCCCTTGCCGTCCATCGACAGCGCCGCCGCGGAGCCCCCGGGCGCGTAGGCGTTCTGGTCGAACTGGATCAGACTCCCGGTGGGGGAGGCACTCGGCGCCGCGACGGCGCCCAGCAGATGGCCGAGCAGGTCGCGCTCGGCGTCGATGCCGCAGTTGTTGATCCACGGACTCTGCGTGACCGTGCAGGAGTTGGGTCCGAGCGGACTGATCCAGGCGTGGCCGGCCGCGGTGCTCCGGTCGTACTGGACCCGCGCGCCGAACCGGCCGTAATAGTCGGCCAGCGCGTCGGCCACCGGCCGTTTCACGGTCGTGTCGCCCGAGCCGCTGAAGACGTACACGGGGTCGCCCGCGAGGTTCGCCACCGGGTCGACGAGTCCCTGCGCCGACCAGTCCCGCGTGGTCTGTTCCAGCTTCGCGAGCTGAAGGTCCTGCGTGGTGTTCATACAGGCGTTGAGGGCGGTGGCGAGCGTGTTCTGGGCGCAGTTGTACGGGCCGGAGGCGAAGACGGCGGAGCCGCTGAACGTACCCGAGTACGCCACATGGAGCTGCGTGGCCATGTAACCGCCCGACGAGATCCCGGAGCTGTGGACGGCTTCGATCGTGTACGGCTGGAGCGTGCCGGGCACGGGCGCGGGGGCGGCGGCGGTCGCCGGTGTCGCGACGGGGAAGAGGGCCGCGGCGGCGAACAGCAGCAGCGCTGTCAGCCGGCGCGGCCCGCGCGGGCGGAGGGGGCGGAGTGGACGCATGGAATCTCCCGGGCGGCTCGTTCATGTCGGGGTGATGGCCGGGAGGTTAGGCGCGCCAGGCACCGGCCTCCTATGGGCCCGGCCGCCACAACCACCGGGGCGGAGTATGGCGCTCCGTCATCTGGCAGCCGCCGCCTCGCGCTCCGAGACGACCTGCGAGGATGCCGACATGAACGAGGACGCCGGCATGAACGACGACGAGCGGGACGAGCGGGACGCGCTGCTGGCGGACGCGGTCGGACTGCGCGAGCAGGGCCGTCAGGAAGAGGCGCGGGAGCGCCTGGTGGAGCTGGCCGCGCGGTACCCCGACGACGCCGAGGTGGCGTACCAGACCGCCTGGGCCCACGACGTCCTCGGTCTGGAGGCCGAGGCCGTGCCCTTCTACGAGCGCGCCCTGAAGGAGCCCGGTGCCGGGCTTTCGGAGGTGGACCGCAGGGGGGCGCTCCTCGGGCTCGGCAGCACCTTCCGCATCCTCGGCCGGTACGAGGAGGCGGTCGCCACCCTGCGCGCCGGGGTCGAGGAGTTCCCGGAGGACGGCGCGCTGCGCACCTTCCTGGCGATGGCCCTGTTCAACACCGGGGAGCACCACGAGTCGGCGCAGCTGCTCCTGCGCCTGGTCGCGGCCACCAGCGAGGACCCGTCCGTGCGGCGGTACCGGAAGGCCATCGAGTACTACGCCGGGGATCTGAACGAGACGGTCTGATCCTCAGTCGTTGACGGCGGTCAGCAGGACGACCGCGTCCTCCAGGGCGGTGAGCCCGTGCCGCTCCTTCGGGATCATCTGGAGGCCTCCCGCCGACAGCTCCTCGGACCAACCGGCCGCGGTCAGCCTCACCCGCCCCCGCAGCACCTGCAGACTCGCGGCCGGCGGCGCGTTGTGCTCGTCGAGCGACGTACCCGACACCAGCGCGATCACGCTCTGCCGGAGCACCCCGTCATGGACCACCACATGGGCGCTCCGGCCGTGCGCGGCGGTGCGCGCGTTGGCCAGATGTTCGTCGGCGAGGGCCGCGAGATCATGCATCGTCTCTCCCTGCGGGGGTGCGCGGGTGGTGAGTCCCAGCCTCGCGCGTGTCGCCCGGTACGCAACTCGGGGCGGTACGGCGCGTCACCGCGAGCACCGGCGCGGCCGCCGCCGTGCCGGGCTACGGTGGGCCGGTGCAGCCTGCCGCAGATCGCGTGACGCTCGCCGCGTTCCTGGCCGTCGCGGTCCTCGCGGGCGGAAACGCGGTCGGCGTCCGATTCAGCAACCGTGAACTCGATCCGCTGTGGGGCGCGGCCGTGCGGTTCGGGGCCGCCTCGCTGCTCCTGCTGGCGGTGATGGCCGTCCGCCGGCTGGATTTCCCGCGCGGCAGGGCGCTCGCCGGGGCCGTCCTCTTCGGCATCCTCAACTTCGGTGTGACCTTCGCGCTCGCGTACTACGCACTGGTCCGCATCCACGCCGGACTCGGCCAGACCATCCTGTCCCTGGTCCCGCTCGCGACCCTGCTGCTCGCGGTCGCGCAACGCCTCGAACGCTTCCGGCTCATGGCCGCCGTCGGCACCGTCTTCGCCACGGCCGGGGTCGCCGTCATCTCGCACGCACCGCTGGAGGGCGGCGTGCCCGTGCTGTCCCTGCTGGCGATCCTGGGCAGCATGCTGGCGTTCGCGCAGGCCACCGTGCTCGTGCGGCGGCTGCCGAAGGTGCACGCGGTCACGATGAACGCGGTGGGCATGACGGCCGCCTCCGTCCTGCTGTTCGCCGGCTCGCTCGCCGCCGGCGACACCTGGCGGCTGCCCGACCGCGCAGCGACATGGTGGGCGCTGGCCTATCTGGTGGTGGCCGGCTCCGTGCTGACCTTCGTCCTCTTCCTGTTCGTGGTGCACCGCTGGGACGCGTCGCGGGCGGCGTACGTCTTCGTCGTCATCCCCATCGTCACGATCATGGTGTCGGCGTGGCTGGACGACGAACCGCTCACGGCCTCGCTGCTCATCGGAACGCCGCTGATCCTGATCGGCGTGTACCTCGGCGCCCTGCGCAGGACGCCCGAAGAGCACGAGGACGAGCACTCGGACGAGCGCTAGGTCGAGCGCCAGGTCGTCAGCGCGCCGTCCAGGTGGTCGTACGCCACGTGCGCGTGCAGGCGGACGCCGGTGACGAGCGTGTCGTCGTCGGCGTAGAAGTGCGGATTGTGGTTCGTGACCAGGCCCCGCCCGTCCGGCAACGGGACGGGGTGACCCTCCGCGTCCAGCGACGCGTCCTGGACGCCGAGCATCACGTACAGGCCGCCGAAGCGGTTCACGAACTCGGACACGTCGTCGTACCCGAGCGTCGCCCCGGTCTCGACCGTCCGCTCCTCGCCCACCACCCGGCGGATCGTGGGCAGACCGGCCGCGACCCACTCCGCGCTGTTGTGCACGGGCGGAACGGGCTGCAGGTACGCGACCGTCGCCGTGGCGTTGTACGCGGCCGCCGTGTGCTCGGTCAGCGTGGTCAGCCGCCGCTGGACCTCGGCCATGTCCGACTCGACCGCGCAGCGGACGGTGCCCCACAGGGTGACGGTCTGACCGATGATGTTGAAGCGCCCGACGTCCTCGATGTGCCCGATGGAGACCGTGATCGGGTCGAACGCGGACACCTGCCGGTAGAGCTGTCCGATGCCGGTCAGGACCGCACCCACGGCCGGCATCGGGTCGATGCCCTGCCAGGGAGTGGAGCCGTGGACCTGCTTGCCGGTGATCACGATCTTCACCAGGGTGGAGGCGCCGTACTGGTTGCCGACCCGGTACCCCACGTACCCCTTGGGGTAGGGCGTGACATGCATCCCGAACGCCATCGTGGGTACCGGATCGTCGAACGCGCCCTCGTCGAGCATCGCCCTGGCCCCGCCCTTCTCGGTGACCGGCGGTCCCTCCTCGGCGGGCTGGAAGACGAACAGCACGGTCCCCGGCAGCTGTTCGCGCACACCGGAGAGCACGGTGGCGGCGCCCATGAGCATCGCGGTGTGGCAGTCGTGGCCGCAGGCGTGCGAGACGGGGAACGGGCCGCCCGGATAGTCGGCGTCCACCACCCGCGAGGCGAAGTCCTCGCCGCACAGGTCCTCGACGGGCAGTGCGTCCGTGTCCGCCCGGAGTGCCATCACCCGTCCGCCCGGGGCGCCGCCCCTGCCGCCGCGCAGGACACCGATGACCCCGTGCCCCGCGATCCCGGTGCGGACCTCGTCCAGTTCCAGGGACCGCAGATGGTCCGCGACGAGGCGGGCCGTCTCCACCTCCCGGTTGGACAGCTCGGGGTGCCGGTGCAGATGCCGCCGCCAAGCGATGACCCGGGCGGCCACCTTGTCGGCGCGCCGGTCGAGTTCCGCGTGGATCGCATCGGTGCTCAAGAGCCACCCCTCGTCAGTGTCGGGCCGTCCCTCCAGGGTCGCACCCCGTCCCCGTCACGCTCGCCGAAACGGGGCCGGAGGCCCCGTCATCACCGGGCGGCGGGGGCGGGCTCGCCCGAGAGCCCCGCCTTCACCTGACGGGTGATCTCGTCGGCGAGCACCTCCTCGCGGCCCGTCTCGACCGCGTCCAGCGTCTGCCGCGCCACTTCGGCCGGGCTGACCTTGGACTGGGTGACCCGGGCGGACATCTCCGTGTCGATGAAGGCGGCATGCGTGGCGACCACCAGCGTGCCCTGGTCGCGCAGCTCCTCGCGGACGGCCCGGGTCATCGACCAGGCCGCGGCCTTGGACACACCGTACGACCCGACCTGCGGCAGGGTGTGCCAGGCCAGCACGGAGAGCACATTGACGAGCGCGCCGCCCCCGCCCCGGCCGAGGACCGGGGCGAAGGCGCGGCACATGGCGAGGGTGCCGTAGTGGTTCGTCTCCATCTCGGCGCGTGCGTCGTCCAGACCGGGCGCGGCGAGCAGGGCCCCGCCGCGCAGGATGCCCGCGTTGTTGACGAGCAGTGTGGTGTCGCCACACCGCTCGGCCGCGGCGGCGACCTGCTCGGGGTCGGTGATGTCGAGCCGAATGGGGATCAGGCGGGGGTCGGTGACCTCGACCGTCGCGGGGTTGCGGGCGGCGGCGTAGACGGTGCGGGCGCCGCGCGCGAGCAGCGCATCGGTGAACGCGCGGCCGAGACCGCGGTTGGCGCCGGTGACGAGGGCGATGGATCCGTCGATGTTCACAGCGTGCCGCCTTCAGTTGAGTGAGTTGGAAAACTGGATTCACCCTAGCCGAGTGAGTTCGGTTTTCAAACGTTGCAGGTCGTGGCGGAGGGAGCGAAGCATGATCGACTCCATGAGTGAGATCACGCTGATGTCGGACTGGCCCTCGCCGATCGCGACGGGCGCGAACTGGATCTGGGCCCTCGCGACGGGTGCGCCCGCCGCGCTCTACGGGCCGAGGGAGCTCTGACCGCGGGCCGTTGTCAGTGGCGTGGTGAACGATGGACGCGTCGGTGACCGAGTGGCCAAGGGGATCGCATGTCCATCACGAACCAGCAGGTGACGGAGTACGCCTTTCTGCGCGCGCTGTACGAGGACGGGTACTACCCGGACAGCGTCGTCGACAAGGGGAAGGCGATCCTCCAGCGGCTCTGCGAGCGGATCGAGGCCGAGCGGCCGGCCGATCTGACGGCGCTGTACGCGCTCACGGAGGTGGCCACCGAGGAGTTCAACGCGCTGGAGGCGGACTTCGAGGAGGCCGGGAGCGAGATCGAGACCGTCGCCCGCGAGGAGATCGCCGAGAACTTCTGGTTCATCGCCACGGCCTACGGATTCGCGGACGCCGACGCGGAGGAGCTGGTCGCCGCCCGGGAGTGGTGACGGCGCGCGGCCGTGGACGGTCGGAGCACGGGTCGGCGTACGACCGGGGACCGTCGGGGCACGGAATGGGGCCGCGCGGACCGGGGCGGCGCCCCGGCCCGCGCGTGTCGCGGGATGCTTCGGATCAGGACGACGCAGCCGCCCCCGGCGTGCCGCGCTCGATGATGGCCGCCGTATCCAGGCCGGGCGGCAGCGTGCCGAAGGCGATGCCCCAGTCGCTGTCCAGCCGCGACGCGCAGAACGCGTCCGCCACCGCCGGATGGCCGTGCCGGACGAGCAGCGAGCCCTGCAGGACCAGCGCCATGTGCTCGACCAGCCGGCGGGCGCGGTACTGGACCGCGGCGGCGTCGCCGAGATCGCCCAGGTCCTTGCGGAGCCGTGCCGTCGCCGCGTCCAGCCGGCGGTCGGCGCCCGCAGCGCGCTCGATCTCCGCGAAGAACGCCTCGACCGCCTGCGGCTGACGCCCCATCGCCCGCAACACGTCGAGCGCGGCCACATTGCCCGAGCCCTCCCAGATGGAGGGCAGCGGGGACTCGCGATAGAGGCGGGGGAGGCCCGAGTCCTCGACGTAGCCGTTGCCGCCCAGGCACTCCAACGCCTCGGCGGCGTGCGAGGGAGCCCGCTTGCACACCCAGTACTTGGTGACCGCGAGGCCGATCCGGCGCAGCTCCTCCTCCTCCGTGTCACCCGCCGCCGCCCGGTCCACCGCGCCGGCGAGCCGCAGGCCCGCGATCGTCGCCGCCTCCGCCTCCACCGCCAGGTCGGCCAGCACGTTGGTCATCAGTGGCTGGTCGATCAGCCGGGCCCCGAACGCACTGCGGTGCGTGGCGTGGTGGACGGCCTGCACCAGACCCTGGCGCATCCCGGACGCCGAACTCACCGCACAGTCCAGCCGGGTCATGTTGACCATCCGGATGATGGTCGCGACCCCCCGGCCCTCCTCGCCGACCAGGCGGCCGAGCGCCCCCTCGTACTCGATCTCGGAGGACGCGTTGGAACGGTTGCCGAGCTTGTCCTTCAGGCGCTGCAGCCGGATCGCGTTGCGCGTGCCGTCGGGCAGTACACGCGGGACGAGGAAACAGGACAGTCCGCCCGGAGCCTGCGCGAGGGTGAGGAACACGTCCGACATCGGTGCCGAGGTGAACCACTTGTGCCCGGTCAGCGCGTAGAAGCCGTCCTCGCCCGTCGGCACCGCCCGCGTCGTGTTCGCGCGCACGTCCGAGCCGCCCTGCTTCTCGGTCATCGACATCCCCGCGATGATCCCGCGCTTCGACGTCGGCTCGCGCAGCCCGAAGTCGTAGACGGGGGAGGTGAGGAGGGGTTCGTACACCTCGGCGAGCTCCGGCTGGGCGCGCAGGGCGGGCACGGCCGCGTACGTCATCGAGATCGGGCACAGGTGGCCGGGGTCGGCCTGCCCCCACACGAACACCTTCGTCGCCCGCGCGACATGGGCCCCGGGCCGCTCGTCGCGCCACGGCGCCCCGTGCAGTCCGTGCCGCACGGCGACGGTCATCAGCTCGTGCCAGTACGGATGGAACTCGACCTCGTCGACGCGGTGGCCGTACCGGTCGTGCGTGTGCAGCACCGGAGAGTGCCGCTCGGCCAGCCGCCCCCACTCCTGTGCCTGTTCGCCGCCGGCCTTCACGCCCAGCTCGCGCACCTCCGCCTCCGCCCAGCCGGCACCCTCCCGGCGCAGGCTCTCCAGCAGGGCCGGGTCGGCCGACACGTCGTAACCGACGAGCGGCGGGACTTGGTTGGTGACCTCATGCGTGATCGGCATCGGGAACTCCCAGGGCTCTGAGGGTGAAGGTGACCAGTGCGGGTACGGTCTCGGGCCCCACCGCGCCCTCCGCCAGCGGACCGACGAGCGCCTCCGCGCCCGCCCCGACCAGCGCGGCCGCCGTCAACGAGGCGTCCTGGGGCGGAAGCTGTCCGGACCGGACCCCCTCGGCGATCCGCTCGGCGAACACATCGCGGAACGCCCTGCGGAAGACCAGCCGTTCCGCGTCCACGGCCGGGTCGACGGGCTCGGCGAGCAGCGCGTACGCGAGGCGCGGGGACTTCAGGGCGCGCTGGGCGAAGGTCTCGATGACGGCGACGACCCGTTCGGCGGCCCCCGTGTGCTCGGGACGGCGCGCCGCCTCGGACACCGCGGCCACCTCGCGGGAGACCACCGTGCGGAACAGCTCGACGGCCAGCTCGCCCTTGCTCGGGAAGTGACGGTAGACGCTGCCGGTCGCGATCCCGGCGCGCGCGGCGACAGCGGCCATCGTGCAGCCGGCGTAGCCGTGTTCGGCGAGGAGGCCGAGCGCGGCGTCCACGACGGTGGCACGCCGGTCGTCGAGCCTGGCCTGGACGGCTGGCGTGCGTCGGTAGGGCATGGAAGAAGTGAAGCAGTGATTCATTGCTTCAACAAGGGGCTGCGCCGGAGGTGCCACCCATCGGTCCGCCCGCACGGGCCCGGTCGATAGGTTCGGCCCATGACTGTGCAGCGAGCCGACGTCCATCACTCGCCCTCGACCTGGCAGCAGCCGGTCCCTCCCACGGCCTCAGCCGAACGGGCCGCCCTGATGGAGGAGATCGCGCAGGCGATCCTGGCTCGCGGGCGCGGCCGCCTCCTCGTCGGGATCGACGGCTTCACCGCGGCCGGCAAGACGAGCTTCGGGCACGAGCTGGCCGAACGGATCGCGGGCAGCGGGCGGCCCGTGCTCCGGGCCACGCTCGACGACTTCAAGAAGCCCTGGAAGGACCGGCATCTGTACGACCGGGAGTCCGGCGAGGGCTACTACCGAAACGCGTACGACTACGAGCTGGTCAGGCGTCTCCTCCTGGAACCCGCCCGGTCGCCCGAGGCGGACACCTGCTCCCTGTGCGGCATCGACCCGCTCACCCAGGTCGACCACTCCGCGGAGCGGACCCCGCTCGCCCCGGACGCGGTGCTCGTCGTGGACGGTGTCTTCGCCTTCCGGCCGGAGATCGACGGCTACTGGGACTACCGCGTCTGGCTCGACGTCGACGCCGAGCTCTCGGTACGGCGTGGCGCGGAGCGGGACCAGAACTGGGCGGGCTCGGACGCGGAGGCGATTCACCGCGACCGCTATCTGGTGGCGGAGCGCATCTACCTCGGCGAGGTCGACCCTCTGCCGAGGATGGACGCCCTCGTCGACAACTCGGATTTCGCCCGGCCCCGTGTCCTGGCCCCGCGGCGCCGCCCGACAGTGACCCGCGGTGAGGACTTCGACGCCCTGGTCGTTCGTACCGACTACGAGGACGAGAGTGCGTGGCAGGCGGTGCGGGCCGCCCTGGCCGAGGACGTGGACTTCTCCGCGCACGTGGTCGACGATCCCGCCTGGGCCGGCGCGGACCCGGACGAGGTGCTGGCGGCGGTCGCGCGTGACGACGAGCTGAGCGTGGTGTTCCTCGCCGACCGGACGACGATGGTCTGCGCTTCCCAGGCGCTTCTCGCGGTGACACTTCTGACGCGGGCGGAGTGCGCGGACGACGAGGACTACGCCCGACTGACCGAGTTCGGCGACCGCTTCCGTACGGTTCCGGCGGGAGTCCACTCCATCCACGCCAACCTGTCCATCGGCAACATGGGTTTCGAGGACTACGCCGCAGAGGCGCAGGCCGACCCGGAAGGTGTCTTCCGGAACTTCGAGTGAGGCCGCGCCCGGCCGTCGACGGCCGGGCGCGGATCGTCGCGTCAGCCGACGAAGATCTCGGTGAGCGACCAGATCGCGAGGCCCGCCATGCACAGGCCGCCGATGCGCTGGACCGTCTTCAGCGGGACGCGCTTGGCGATGAAACGGCCCGCGATCAGGGCGAGGGCGGAGACGCTCATCAGGGCCGCGGCGGAGCCGATCGCCGTCGACCAGGTGCCGTTGGTGGCGGCGAGGTTGGCCGTGGTGATCTGCGTCAGGTCGCCCCACTCGCTGATGAAGACGGCCATGAACGCGGTCGAGTAGACCGGCCAGAAGCCGGTCACCGTCCTGCCGCCCGCCTCGTCCTCCGCGTCGTCGTCCCCGCCGCGCAGCAGCATGAACGCGCCGAAGCCGAACAGCAGGGCCGAGACGAGCTTGACGATCCAGTCGGGCAGCAGGCCGAGGAGGCTGCCGGCGCCCACGGCGATGGCGACGTGCACGACGAACGCGGTCGAGGTGCCGAACCAGACGTACAGCGGACGCATGCGCGTGCCCATCGCGAGGGACGCGAACATCGTCTTGTCGGGAAGCTCGGCGAGGAAGATCAGCCCGAAGGCGGTGAGAATCGCCAAGGGGTCGAGGTGCATACCGGGGGCTCTCTGCTCGGTCCGGGCCCGGGATCCGCACGGCACCACGGTGGGCGACGGGAAGAACCACTCGGCCCGGCATGACGGACCACGCCCACAGGATGCGGACATGGAAAATGCCTGGCCGAAGGTCTCGCCCGCCCGCGCTTCCGCGTGGACCCGGCCACCGGGAACCCAAGGGTTCCAGTGTGTCGACGACCGGTTCGCAGGGCTACTCCCCTTCGCTGTCGAACAGTGTAGCGGAGGACTCCCTCGATCTTGGTAGACAGTGTCTACGCAGCCTGGTAGACAGTGTCTATGACTGACGAGACCGAGGCCGAGGCCGGGCTGCGCGGCCGACTCATCGACGCCGGGGTCGAGCTGGTGCACGCGGAAGGCGCGCAGGCGTTGTCCCTGAGGGAGATCGCCCGGCGTGCCGGGGTTTCCCACGGGGCGCCCCGCCGGTACTTCCCGACCCACCTCGACCTGCTGTCGGCCATTGCCCGGGAGGGTTTCACCGAGCTCGCCGACCGCGTCACCGCCGCGCTCGCGGCAGGACCCGACGGCCCCCGCGCCGAACTCGACGCCGTCGCCCGCGTCTACCTCGACTTCGCGCTGACCCGTCGCGGCATGTACGAGCTGATGTTCCGTCACGACCTGCTCGAGAGCGGACGGCTCGGGCTGCGGGAGACCAGCCTGCCGCTGTTCGACCTCCTCGCCCGGCTCGTCGCCCGCGCCCGCCCGGGGGCCGGCCCCGAACCGGCGGTGGTGGCGGCCGCGCTCTGGGCCAACCTGCACGGCATCGTCCAGCTCTGGGGCTGGGGCAGCCTCCAGCTCGCCGCCCGCACGGACGACGTGGAACCGCTGCTCCGGGCCGCACTCGACGCCCACCTCGGCCCGGCGGAAGGTACGCGGTGATACGGCAACGGCAGCTGACCCTCGCCTGCAGCGTCGTCGGCGCCGCCGTCGTCGCCCTCGACGGCACCGTGCTCACCCTGGCGCAGCCCGCTCTCCAGCACGACCTGGACGCGAGCTTCGCACAGGTGCAGTGGACGAGCACCGGGTACCTCGTCGCCGTCGCGAGCCTGCTCGTCTTCGCGGGAAGGCTCGGCGACCGCTACGGCCACCGGCGGCTCTTCGCGCTCGGAACGCTCGGCTTCGCCGCCGCCTCGGCCGGCATCGCGCTCGCCCCCGGCATCGGGTGGGTCATCGGTCTCCGCGTGCTCCAGGGCGTATGCGGGGCGCTTCTGCAGCCGGCCACGCTGGGCATGCTGCGCGCCGCCTTCCCTCCCGACCGGCTTGCCATGCCGATCGCCCTGCGCACCAGCGCGATCGGCCTCGCCGCCGCGGCGGGCCCGCTCGTCGGCGGCGCGCTCGTCACCGCCCACGGCTGGCGGTCCGTCTTCGTCCTCACAGCGATCCCGGCCCTCGCGATCGGCTTCCTGGCCTTCATGACCCCGGCGCGGCAGACCGACCACGCCGCGCCGGACCACGATGGCGACGTGCCGCATCCGGCCGCGCCGACCGGTGCGGCGCAGCGACACGCCGTGCGGGATATCGCGGCTCTGAGCCCGAACACGCCGGGCGGTGACGGACCGCACCCGAAGGCGCCGGGTGAGGACGCGCCGAGCCCTGCCGTGCCGGCTGGCCACGCGTTGCGCCCGGCCCCGGACGGTTCCTCCGTGCCCGGGCGGGGCACGCCCGGACGGGCACCCGACTCCCGGGCGCCGCTCGATCTGCCCGGTGCCTGTCTGCTCGCCGTCACCCTGGGCTGCCTCGTCCAGGTGCTCGTCGGCGCACCCGAATCCGGCTGGAGCATCGCGACCACCCTCGCCCTCGGCATCGCCGTCGCGGCCGGAGCGGCCTTCGCCCGGCACGAAAGGCGCACCGCGCGACCGCTCCTGCCGCCGGCCCTCCTGCGATCCCGGCCCGTCGTGGCGGGCCTCCTCACGCTCCTGGCCGCGTCGGCCGCTCTGTTCGGCGCGCTGTTCGTGGCGACGTACTTCCTCCAGGACGTCCGCGGGCTCGACCCGCTCTCGAGCGCCCTGTGGGTGCTGCCCCTCGCCGTCCTGATGGTGCTCGGCGCACCCACCGCGGCCCTGCTGCAACGCCGATTCGGCCCCCGCCGCACGACGGCCGTGGGAGGGGCCCTGCTCGCCCTCGGCGTGCTGCTGCTCTCCCGGCTCGACGGATCCGCGACAGCGCTCCAGACCGGCGGCTGCTTCGCCCTCCTGGGCGCCGGGTTCGGCACGGTCATGGCCACCGCCACCACCGTCGTCGTACATCGGGCGCCGGTGGCCGAAGCCGGGGTCGCCGGCGGACTCCAGCAGACCGCCATGAACATCGGTCCGGCGCTCGGCGTCGCCACCGCGACCCTGCTGATGACGCTCGACGCGTCCGCCGGCTTCGTCCCCGCGATGCGGACCACGTTCCTGGTCCTGGCCGCCGTGGCTGCGCTCGGCGCCGCGGCCGCACTCGGACTGCCCGGGCGCGCCGCACCAGCGAGACCCCCGGAGGCGCCCGAGCTGGAGCCTCCAGCCCCAGCCCAGCCCGAGCCGGACCGCGAGCCCGCTCCCGTGCCCGGCACCCAGCCTCACCGCACGCCCTCGCCCTGACCTGCCGCGGACACGCCCGGGATCGGCGCCGCGTTCCCGCCGCCCCCACTGCGTACGATCACGAAATGCCCTCAGGTGATCGCCGTGGCCGTCCCTTGTCCCGCCCGCGCACCCAGATCAACATCGGCCGGGCGCTGCCGGTCCTGGTCATGATCCTGACGGTGCTCGCCGACGTCCTCACCGCCGACGAAGAGCGCTACGACCGGCTTCTGGCCGCCGCGCCCGCCCTCGCCGCCGTCACCTGGAGCGTCCGGGGCACCGCCCTCATCGGTCTGGTCGCGATAGTGGTGGGCGGACTGCTCGGGTGGCGATCCGGTGAGCCGTTCGTTCCCGACATCGTCGCCAACGAGGTGGCGCTGGCGGCGGTGACCGCGGTCGCCGTCTGGGTGAGCCGGGCCCGCGAGCGGTACGAGCGGGACCTGCGCGAGGTCACCGCCGTCGCCGAGGTCGTCCAGCGGGTCGTGCTCCGCCCGCTCGCGCCGCGGCTCGGTACCGTCGACCTTCACCTGCTGTACGTCGCCGCCGCGGCCAAGGCCAGGATCGGCGGCGACTTCTACGAAGCCGTCCGCGTGCCGGGCGCCGTACGGCTGATGCTCGGCGACGTCCAGGGCAAGGGGCTCGGCGCCGTGGAGACCGCCTCGGTCCTGCTCGGTTCGTTCCGCGCCGCCGTCAACGACGCCCATGACCTGCCCGTCCTTGCCGACCGGCTGGAGGAGGGCCTCGGACGCTACGGCGCCTGGGACCCCGACTCCGACGCGGCCGAACGCTTCGCCACCGTCGTCCTCGTCGAGATCCCCGACGACGGAAACGTCGCGCGGCTCCTCAGCTGCGGTCACCCCGCCCCACTGCTCCAGCACGGCAGCGGCGTACGGACCGTCGACCTCACCGACCCGTCCCTGCCGGTCAACCTGGCCGGCCTGCTCGACGCCCACCACCGGGTGGAGGAGGTCCCCTTCGGGCCGGGGGACCGGCTGCTGCTCTTCACCGACGGAGTGAGCGAGACCCGCGACCGCGCCGGCACCTTCTACCCGCTGGAGGAGCGGATGTCCCGCTGGGTGGCGGAGCCGGGCGAACGGCTCCCCGCCCTGCTCCACCAGGACCTCGCCGCCTACGGCACGGGCGGCCTCGACGACGACGTGGCGGCGGTCCTCGTCGTACGGCGGCCCTAGGGGTGTCTTGTGGATCGTGCCGGGCTGATCCAGCTGATCCGCAGGACACCCCCAGCCCTCAGGGCAGTCCGCGGACCGTGGCCTAGCGCCCCTCCGCCGGCACCGACTCGTACAGCACCGTGTGGAACCGGCCCTCCGACTCGCGCCCCGCCGGATCCAACCCCAGTGCCCGCACCGCCTCGACGGCGAAGCGCTGCTCGCCGGCGTCGGTGAACAGCCGCTGCGGATACGTCCGAGTCGGATCGGCGACCGTCCGCAGGCCGTAGGCCGCCAGACACTCGGCGATCGGTGTGTACGAGACCGTACGCAGCACGAACGCGCTCACCCGCACCGGTCGCCCGGCCCATTCGAGCAGCGCGGCGAACGTGCGGCGCGTGAGATAGCTGCCGCCGCCGGTCAGCGTGATCAGCCCGACATCCGCCATCGCGGCCCGCAGGCGAGGGCTCGGCGGCGCGCCCTCCTCGAGATTCTCCGCGAAGGCGTCGTCGAGGAGACCGACCTCACGGGCGTACCGCAGCGCGTGCCCGGCGACGTCGAGCCCGATGACCGGCGCGGCGTCGGAGCGGCGCCGGGCGGCGTAGAACTCCTTGTCCCGCACGGCGAGTTCGGGGGCGGTCAGCCCGTGGACCGCCGGATCCGTGTAGCGCGCGTACAGCTCGGCCAGGGTCACGTCGTGGTTCAGGAGCGCCGCGTTGATCCCGTACGAACAGCACAGGTCGAGCACCGTCCCGCCGCCCCGCTCGGCCGCCGCGCGCCGGAATGCGGCCTGGGCCTGCTGCGGAATCTCGTACTCCAGCGGCGCGAGGCGCCGGAAGTACGCCCGTGGGTCGGGCTGGTCGTAAATGTCGTCGAACCGAGCCTTGCCGTTCGTACCCGACCCGGACCCGCTCATCCGTCCCGCCTCCCTCTCACCGGCGGCACCCGTCCCGCACGCGACTTGCGCCCCAGGCACCACGCATCAGGTGGGCATCCTGCTCGCAACGCGGCCCGGCGCTCACGTCCGCATCGGGGGCGCACAGAAGCTCCACCCGTACCGCAGGGCGGCTCCCGGGCGGGCCCCACCCTTCCAGGATGGGCTCGCTACCGGCCGACCGCACGGGGGAGAGCCCGGGAACGCGCGTGTGCGCACGGGTCGCACCCGTCCCAAACGTGGAGATCCGGGCGATCGGTGTCGCTCGTGCCCGGGTTCGGTGCCTCGTGCGCTGTTCATGCGCTCTCTGGTGCCTCTGTCCGCAATGCGTTTGGCTTGGCCCGCCGTCCGCAGAGCGGACGATCAGCAGTTCAGACGAGAGGAACGGGTGCACGTGCCCCAGGAGAATTCCTTCAGCTCGTTCGACGACTTCGGCTCAGACAGCCCCGGTGTCACCGCGGCGGAGATCGCCCGGCTATCCGCCGAGGGAGTGTGGGCCGCCGACGGGACGGTCCATCCCGTCGCCGTCCGGCTCGGCCAGACCCTCACCACCGCGCTCCGGACCCGCGGCGGCGACGGCCAGCTGCCCGGCGACCTGAGCGACACCGTCCGCCAGGTGCTCGGCCTCGCGGAACCCGCCTACCCCCGGATCGAGACATCGGACGGCCACAAGCTCTCCGCCTTCACGCTCCGGCAGCGGGGTCCCGGCCCGCACCCCCTGGTCGTGGTGCCCGCCGGCTGGCACCCGTTCGGCTGGCCCCTCTTCATGTGGGCGTACCTCACCCTCGCCAGGAAGGGCTACCACGTCCTCGCCTACACGCCCCGCGGCCTCGGTCACCCCCTCCTCCCCTCCACCTCAGAGGGCTTCATCGACGTCGGCGGCCCGAACGACTGGGCCGACGGCTCCACCGTCATCGACCACGCCGTCGACCACCTCGCGCCGAGCACCATCGGCTTCCTGGGAGAGTCCTACGGCTCGGGCATCAGCCAGCTCGTCGCCGCCCACGACGAGCGGGTCGACGCCGTCGTGGCGCTCAGCACCTGGGGCAACCTCGCCACCAGCCTGTACGACCACGGCACCCGGCACATCAAGGCGGTGGAGGCGCTCCTCGCCCTCACCGGCGGTCCGGTGGAGCAGAAGTTCGACGAGGACAACCGGCGGATCCTCGCCGACTTCCAGGCCGACCGGAACATGCAGTCCGTGGTCGACTGGGGCAATCTGCGCGCCCCCGAGCGCTACGTCGGCCAGACCAACGAGCACGGCACGCCGACCTTCGTCTCCAACACCTGGCACGAGGGGCTCTTCCCGGTCAACGAGGTCCTCACGACGTTCAACCTGCTGGAGGTGCCCAAGCGCCTGAACATGTGGATCGGCGACCACGCGGCACCCGAGGGCCTCGGTCTCATCCTCCCCGTCGCCGACAACACTCCGCTGACGGAGGCCTACGACTGGCTCGACCGCCACCTCAAGGGCGAGCCGAACGGCGTCGAGACCTGGGACCAGGTCAGCAACCAGGTCATGTTCACGTACATCACGGAGCCGGTCCTGGACCCCGTGACCGGTGAGCCGACCGGGACGAACCGGATCGTCGAACCCGCGACCCGCGAAAGCCGCCCCGACTGGGGGCAGGTCACCACGCACACCGAGCGCTTCGGTCTGACGGGCGACGGCGGACAAGGCTCCGACGGCCGGCTCGTCGACGGCGAACAGACCGGCTGGGCGCGCGGGTTCATCGCCGGCGTGGACACCGAGGCAACCGCCATGGACGCGATCATGGACACCGGCAAGGCCGAATGGGCCGGCAACCCCAAGATCTACGACACCCGGAAGATCGACCGCGCGCACGCCGCGGTCTGGACGACCGAACCGCTCACCGAAGGCCGACGGGTCCGCGGCATCCCACGGCTGCGCCTGACCGCCCGCAGCACGGCGCGCTCCGCGAGCCTGTTCGCCCACCTCTTCGACGTCGCACCGGACGAGACGGCCCGGATCATCACGCACGAGCCGTTCAACCTCCACGGACTGACGCCCGATCAGGAGACCACGGTGGAGTGGCCGCTCCAGGCCGCCGCGTACGACATCCCGGCCGGACACCGGCTGATGCTCGTCGTCGACAGCAAGGACCCGCTGTACGGAGACGCCTCCGTCGCCTGGACGCAGACCGTCATCGGCTCACCCGAGGGGGACCCGTCCTTCCTCGACCTGCCGCTCGGCTGACGCCCCGTACCCGCACACAGCGAAGGAGGACACATGCAGGACGAGTACGAGCAGCAGGCCGGCGACCTCGTCGACCCGACCGTCACCCCCACCGTGGCGCTGTCGCGCATCGGTGCGCCGCAGGAGGCCTGGGAGCCGCTCCTCGCGGCCCTGCGGCCCGGGGCGACCGGTGCCGCCGGCACGGCGGGGCTTCCGGAGTCGCTGGCCGCCGACGTCGCCGGCTTCGGCCGGATCGCCGTCTGGGAGCGGGCCACCATCCGGCGGGAGGACGGCGTCGCCTTGGACGGCGGCTTCTGGCGCCATCGCGACGAGCGGCCGCGGCCCCTGGTCGTCATCCCCTCCGCCTGGGGCGCGCCCTGGCAGGCGTTCGCGATCCTCGCCTTCAAACTGTCCCTCCAGGGCTACCACGTCCTGGCCTACCAGCCGCGTGGCTTCTTCAGGTCCGGCGGCTTCATCGGCGTGTGCGGCGAGGACGACTGGGCCGACGCGTCCGCCGCGATCGACTGGGCCACCCAGCGCACGGGCGCCGAGCCGACCAAGGTCGGCTTCTTCGGCGACTCGTACGGCGCCGGAATCAGCTGCATGGCCGCCGCGCACGACGCGCGCGTCGACGCGGTGGTCGCGCTCAGCGGCTGGTCCGACCTCGCCTCGTGCATGTACGGGAACGACACCCGCCGCATCCGCGCCTTCCAGGCGCTCCTGGGCGCCACCAGGAACCAGCAGGGCGAGGCGATCGGCCACATCGACGCCGCGACGCAAGGGCTCCTCGACGACTTCTTCGTGCACCGCAACATGGACGCGGTCACGGCCTGGGCGTCCGTACGCTCGCCCGTCACCCATGTCGGCGCGATCAACGCCCGCCGGGTCCCGGTCCTCATCGGAGGGCACTGGCACGAGACGCTCTGCCCGGTCAACCAGACCCTGGACATGTTCCAGCGGCTGACGGGCCCCAAGCGGCTGCTGCTGTCCATCGGCGACCACAGCGGCGCCGAACTGCCCGGCCTCGCGGGGCTGCCCAACCGCGTCGTCGACGAGGGCTACCGCTGGCTCGCCCACCATCTCCTCGGGGAGGACAACGGCGTCGACACCCTGCCGGAGGTCGCCAACGAGGTGATGTTCACCTACACGACCGTCCCGCTGCCGGCGCCGATCACCGTGCCGAACCTGCCGCCGATCACCCGGATCATCGTCGAGCCGGCAAAGGTGGAGGAGCGCAAGGCGTGGGCCGACGTCACCGGCTCCACCGAACGCCTCCACCTCAAGCCGGCCTCGAAGCCGGACTTCCTCCAGCCGGAGGACGGGGAGCTGTCCCAGGGCGTCGCGCCGACCTGGGAGCGGCCGTTCACGGCCGGCGCCGACGCCGGCTTCACCGCGGCCGAGAACCCCGTGACGACCGGCGCGGCCGAGGTCTACGGCGCCCCCGTGACGTACGGGACCCGCTGGTTCGACCGGCAGCGCGCCGCGGTCTGGAAGACACCGATCCTAACCTCGGTGAAGAGCATGCGCGGCACACCGCGACTGCACCTCACCTTCACCCCGTCCACCCCCTCGGCCACGCTCGTCGCCTACCTCTTCGACGTCAACCCGGTCCTCGGCACGGCGCGCATCATCACGCACGAGCCGAAGACCTTCCTCGACATCACCCCGAACGAGCCCGTCACCACCGACCTCGACCTCCAGGCGGCGGCCTACGACATCCCGCCCGGTCACCGCCTGATGCTCGTCCTCACCAGCCGCGACCAGCTCTACGCGGACGCGAGCATCGACCGCACCGAGATCACCGTCCACTCGACGGCCGCGGATCCGACGTACCTGGATCTGCCCCTGTCGTAGCGCGGCCGGTGCGGGACGGGGCGACGAGCCCCGTCCCGCACCGGGGCGCCCTGACCGGCTCCGGTGTCACTCGACGAGGGCGTGGCCCGTCGTCGCGTCGACGTGGGGCGGGATCTCGTCGTGGCGGTCGCCGACCGTGAGGGTGCCCGTCGGTTCGAAGAGCAGGATCGACGCGCCGGACGGGGCGTACGGGCGGTGTTCGACGCCCCGGGGGACGGTGAAGGCCGAGCCCCGCGGGAGCGACACCGTGCGTTCCGTCCCCTCCTCACGCAGCGAGATGTGCAGCTCGCCGTCGATCACGAGGAAGAACTCGTCGGTGTCGTCGTGTGCGTGCCAGATGTGCTCGCCCGCGACCTTCGCGACGCGTACGTCGTAGTCGTTCACCCGCGTCACGATCCGCGGACTCCACAGGTCCTCGAACGAGGCAAGCGCCGTGGCGAGAGCGATGGGAGCGCTGCTCGCAGCGCCGTTCACAGAAGTCTTCGGGCTCATGCGGCCATCCTGGGCCCTGCCCGCCGCCCGGCGTGAGTGCTAGAAACAGCATATGCCGCAAGGATCCTCGCACGTGTCGCCGCACCGCGTCGTCGTCATCGTCGACGCCAACTCCAACCCCTTCGAGCTGGGCTGTGCCACCGAGATCTTCGGACTGCGCCGCCCCGAGATCGGCCGTGACCTCTACGACTTCCGACTCTGCTCACCCGAGCCCCGCACCCTGATGCGGGACGGCTTCTTCACCCTCACCGGCGTCGCCGGGCTCGAGGCGGCCGACACCGCCGAGACCCTCATCGTCCCCAACCGACCCGACGTCGAGGTACCCCGCCGCCCCGCCGTGCTCGACGCGATCCGGCGCGCCCACGCGCGCGGCGCACGTCTCGTCGGCTTCTGCAGCGGCGCCTTCACCCTCGCCGAGGCCGGAGTCCTCGAAGGGCGCCGGGCCACCGCCCACTGGCAGTGGGCGGACTCCTTCCGCGCCCGATTCCCCTCCGTACACCTCGAAGCGGAGGTCCTGTTCGTCGACGACGGCGACATCCTCACCGCCGCAGGCAGCGCGGCCGCCCTCGACCTCGGGCTCCATGTGGTCCGCCGTGATCACGGCGCGGAGGTCGCGAACGCGGTCAGCCGCCGGCTCGTCTTCGCGGCCCACCGGGACGGCGGCCAGCGCCAGTTCGTGGAGCGTCCGGTCCCGGACCTGCCCGGCGAGTCCCTCGCCCCGCTGCTCGCCTGGGCCCAGGAACACCTCGGCTCGCCGCTGACCGTCGCCGGCCTCGCCGCCCGGGCGGCCGTCAGCCCGGCGACGCTGCACCGCCGCTTCCGGGCCCAGCTCGGGACGACCCCGCTGGCCTGGCTCACCGGCGAGCGGGTGGCCCTGGCCTGCCGCCTGATCGAGCGCGGCGAGTCCCGCTTCGACGTCGTCGCCCGCACCAGCGGCCTGGGCACCGCAGCCAATCTGCGGGCCCTGATGAACCGCGAGACGGGGCTCTCACCGTCCGCGTACCGCCGCCGCTTCGGCCCGGCCGTCGGCTGACCCTCCGGCGCCGGGATCCTAGGAGCGGTACGGAGTGTGGACCGCGGCCCAGTCCGCGAGCGCCCGGGCACAGTCCGCGACCGACTCCCGCCAGGTCCGGGCCGCGCCGTCGCCCGCCTCGTCGCTCACGTGCTTCACGATCCGGATCGGCACCCCGGCCAGACCGGCGGCGGTCGCCAAGGCATAGCCCTCCATGTCGACCAGCGCCGCCCGCGCGGCGAGCCGGACCCGGGCGGCCTCGTCGGAGATGAAGGCGTCACCGGTCGCCAGGGTGACCTCGCCGCCGTCCGGGAGGACCAGCGGCTCCCCGTAGGTCTCACCCGTCAGCGTCGCGAGCAGCTCGCCGTCGAGATCGTGCTGGATCACCGTGCCCACGACGTGCGTCCCCGTCCACCCCGGACGCAGCGCCCCGGCGGTCCCCAGATTGACGACGCCGGACGGGCGCGGGCCCCGGCCCAGCACGCTCGCCAGCGAGGTCGCCGCGTTCACCTTGCCCATACCGGTGAGCAGGATCGGCAGATCCGTGTCGAGGAACTGCGCCTCCTCCTTCACGGCCAGTACGAGCAGGGGCCGGTCGGCCGTGATCTCTCCGATGAGTTCCATGTGGCCACGCTACCCGCCGGGACTTCCAGGCCGCGCCGAGAGACCATGGAAGTGTCCGCATTCGCCAAGGAGATCACCATGGCAACCGGAACAGTGAAGTGGTTCAACGCGGAGAAGGGCTTCGGCTTCATCGCCCAGGACGGTGGCGGCCCCGACGTCTTCGTCCACTACTCGGCGATCGCCAGCACCGGCTACCGCGAACTCACGGAGGGACAGAAGGTCGAATTCGACGTCGTCCAGGGCCCGAAGGGACCCCAGGCCGAGAACGTCACCGCAGGCTGAATCACCGGCGTGCCCCGGCCCGACCGCTCGGGTCACAGAGTCCAGCGGCCGCTCGGGTCACATACTCCAGCGGAGTACCGCCCCCAGCCCGCCCGCCGGGCCGCGCATCCCTTCGGGGACCACGAGCACCTCGCAGTCGGCCGCCGCGGCCGCCCGCAGCAGCGCGTCGTCCGCACGCGCCTGCTCGGGCCGGGGTACGCCCATCGCACGCGCCTCACCGCGCTGAACGGCCACCTCGTCGACGCCCGGGCCGACCCAGACCTGGCGGCCCGTGTCGGAGGCCTCCGGGGTGAGCAGCAACGTGGCCACCTGGTGGTTGCGCGCTGCGTCGACGACCGCCGGAATCCCCTCGGCCGCCTCCCCGGGGCCCGTGTCCACGGAGGACTCGCGGTGCTGGCCCGGCTTGCCCCGGCCCCGGTGGAAGCGTTCGAGCGCCCGGTGGAGACGCTCCTGCGCGTACTCCTCGCGCGCCTCCTCGATCTCGCGGTCGAGTCCCTCCGTGGCGGTGCCGGGGGAGCGGCCGCCGCTCTCCGCCTCGACGGTGACGTCCTGCACCCGCTCCGGCAGCCGCTGGTGCACGGCCCGGCGCTCTCGCGCGTCACCGGCCAGGACCAGCAGCTCGGCGCCGCTCCGCGGCCACTGCCGGAGCAGCTCGGCCGCGATGAGGTCGGCGGTCTCGTTCCAGCCGTTCTCGACCCTGTTGCGGTAGTGCCATTCGTACCGGTCGGCGGGGACGCCACGGTGCCCGCGGCCCTGCCACTCCGTCCCGCGCGCCTCGCCCACGGCCATACGGCGCCGGCCCTCGCGCAGCTCCAGCTCGGCGCCCATGCGGTCGATGTACGCCACCAGGCAGACGGGCGCGTCGCCCCGCAGGGCGGCCAGCGGCGCCACACGGGGCAGCAGGGACCAGGTCGCCTCGCCGGCGGGTGGGGCAAGGGCGAGCGGGAGGTCGAGGACGACCTCGGCGCCCGCGGCGAACAGCGCCCGGCCGGGTGGTGTCCCGGCCACCGGCTCGTGCGCCAGCCGCTCCATCACCGCCCTGGTGGTGTAGCCGTCGGCGCCCGCGTCGATGAGCTGCCCCGCGATGGAGCGCTCGCGGAGCTGCTGAATCTTCGCCGCGTCCTCCGTGGCGCGTGTGGTCTCGATGTAGACCGAAGCCCAGGGTCCGGGCCGGGCGAAGAGAGGCTTGAGGAAAGCGAGTTCCATGATGTCCCCCAGACGCGTGGCCACCGACGGGCGCGGGGCGAACGCGACCCGGCCCGACGTGTCCGTCCGGATACGGAGCGTGGTGAAGGCGCGATCTCTCCCACCGTCACCCCGCACCTCGCGCGTGCCCCCGAGTCCCCCGGGCAAACAAACCGGGCGGCGCGTCCTCAACCCAGCCGGTCCGTGGGGACGTACGGCCGGAGCTCCCGTACGGCCCGGTCCGGATCGGGGTCGCAGACGGCCAGCCGGCCGAACGGGGCGTCGCGGCGCAGCTCGACACAGAGCACGGGCTCACCCGGTGTGATCGCCACGAAGTCCCTCCCGTCGGGCAGGACACGGATCCCCACGCACAGCCGGTCGGGGATCCAGAGCCCTCGACCGCGCAGTCCGCGAAGGGCGCGCCACCAGTCCGGCTCGACGCGCACCTCGCGCAGCGCGGACAGCGGCACCCGGACCTGTCTGCGCCGTGCGGCCAGCGTCTCGCGCAGGGACAGCCGGACGACGATCTCGGCGCCTTCCACCGCCACCCGAGCCATCACGCCTCACCGCCGCCCATGACGACACAGGCCCATGACGACACATCGCCGTCACGACACATCTCCTTCCATGATCGGGCCGCTCGTGGGTAGCTGCCAGACGGGGCCGGGCTGAGGAGAGGGCCATGTCACGCGCAGTCGGTATCGACCTCGGAACGACGAACTCGGTGGTGGCGGTCCTGGAGGGCGGCGAGCCCACCGTCGTCACGAACACCGAGGGCGCCCGGACCACGCCGTCCGTGGTCGCCTTCGCGAAGAAGGGCGAGGTGCTGGTCGGCGAGGTCGCCAAGCGCCAGGCGGTCACGAACGTCGAGCGCACCGCCCGCTCGGTGAAACGGCACGTCGGCGACGCGCAGTGGCGCTTCCCCGAGAGCGGCGAGATCGACGGCCGGCGCTACACCGCGCAGGAGATCTCGGCGCGGGTGTTGCAGAAGCTGAAGCGGGACGCGGAGGCGTATCTGGGCGAGGACGTCACGGACGCCGTCGTCACCGTGCCCGCCTATTTCAACGACAGCCAGCGCACGGCGACGAAGGAGGCCGGTGAGATCGCGGGCCTCAAGGTCCTGCGGATCATCAACGAGCCGACGTCCGCGGCGCTGGCCTACGGCCTGGACAAGGAGAACGACCACACCATCCTGGTCTTCGACCTCGGTGGCGGCACCTTCGACGTGTCCCTCCTGGAGATCGGCGAAGGTCTGGTCGAGGTGAAGGCCACCAACGGCGACACGCACCTGGGCGGTGACGACTGGGACCAGCGGGTCGTCGACCATCTGGTGAAGCAGTTCAAGAACGGGTACGGGGTGGACCTGGCCAAGGACAAGATGGCTGTGCAGCGTCTCCGCGAGGCCGCGGAGAAGGCGAAGATCGAGCTGTCGTCGGCGACGGAGACGTCGATCAACCTGCCGTACGTGAGCGCGTCCGCCGAGGGTCCGCTGCATCTGGACGAGCGGCTGACGCGCGCTCAGTTCGAGCAGCTGACCGCCGACCTCCTGGAGCGCTGCAAGACGCCGTTCCACCAGGCGGTGCAGGACGCCAGGATCGAGGTGTCCGACGTCGACCATGTGATCCTGGTGGGCGGTTCGACGCGGATGCCCGCCGTGACCGAGCTGGTGCGGGAGTTGACGGGGAAGGACCCGCACAAGGGTGTGAACCCGGACGAGGTCGTCGCCATCGGCGCCGCCCTGCAGGCCGGTGTCCTCAAGGGTGAGGTCAAGGACGTCCTGCTCCTGGACGTGACGCCGCTGTCGCTTGGTATCGAGACCAAGGGCGGCATCATGACCAAGCTCATCGAGCGCAACACGACGATCCCGACGAAGCGTTCGGAGATCTTCACGACGGCGGAGGACAACCAGCCGTCGGTGCAGATCCAGGTCTACCAGGGTGAGCGCGAGATCGCGGCGTACAACAAGAAGCTCGGCATGTTCGAGCTGACCGGTCTGCCGCCGGCCCCGCGTGGCGTCCCGCAGATCGAGGTCGCGTTCGACATCGACGCCAACGGCATCATGCACGTCACGGCCAAGGACCTGGGCACGGGCAAGGAGCAGAAGATGACCGTCACCGGTGGCTCCTCGCTGCCGAAGGACGAGGTCGACCGGATGCGCCAGGAGGCCGAGCAGTACGCGGACGAGGACCACCGTCGTCGCGAGGCCGCCGAGACCCGCAACCAGGGCGAGCAGCTGGTCTACCAGACGGAGAAGTTCCTCAAGGACAACGAGGACAAGGTTCCGGGCGATGTGAAGACCGAGGTCGAGACCGCCGTCGCCGAGCTGAAGGAGAAGCTGAAGAGCAAGCAGGGCGACGGCGAGGACACCGGGGACATTCGTACCGCGACCGAGAAGCTCGCGGCCGTCTCCCAGAAGCTCGGCCAGGCCATCTACGCCGGCGCCCAGGGCGCGCAGGCCGCCGGTGGCGACACCCCGAGGAGCGAGGGCAAGGCCGAGGCCGGCGGCGGTGGCGAGGACGAGGTGGTGGACGCCGAGATCGTCGACGACGAGGACGAGCGCAAGGGCGGCGGCTCCTGAGCCGTCAGCCGAAGGACAGGCCCCGCTCGGCCATGGCCTCGTCGAGCAGGCGCAGCGCCTTGGGCCCCAGGCCGTGCAGGGCAAGGAGTTCGGCCCGGGGCACCCCGGCGAGCTGTTCGAGCGTGGTGTAACCGGCGGCGGTGAGGGCCCTGGTGGCCGGCGCGCCGATGCCGCGCGGAAGGTCCGTGCCCGGTGACTCGTTCGGCTTCGTCATGGCGCGATGGTCCCACGCGCGGAGCGACGGACGTCAGACCGGCAGCAACCGGCCGATCAGTTCGCCCAGTTGCCGCGCGTTGCGGCACGGGTGCATCTCGACCAGCTCGGCGTAGGTGAGCGCAACCGAGTCGCCCGTCGACCAGAGCGAGGGCTGCTCGGGGTTGAGCCAGTGGATCCGGCGGGCCCGGTCCGCGATCTGCTTCAGCGCCGGCAGATTCGGGTCGCTCATGTTGGTCCGGGCGTCGCCGAGGACGAAGACGGCGGTACGCGGGCCGACGGCGGCGGCGTACCGTTCGGCGAATTCGCCGAGGGCGGTGCCGTAGTCGCTCTGCCCGTGCCAGCCGGTCAGCTCGGCCTCGTCGAGGATGCGCGCGCCGAGACCCGCCGGATCCGCCGCGCCCCCCGCGATCAGATCGGTCACCTCGTCGACCCGGTTGACGAAGGCGAACACCCGCACCCTGCTGAACTGGTCGTGCAGGGCCTGGACCAGCAGCATCGTGAAGTTCGCGAACCCGGCGACGGATCCCGACACATCGCAGAGCAGGACGAGCTCCGGGCGCCCGGGACGGCGGCGCCGCAACACCGGCCGCATCGGTACGCCTCCGGTCGACAACGAGCCGCGCAGCGTCCGCCGCAGATCGATCTGCCCGCGTGCGGCGCGCCGCCGCCGGGCCGCGAGGCGGGTGGCGAGCTTCCGCGCCAGCGGCCGTACCGTCGTGCGCAGTTCGTCCAGCTGTGCCCGGCCCGCGAGCAGGAAGTCGATGCTGTCCGCCGTGCCGGCCACGGCACGTCGCGCGACCCGGTCCCGGCCCTGGCGCTCGGCGACCCGCCGCCTGGCCTCGGTCCGTACCCGCTCCCGGAAGGCCTCGATGCGCCGCCGGATCTCGTCGTCCGTCAGCCGGTCGGTGAAGTCGGGGCCGCCCGCGGCGGCTTCCCTGCGCATGGCGCGCACGCGGGCGAGCAGCGTCTCGGGACGGAGTCGGGCGAGGGTCTGGTACGAGGACCAGCCGTCCGAGCCCGGTGTGGAGCCGTAGCCGCCGAGGCCGCCCACCGCCTCGCCCGCGAGCCGCGTCAGGGCCGGACGGTCGTCGGCGGCCAGGGCTGCGGCCAGCCGCTCCCGCAGCGCGGCCGTGTCGAACTCCTCGGCGGCGGGACCCTCCGCCCGCCCGGCTGTCAGCGGAAAGTACAGGTCGAAGACCCGGTCGAAGACGGCGCGGTGCGTCTCCTTGTGGAGCAGGGTGGCGGCGAGTGCCTCCCGCATCCGCTCCCGGTCGGTGAACCCCACCACCTCCAGCGCATGTCCCGCGTCCACACTCTCGCCCGTACCGATGGACAGGCCGTGGTCGCGCAGCGCGTGCACCAGACCGGTCAGCCGGTCCGGCACGCCGGCCGGCGGCGTGCTCACACCGCGTCCAGGTCGAGCTTGGCAGCCGCCTTCTGGATGTCGTCCTGATGCTTGAGGATCACGCCCAGGCTGGCGCGCACCACGGTCTCGTCGAGCGTGTCGGCGCCGAGCGCGAGCAGGGTGCGGGCCCAGTCGATCGTCTCGGAAACCGACGGGACCTTCCGCAGGTCCATCGCGCGCAGCGCGCCGACCACCCGCACCACGGAGGCGGCGAGCGCCCGGTCGAGCCCGGGGACCTTCGTCGTGAGGATCCGCCGTTCCAGCTCCTCCTCGGGGAAGCCGATGTGGAGGAAGAGGCAGCGGCGGCGCAGCGCCTCGGACAGCTCGCGGCCCGCGTTGGAGGTGAGGACGACGAAGGGGCGGCGGGTGGCGGTGATCGTCCCGAGTTCGGGGACGGTGATCTGGAAGTCGCTGAGCACCTCGAGGAGCAGCCCCTCGACCTCGACGTCGGCCTTGTCGGTCTCGTCGATGAGGAGCACCGTCGGGTCGGCGGAGCGGATGGCGGTGAGCAGCGGACGGGGGAGCAGGAACTCCTCGCTGAAGATGTCCGTGCGCGTCTCGTCCCAGGACTCGTCGCGGCCTGCCGTGATGCGCAGCAGCTGTTTGGCGTGGTTCCACTCGTAGAGGGCGCGGGACTCGTCGACGCCTTCGTAGCACTGGAGCCGGACGAGACGGGCGTCCGCGACCTGGGCGACGGCCTTGGCCAGCTCCGTCTTGCCGACACCGGCCGGGCCCTCGACGAGGAGGGGCTTGCCGAGGCGGTCGGCGAGGAAGACGGTGGTGGCGACGGCGGGCGAGGCCAGATAGCCGGTGGCGGCGAGCCGCTCGGCGACATCGTCCACGGAGCTGAAGTACCCGGTCGTCATCGGTCGTTCTCCCCGGAGCGGACGGAATCCGTACTGGCCAGTAGCCACCGGGTCACTCGATCAGCTTCCGCACCGCTCCACAACCGTCGGACCGTGATTGCGGCCAATGTCACGGGCCCGGACGGTGAAGAACGTCGCGTGATTCCGGAAAGACTTGGCTAAGGGGTCACGGAATGTGATGGACTCCTGGTCCGGCCGGTGCGGCGCGCGGGCACGTCGCCCCGCTGGTCCAATGGGATGTGTGCGCTGCTCGGGGCCGTAGCGGCGGTGGAGGTGCCTTGTCGGAGCGAGCGGGGGAACAGGCCTCCCTGGTCGAGGAACATGCTGCGGTCCTGGCCCGGCTGAGGGCCGCGACGGACGCGATCGGAGAGATCGGCTCGCGCCCCGACGAGCAGGGCGTCTGTGAGGACCTGGCCGCCTTCCTGTGCCGGCACGGGTACGAGGCGGCGGCCGTGGACGTCCGGCCCGAGGACGAGCCCGGCTGGGTGCGTACCGCCGTGGCCGGGGACCCGAAGCTGGTCGACCAGGTGGAGCCGCGGCACGAGGGCGGCGCGCCCCACGTCCACGCGCACGTGGCCCCCGGGGGGATCGACGTACAGGTCGTCTCGGCGCCCCTGGAGTGGCAGGGCCGGACCATCGCGACAGTGAGTGCCGTCAGCGCGCGAACCGCCCGCCTCACCGCGCACGAGACGGCCACCGTCCACGACGCGGCACGGCTCGCCGCCACGCATCTGGGCCATGCCCGCCGCCTCGCCGCCACCGAGCGGACCGCCTTCCACCTCCAGCAGGCGCTCGTCGCGGAGCCGGGCCGGCCGCACCCCAACCTGGAGGTGGCGGGCCGCTATCTTCCGGTCGGGGCCAGAACGCTGGTGGGTGGCGACTGGTTCGAGACCGTACGGCTCCACTTCGGCCGCAGCCTCCTCGTCGTCGGCGACGTGATGGGCCACGGCCTCGACGCCGCCGTCGACATGAACGCGTACCGCTCGGCGCTGCGCGACGTGGCCTCCACGGACCTGCCGCCCCACCGGGTCCTGCGCCAGCTCGACTCCGTCGTCGCCGACGACGGCGCGCTGCGGCCCGCGACGTGTCTGCTGGTCCAGGTCGACCCGGCACGCGGCGCGGCCACCTTCGCCAGCGCCGGGCATCTCCCGCCCGTGATCTTCGCCGCCGACGGCTCCGCCGACCTCGTCGAGCTCCCGGTCGGTCCGCCGCTGGGCACGGGCGTCGGCGGATACGAACCCGTGACCCGCACCCTCGCCCCCGCCGACACCCTCGTGCTCTTCACCGACGGACTGGTGGAGCGGCGCGGCGAGGACATCGACGACTCGCTCGCCCGGCTGTCCTCGCTCCGGGTGCGCCCCGGCTCCAGCCCCGAGGAGCTCGTGGAGGAGGTCCTCCAACGGCTCGACGCCCACCACGCCGAGGACGACGTCGCCGTCCTCGCCGCCCGCATCCGCGAACGCCCCGCCTCGTAGACCGCCTCGTGGACCGCCGCACGGCCGACCGGTGCACGCGGGTCACCCGGACGACCCGGCCCCCTTGCCTCCCGCCGGTCCAGGCCGTCGCATGGATTCCGGGAGGCGGGCCCACCCGGGCTCGCCCATGGCCGGCGAGCCCTCGCGGGTGCCACGCCGGGCAGGACGAAGGGACCGCTGTGTACGTGCGCACGCTGTATGTGACAGGAGATCCGGCCAAGCTCGACAGCGTGGTCGACGCGATCGCCGGCGAAGGCCGCGCCATGGTGTCGGAACAACCGGGATTCCGGGGTTTCGGGCTGTTCGTCGACCGGGAGCTCGGCAAGCTGCTCACGGGAACCTGGTGGGAGGACGAGAAGTCCCGGCAGGACAGTGACGAGCAGCTGCGCGAGCGGCGTGCCGCGCTGCTCGCTCCGTTCGCCCAGACCGTGACCGTCGACAACTGGGAGGCGGCGGTCGCCCGTCCCCCGCGATCCCTCGGACCCGGAGCGTGGTTCCGGCTGGTACGGATGGAGTTCGACCCCGCCGACGCGGGCCTCCTGGTGGATTTCTTCCGGGACACGGCACTGCCCCGACTCGATGCCATGCGCGGCTTCGAGGGCGGATCTCTGCTCATCGACCGCGCCAAGGGTCAGGCGAGCGTGGGGGCAGTCTGGAGCGACCGCGACGCGCTGGCGGCCGCCCGCGGCGGCGTCGCGGCGATCAGGGGCGAGGCCACCGCGAAGACGCGCGTGACCACGAGGAGCATCGAGGAGTTCGAGGTGGTCTTCGCCGGCGTGAACCCGCCTTCCTGAACGCGGGGGCGCCGCCTCCGCCGCACCCCGATGCGCGCGAACGTCCGCCGGAAAGAGGCTCTTTGTGAGACCGTGCGCGCCCTGTGTCACCAGGGACAGGCCGGTTTCACGCCTCGGCGCGATTCTTTCCGCCGGACGCTTGTGCCGGGCCCTCCCTCGCGGCACGCTCCTGGCTATGAACACAGCCAGGCACGCCGGTGAACGTCTGATGAGCTGGCCCTCGCTGGCCCCCGGCCGCGCCCAGTGCGGCGCTGAACTCGGCCTGCGCACCGCGACCCACGACATCGTCCACTTCCACGGCGAGCACGAGGCCGACGTCCACCTCACCCGGGCCATGATCGCGAAGCTGCGCCCCGCCCTGCTGGGCTCGAGCGCCGTACGACTGCGCGCCGGATCGGGCTGGGTGACGGTCCGTCTGGACATGGGCTCCGACATCGACCTGCTGGCGACCCTGGTGAGCGCCGCGCTCCAGGCCTCCACCCGAGGCCCGGACACCGCACCGGACGGCTGCACCCGCACCTGCCTCACCACCGGACGGAGCTGAGCGCAGCGGCGCCGCCCGGCGTCACCCCACCGGGAACAGCATGCACGTACTCGTCGCATGCCCGAGGAGCCGGTCGGAGGCGTCGTAGAGACCGGCCTCCGCGAGCGCCGTGCGGCGGCCCTGGCTCATCACCGTGCCGATCGCGCGGATCTTCCCCGTCTCCATGGTGATCGGGCGCAGGAAGCGGGTCGACAGGTCCAGCGAGGTGTACGCCATGCCCTGGGGGAGCGTCGAGTGCACCGCGCACCCCGCGGCCGAGTCCAGGAGCGTCGCGTACACGCCCCCGTGCACACTGCCGATCGGGTTGTAGTGCTCCTCGGCCGGCTCGAAGCCGAACACCGCGCGGCCGTGCTCCACCTCCTCGAGGGCGAAGCCCAACAGGGCCCCGAGGGGAGCGCCCGGGAGCCGGCCGGCCGCGATCTCCCGCAGGAAGTCCAGGCCCGCCATCGTCCCCGCCGCGCTCGCGGTGGCCGCGGCGTCCTCCCACTCGACCGTGCGTGACCGCTTCATGCCCGCTCCGCTCCCTCGTCCGACCGCTCCACCTGACTTCGAAGATCGAAGCTAGACCTGTCGTCACCTGACTGTCAACGACGAAGCCAGCTCGCTAGAGTGTGGCGATGAAGTGGCTGGAGACGGACACCGCGAACTGCTCGGTCCGCCGTACGCTCGACGTCGTCGGCGAGAAGTGGTCCCTGCTCATCGTCAGGGACGCCTTCAACGGCGTACGCCGGTACGAGGAGTTCCGCCGCCACATCGGACTGTCCGAGGCGGTCCTCGCCGACCGGCTGCGCAAGCTGACGGCCGCGGGCATCCTGCGCGCCGAGCCCTACCGCGAGCCAGGGACCCGCACCCGCTCCGAGTACCGGCTCACGCCCAAGGGCCGCGATCTGTGGCCCGTCCTGCTCGCCCTGAAGCAGTGGGGGGATGCCCACGCCGCTGACCCGGAAGGGCCTTCCCTCGATATCCGGCACACCGCCTGCGGGGCGCCCGTCCGCGTCGTCGTCGAGTGCGAGGGCGACGAGCACGCCACCCTCGACCCGCGCGACGTGACCGTCCGGCCGGGCCCGGGCGCCCGTCCCCTCGCGCGCTGAACCCGCCCGCCAGCCGTCGCGTACCCCTGTCGTACATCCGCTGCGCATACCCCCGTTCGGCGGCATGACGGAGGTGTCCCGGCGCCCGGCGGGTACTCCCCGTGGCATGCCCCCCACTTCCGGTGCGCCCCACGACGGTGCCCCCGCCGAGCACGGCCACTGGTTCCACCGGCTCCATCGATCTCTCCTGACCTCGGTCATCGGGCTCGCCTGGAACCGCGGGCGCGAGGTGGAGCTCATGCACCGCGCGATGGGCTTCGCGGCGCTCAGCCTGCTGACCCTCGTCCCCCTGCTCATCGTCGTCGCCGCCGCCGACCTCGCCAGCGGCCAGGGCTTCGCCCGCTGGCTCATCCAGGGCCTCGGTGTCTCCGAGGTGTCGCAGGAGGAGGTCGAGCGGCTGTTCGGCAAGCCGGGGGAGGCGCTGCAGCGCACCACCGCCTTCGGCCTCGCCGCCCTCGCCGCGTTCGGGGTGACCTTCGGATCCGCCGTGCAGACCGGCTACGAACGAGTCTGGGACCTGCCCACCGCCCGCTGGCACACCATGTGGCGCCACGTCGTCTGGCTCGCCGTCCTCGTCGCCGCCCTCCTGGTCTTCGTCGGGGCGCCCGAGGAACGGGAGTCCTCCACGGCCGTCACTCTCCTCATCGCCGCCGGCGACATCGTCGGCGCGTTCCTGTTCTTCTGGTGGTCGCAGCGCTTCCTGCTGTGCGGACGCATCCGCTGGCGCGCGCTCGCCCCCGGCGCCGTCTGCACGGCCCTGGGACTGTTCGGGCTGCGGGTCTTCTCCCAGTTCGTCTTCTCCCCGCTGATCGCCTCCAACGCGGTGACGTACGGCCAGTTCGGCACGGTCCTCGTACTGCAGTCCTGGCTCGTCGGCGTCGGCTTCGTCGTCTACGGCGCCGCCCTCGTGGGGCGTCTGATCCACGAACACCTGGTCCTGCGCCGGATCGACCGGTTGCCCGCCGAACCGTCGGCCGAGCTGTCGGACGGTGAACTTCCGTGAGGCAGGGGGTCACTGGTCCCGTCGGTGCACGGCCGTCACTGTGATGACGGCGGCGACCAGCGCCCACGCCCCGTAGACGAACCACGCCCCGCCGAGCGACCACGGGTACACGACCTCGTACTGGCCGGACTGCACCAGGCGCATCCACGCCTTGAACGGCAGCGTGTGGGCGAGGACGGCCGACCAGTGCCGGTCGTCGCTGACGACCATGGGGAGCACCAGCAGGACCACCACGCTCGCCACGATCGTCGACGCGCTGTGCCGCAGCAGCGTGCCGATCGCCATCCCCACCAGCGCCGACAACGGCGCGAGCAGCGCGGACGCCACGACGAGACGCAGCGCGCCGGGCTCGGAGATCGAGAAGCCGGCGCCCCGCGCCGACAGGATGGCCTGGGTCAGCCAGAAGGAGGCACCGGAGATCACCGCGCCGCAGGCGGTCGTGACCCCCACGACGACGAACACCTTGGCCGCCATCACCGACCTGCGGGCCGGGACGGCGGCGAACGTCGTACGGATCATCCCGGTGCTGTACTCGCCGACGACCGTGAGGGCGCCGATGGCGCTGAAGCAGAGCATGAGGATCATGCCGGCGTTCGAGGTGAAGGCATCCCACAGTGCCATCTTCTGCTCGATGAACTGTGCCTGGTGCTCGGCGTCGAACGTCGGCCAGTAGCGGTAGTGGTCCCATGCGTAGCCCACGTTGAAGGCGAGGACGACCAGCTCGGCGCCGAGGAGGGACCACGGGGTCGAGCGCAGTGACCACAGCTTGAGCCACTCGGCGGCGAGCAGATCCCGGAAGCGGGCCCGCGGCTCCCTGACCGCGAGCTCGGCGGACGTGCGGGCGGTGGCGAGCGAGGTCATCGGGATTCTCCTGCGAGGTATTCGACGCTGTCGGCGGTGAGTTCCATGAACGCCTCCTCCAACGAGGAGGTACGGGTGGTCAGCTCGTGGAGCGGGAAGCGGTGCCGGAGAGCCAGATCGCCGATCCGGGCGGCCGACAGCCCGGACACGGTCAGCAGTTCGCCACCCCGCGTCTCGACCGACGCGCCCTCGGCGACCAGCACCTCCCTCAGAGCCGCGGCGTCCGGCGTCGCCACGGTCACGCTCAGCCGGGTGCCCCGGGCCGAGAACGCGGCCAGGCTCTCCGCGGCGATCAGTTCACCCCGGCCGACGACCACCAGGTCATCGGCCGTGTTCTCCATCTCGGACATCAGATGGCTGGAGACGAAGACCGTGCGGCCCTCGGCGGCCAGCTGCCGGAACAGCCCGCGCACCCACTTCACGCCCTCCGGGTCGAGCCCGTTGAGCGGCTCGTCGAAGAGGAGCACCGTCGGATCGCCGAGCAGCGCCCCCGCGATCCCGATCCGCTGGCGCATCCCGAGGGAGAACCCGCCGATCCGACGCTTGCCCGCACCGGTGAGGCCGACCTCCTCCAGGACCTCGTCGACCCGGGAGAGCGGGATGCGGTTGCTGCGCGCGAGCAGCGTCAGATGGGCCCGCGCGGTCCGCCCGCCGTGCACGTCGCCGGCGTCGAGCAGCGCACCGACGTGCCGCAGTCCACGCGGCAGGTCGCGGAACGGCCGCCCGTCGACGGTGACGGAGCCGCTCGTCGGCGCGTGCAGCCCGAGGATCATCCGCAGCGTGGTGCTCTTGCCCGCGCCGTTGGGACCGAGGAAGCCGGTGACGCGACCGGGCTGGACCGTGAACGTGAGCCCGTCGACGGCGGTCGTGGCGCCGTAGCGCTTGGTGAGTTCGTTGACTTCGATCACGTTGACCACGGTGCCGGGAGCGGCCCCCGTACGTCGTCGGACCGGAGCCGACAGTCGGGGCCGGCACGTGTCGACCTGGGGTGTACACCCAAGGTCCGATGCCCCGAGCACGTACCGAGCCTAGGATCGTGATCATGCCCGTCACCGCGCCCCTGCCTCTGGTCAAACGCGTACCACCCGCCGCCTGGACGGTCGTTGCCTGGTGCGCGGGCGCGATCTTCACCTTCCTCATCCGGATGGAACTGCCCGGGGAGAACGAACCCGCCGTACGGGTCGGGGTCCTGTACACCCGCTGGGACGGCGTGCTGTTTCTGGCGGTGGCCACCGCCCTGGTGCTCGCCGGTGCCCGTCTGCTGCGCGGTCGGCCGCTGGTCGCGTTCGGCCTGCTGCTCCTCTCCTCGGTGATCGCGACGGTCCCGCTGAGCGTCGGCGAGATCCCCCTCGCCCAGTTCCTCGCCGTCGAGGTGGCGTTGTACGTCATCGCCGCCGGCCGGTCCCGGCGCACCGGCCTGATCGCGCTCGTCCTCGCGCTCGGCGTGCTCGCCGCCTTCCTCGGCTTCCGCCTGGCGAAGGGCTGGCACGTCGGCACCTCGGCGGAGATCGCGGTGGCCCTCACGGCCTTCGTCGCCTGGCTCCTCGGGCGCTCGGCGTACCAGGCCCGCGCGGCCCGCCACGACGCGGCCGCACAGGCCGCCGCCCAGGCGGTCACCGACGAACGGCTGCGGATCGCCCGCGAGATGCACGACATGGTCGCCCACTCCATCGGCGTCATCGCCCTCCAGGCCGGTGCCGCGGCGCGCGTCGTCGACACCCAGCCGGCCGGGGCACGCGAGGCGATGATCGCCGTCGAGAACGCCGGCCGGGAGACGCTCTCCGGACTGCGCCGCATGCTCGGCGCCCTGCGCGAGCACGCACAGCCGGACGGCTCCGGGCTGAAGCCCGCCGCCGGTCTCGCGGACGTCGAGGCGCTCGCCGCCACGACGACGGCCGCCGGCGTCCGGGTGGACGTGCGGTGGACCGGTGAACGCCGCCCGCTGCCGCCGGACATCGACCTCTCGGCGTTCCGCATCATCCAGGAGTCCGTCACCAACGTGGTCCGCCACGCGGCCGCCGACTCCTGCCGGGTGACCGTCGACTCCCAGGAGGACGAGTTGGTCATCGAGGTCGTCGATGACGGGCGCGGTGACGACCCGGGCGCCACCCCCGGCTACGGTCTCGTCGGCATGCGCGAGCGCGTCGCCCTGCTCCACGGCGAGTTCTCCGCCGCACCACGCCCGGAAGGCGGCTTCCGGGTCACCGCCCGCCTCCCCGTACCGACAGGAGTCCGATGACCGGCCCCGCCGATCACACCGACCCGGCCGTCCGTGTCGTCCTCACCGACGACCAGCCCCTCGTCCGCACCGCGCTGCGGATGGTGATCGCCGAGACCCCCGACCTCGACGTCGTCGGCGAGGCCGGCAGCGGCGCCGAAGCGGTCGAGCTGGCCGAGACCCTCCGGCCCGACGTGATCGTGATGGACCTCCGTATGCCAGGGATGGACGGCATCGAGGCCACCCGCAGGATCATGGCGGACCAGACGTCCACCCGCGTCCTCGTCCTCACCACGTTCGACGACGACGATTACGTCTACGGGGCGCTGCGCGCCGGTGCCAGCGGCTTCCTGGTCAAGGACATGGGCCTGGACGACATCCTCGCCGCGATCCGTGTCGTGGCCGCGGGAGACGCCCTGATCGCGCCGAGCGTCACCCGCCGGCTCATCGAGGACCTGGCGGGCCGCCCCGCCTCCGGCCCGCCCCGGCGGGGGGAACTCGGCGCCATCACCGAGCGGGAACGCGAAGTGCTGACCCTCATCGGCAGCGGACTGTCCAACACCGAGATCGCCGAAGAACTCGTCATCAGCGTCGCCACCGCCAAGACCTATGTGACCCGGCTGCTCGCCAAACTCGACGCCCGCGACCGGGTCCAGCTGGTGATCATCGCGTACGAGACGGGCCTGGTGACTCCGTGATCACACGATCCGGTGACGCACCGTGGCAGCGCCGGACGGGGCCACGGCGACCGGTTGGATGGAGGTGATCAACCCGCCCGTCGAAGGAGAGCTGACCCATGGCGAACACCTGGCTGCCGCCCGCCGAGTACATCGCGACGCTGCCGAGGGCGACGGCGTACGCCTGCCTGTACTTCACCGACGTCGACGGGCGGCCGTTCCAGTTGCGCGCCACGTACCGCACCGAACTGTGGCAGTGGCCGGGCGGCAACATGGACCCGGGCGAGACCCCGTGGGAGACGGCCGTACGCGAGTGCCGCGAGGAGACCGGGATCGTCTTCGCGGGCGAGCCGCGGCTCCTCGGCACCCACTTCGTGTCCGACCGCGGTGAGGAGTGGCCGGCCAACCACATCGGATTCATCTTCGACGGCGGCGTCCTGACGGACGAGCAGCTCGCCGGCATCGTGCTCGACCCGGAGGAGCACAGCGAGTTCCGGCTTCGCACGCTGGCCGAGTGGCAGCGGGAGATGGCGCCGATGAACTTCGCCCGGCTCGCCGAGATCGACCGCGCCCGCCGTTCCGGCACGACCGTGTACGTGGAGACGGCCGCCGACCTCTGAGCGGGACGGCAGGGGCCGCCACCGGGGACGGCCCCCGCCCGGCTTGCTGGGTCAGGCCCGGCAGCCGACCGGATGGTTGATGTCGAGCACGAAGCGCTCGGGGGAGTGGAGCGTGAACGACTTGTAGCTGGGTTTGGTGTCGAAGGCCGCCCCGATGGTCACCACACCCTCGAAGTCGCCGGTCAGGGCGACGCCCTTGAGCGTGGGCAGATGGATCTTCAGAAGCTGAGGGCCCTGGTAGACGGACCGGCCGGACTCGTCGTGTGCGGCGGCGGGGGAGAACCTGATCTCCAGGAAGTACTTTCCGGCGAGCGGAACCCGCTGGCCCGAGCCGTCGTAGTCCAGTGCGCCGACCGGTGTCACGGTGACCGGGGGCATCGCACCCCGGACGTCGACGACCAGCCGGTCGAATGAGGCGTGCCCGCCCCAGCGGACGTCGACCACCAGGGCGGTCGAGGGCGGCGTCGTCGCCCGGGACCGATCGGTGGAGGCGCCTGCGGGGATGGTGGCACCGATCCCGGCGGCCAGAAGTATGCCGGCGGCCACGGCCGCGAGGCTCTGACGGTGAAGCATGACGTCCCCCAATTCCTGCTGCTACGGGGACAGTGGTGTCACTGGGAAAGACATCCACCACAACGATACGGTTCCCGGTGTTTTGAGGGGAATCGAGCGATATGTACTCGGTGTCATCTGGGGCGCAGGCCGTAACCCCCGGGCTCCTCGACAGTTGACCAGGGCATGAAGAAGCGCAGCATGCTCGCCATCGCCTCCCTCGCCGCCGGTGTCGTCACGGCCCTCGTCACCCCGCCGCCGAACGCGTCCGCGGCCGACCACGGCGCGACCGGCACCACCGGTCTCCTGCAGAACGACAACCCGGTCGCCCCCCTCGTGGACCAGACCGCCCCGCTGGTGACCGACAGCCTCCCCCAGGCCCCGGACACCGGCGGACTGGTGTGACGCTCCGATGGGGCAGCCCGTGTGCGCGCTGCGTGAGCGGGAATGACAGGATGTCCTCATGAGCAACAACGTTTACTTCGACATCACGATCAACGACGAGCCCGCGGGTCGCATCGTCTTCAAGCTGTTTGACGATGTCGTCCCCAAGACGGCGAAGAACTTCCGTGAGCTCGCCACCGGCGAGCACGGCTTCGGCTACGCCGGCTCCCCGTTCCACCGCGTCATCCCGCAGTTCATGCTCCAGGGTGGCGACTTCACCAACGGCAACGGCACCGGTGGCAAGAGCATCTACGGCGAGAAGTTCGCGGACGAGAACTTCACGCTGAAGCACGACCGGCCGTACCTGCTGTCGATGGCGAACGCGGGCCGCAACACCAACGGCTCCCAGTTCTTCATCACCACCATCGTGACCGACTGGCTGGACGGCAAGCACGTCGTCTTCGGCGAGGTCGTCGAGGGCCAGGACCTGGTCAAGAAGATCGAGGGCCTCGGCTCCCGCTCCGGCGCGACCAGCGCCAAGATCGCCGTCGCCGCGTCCGGCGTCGTCGAGGCCTGAGCAGCACCGGTCCACGTACACCCGCCCCCCTGTGGGGGGGGCGGCCGCCCGCCCCCGCGCATCACGCCGCGGGGGCGGTCGGCCGTTCAGGACTCCTCGCCGGCCTCGCCGTAGCGGCGCTCGAACTTCGCGATGCGACCCTCGGAGTCCACCGTGCGCGCCTTGCCCGTGTAGAACGGGTGGCTCTCCGACGAGATCTCGACGTCGACCACCGGATACGTGTTCCCGTCGTCCCACTCGATGGTCTGCTCGCTGGTCGCCGTGGACCGGGTCAGGAAGGCGAACCCGGCGGAGCGGTCGCGGAAGACCACCGGGCCGTACTCCGGCTGCTTGTCCTGCTGCACTGTTCCTCCTCGGGCTGCCTGCTGATGGGCCAAGCCTCGCCGGGGCGGGCCCGGCCGACCAGTGCCACGGGGCCGACCGGGTGAAGGGCTCACGGAGCGCTGTCGGTGGGCCGTGCGACGATCCAGAGCATGATCGTCTCGCTTGACTCCCTGCTGCCCGCCGCAGGCACGCACCTCTCGACCACCTACGCCGACTGGGTCGCCGCCAACGACCCGGACGCGGCCGGGACCGCGCGTGACCTGGTCGAGGACATGGGATCCGAGCTCAACCGGTCCTGGACCGAGCCCGGCCGGTTCGTCGACACGATGGCGGCGCGGGCGCGGCGGCTGCCGCCGGCGCACCTGCCGTGGTTCTGGGACACCGTGGGCCACCGGCTGATCGGTTACGGGAACCGGCCGGGCGGTCGGGCCTACGTGGCGGCGCGAGCGGCCGAGGCCCGGCACGGGCTGCCGGTGGACCCCGGCTACCGCCGGGCCAACGCGCTGCTGTTCGCCAAGGGCGGGGCCATGCCCGCGAAGGAGTTCGGCGCCCATCAGCGCTTCCTCGCCGAGACGTTGGAGCCGGCCGCGGCGCACGCGGCCCTGGACGCCTTCCTGACCGCGTGGGCGGAGTCGCAGGCGGACCTGCCGGCGGATCTGGTGCGCCGCGTGCGGGCCTCCGCCAAGGCGGCCGCGCACGGGGACGAGGAGGTCGCGCGGCTCGTGGGCGCGATCCTGTCGGTGACCCGGAAGAAGTCGGTGGCGGACGCGCTGCTGACGGCGGCCGCCGCGGTCCTTGAGGCCCATCCGCCGACGGACACGGTCGCGGCCGGGCTCGTGGAGGTCTTCCCCGACGGGGTCACCGACGGCGGGGCGTGGCTGCGGATGCTGATCTCCTGCGGCGCGGCGGAGGCGATGGAGTCCGGGCGGGTGGTGCCGGAGGGCGGGCTGCACCACTGGGTCGGGAACTTCGTGCGCATGTACCAGTACGCAGCGCGGTCCGGCGGCGGGGTCGGGCGGCAGCCGCTGCCGGCGGAATCCTCGACCTGGTGGGCCGGTTGGGGCCGCGACTGCGGGCCGGGGGCGCGCCCCGGTGACGCTGCACACCACCCGCCCCGCTCGCGCAGATCGCGAGCGCGCTGGTGTGGGCGTGGACGGACCGGCCCGTCGGCGATCCCGCCGTCGCCGGAGCGACGGCGCTGTACGAGCGGCTGCGGACCGAGCTGGACCGTCCGGAGCTGCTGCTGGGGCTGTCCGGCGGGCGGGTGAACGACACTCCGGAGCGGCTCGCGGAGCGCTTCGGCCCCGGGCGGCTGCCGGTGGCGAAGGGCCGCCGCAAGGCGGAGGGGCCGGTGCCGGTGACCGCGTACGATTCCGGACCGCTGGTGGTATGTGCGCCCGGCGGCGCCGCCTTCCTGCGGCCCGCGGCGGTCGCCGACCCCGAGGCATGGCGGCGGGTCCGCGCGATCACCGATCTTGCCGATGAACTGGACCAGGTGGCGCCGCTGCTGGTCGGCGGCGGGCTGGACCGGATGATGCACCGGGCCCTCTCGGGGGCCGTGCCGACCGGCGCGTACGAGGCGGATCCGCGGCAGTCCTGCCCGGAGCTGACCACGCGGGTGGCGGGGCAGCTCGGCGTCGACGCGGACGCGGCGGCGCTGTACCTCCAGGTGGCGACGCTGGCCGCGCCCACCGACCGCAATGTGCGGCGGTGGAACGGCCGGTCGACCAAGCGGCATGCGGAGGTCCGGGCCGAACTGCTCGCCACCGGCGCGGTGGTCGAGGCCAAACGGGCGCGGGCGGGCCGGACCGTGTTCCTGCCCGGTGAGTGGACCGAGCTGAAGGCCCCGCACCTGCCGCTGGAGACGGTGAAGCTGGCGACGTACGGGGTGCGCCCGCTGTGGGGAAGCGAGATCCGGGCCCCCTTCGGTCGGATCCTGCCGACGGCGCCCCTGCACGAGATGTTCACGGCGGCCTGGGAGCGACTGTCCGCCGAGCGCGGGGGCGGCCGCTAGGGGCCGGTCCGGCGGGTCGGCCCGCTCAGGTGGGATGCGCCCAACGGGCGGCGAGGAGCAGGGCGATGTCGTCCGGCCGGTCGGTCGCCTGCCGGGCGTCGCGGATCAGCCGGTCCGCCGTCTCCCCGAGCGGGATCGACCCGGTGACGGAGAACGTACGGCGCAGCCACTCGATCCCCTCGTCGATGTCGGTGCCGGGACGCTCCACCAGGCCGTCGGTGAACAGGGCCAGGACCGCCCCGCGCTCCATGTGCAGGTCGGTGACCGGATAGGTGGCGTCGTCGTCGATTCCCAGGACCAGCCCGCCGGGCAGCTCCAGCACCTCCGTCGTGCCGTCCGGGCTCCGCAGCAGCGGCTGCGGATGCCCGGCCCGGACGGCCTGGGTGGCGCCCGTCGCCGGATCGAGGACGACATAGCAGCAACTGGCGAACTGCCCCGGATCGAGGTCGATCAGCAGCCGGTTCGTCCCCCGGACCACTTCCTCCGGCGGATGGCCGCCGAGCGCGAAGGCCCGTACCGCGCTGCGCAGTTGACCCATCGTCGCCGCGGCGGCGACGCCGTGCCCCTGGACGTCGCCGACCACCAGCGCGAGCAGCCCCCGACCCGTCTCGATCACGTCGTACCAGTCGCCGCCCACGTCCATGCCCTGCGTGCCGGGCAGATAGCGCGCCACCGTGTCGACCTGCTCGCGGACCGGCAGCCGGGCGGGAAGCAGGGCGTCCTGCAGCCCGCGGGCGAGGGCGGCCTCGCTGTCGTAGCGCCGGGCCCGCTCCAGCGCCTGGGCGATGAGCCCGGCGAGGGCCGTGAGGACCGTGCGCTCCTCCGGGCTGAAGCCGCGCGGCCGGTCGAAGCCGAGGATGCACGAGCCGACGGGCCGGCCCGAGGCGATCAGCGGCAGAAAGGCCCGGGCCCCGGTGAGCGCGTCCAGAGGGAGTTCCGGATAGGCCTTGCTCATCTGGTCGATCGACTCGAAGAACAACGGCCGGCCGGTGGTGAGCGCCTCGACGCCCGGCAGCCGGGCATCGAGCGCCACACCGTCGAAGGGCTCCAGGAACCCGGGCGGGAAGCCGGTCTCCCACGCCAGATAGAGATGACGGTCGCTCAGCAGGTAGATCGCCAGTTGCCGGCCACCGAAGGCGGGTAGCAGCTCGTCGGTCACCACGGCCGACACCTGGCGGGCCGTCACCGCCTCGGTCAGGGCGATGGCGAGCGCCACAGGCCGGTACAGCGCCGACGCCCGGTCCGCGGGGGAGCCGAGTCCGGTGTCCGGGTGGGAGATCGAGCCGGGCTTGTAGGCGGGATCGCCCTCGGGGAGCAGCACCATCGTGACGCCGTCGTGGCCGGGATAGAGCGAGACCGAAAGCCACTCCCCTTCGGGGGTGTGGGCCAGGAAGTGCACGGGCTCGTCGGAGAGCAGCGCGGCCCGCAGATGCTCCTCGTAGGCGGGATGGCCGAACCACGGCAGGACCTCCCACACGGTCCGCCCGGCGAGCGCCGCGCGGGGTTGGCCGAGGAGGGCCTCCATGAGGTGGTTCACGTACGTGACCCGGCCCAGGCGGTCGATCGCCAGGATCGCCCGTGGCAGCCGGTCGGTGGCGTCCGAGCCGACCAGACCGGTGCCGAGATCGACCAGTGAGCCCGTCAGGTGCCCGGGGCGATCGCCCGCGGCGCGGGCGGAGACCTCGAGGAGATGGAGCCCGCCGTCGGGCGCCTTGAGCCGGATCCGGCGCGCCACCTGCGCACCGGACTCGGCGGCGCTGCGGGCCATCGTCCACAGCGCGTAGCTGTCCTCCGAAGCGAGGCGCGCCGTCAGCGCGTCGATGGTGCCGGGGAACGAGTCGTCATCGCCCAGGATCGCCCGCAGGCCGGCGTCGGCGGTGACGCTGCCGGTGGCCAGGTCCCAGTCGAAGTAGCCGATCCGGACCGGCTTCGTGCCGCCCGAGGGAAGCTGGACGCACACCGGTTCACCGGGCCACTCGACGGGGTCGCCGGCCTCGGCGAGACCCGCGAGAGCCTCGCCGAGTCGGCGCGCCTCCCGTGCCATCCGCATCCGGTCCCGGGTGTTGACCGGGACCCCGGGGCTCGGTGCCCGCAGCACCACGAGCACCCCGAAGCGTTCCCGGCCGCTGACGATCGGCGCGTACAGGGAGGCGAAAGGGAACGGGAGACTCGCCACGAGCTGCGGGAACTGCCGCATCGCCTCCTCGACGTCGGCCAGGTGCACCGCCTGACCCGAGCGGTGCACCTCGGCGATCGGGAACGGGCGGTTCACGTGCATGCGCCACCAGGGCCGGAACAGCGGGCCGGGGAGCCCGGCGAGCACCGCCATGCGAAGCAGGCCGGGTGTGCCCGACCGCAGGTACACCCCGCCCGCGTAGCCGCCTACCGCCTCGATCGCACGGAGCACTGCCTCGGCCATCACCAGTGGCAGCGCGTCGAGCAGCCGCCCGCCGGTCTCCGTGCTCCCGGGCGCGTCCCCGGTTCCGGCCGACGGGGCAGGTCCGGCCGCGCCGTGCGACGTCACACAGCCAGCATGCTCCCGGACGAAGGGGCCCCGCATCTCGGCCGGTCGCGCGACGCACCGGCCCGGACACGCCCGGTCAGCTCCGATCGCGCCTGGCGCGCAGCCGTGAGCCGCGGCCGGGACTCGGAAGAACGGGGGCGGGCGGGACGGGTCTGCGCGAGCATGGACGGGAGAGAGGCAGGTGTCATGGAGCCGTCCGTGCTGACAGCGGTGGTCGCGGCAGCGGCCCTGGTGTGCCGGGCCGCCGTGCTCGAGCTGCGCGAGCCCGGTACGGGCCGTCGCGCCTGGGCCTTCGCCACCGACCGGCGGGCGCTGGGCGCCGGGCTGGGGGCCGCACTCGCGCTCGGCGCCGTGGGCTGGGCGACCGTCGGCGGCGCAGAGGTGGTGGTGTGGGCCGGCCTCGCGGGGGTTCTCGTCGCCTCGCTGACGGCCGAGCGGCGCCCGCCGGGGGAGTGAGCGCCGGCCCGACGGGGGCGGCTCGGGAACGCGGAGTGCGAGGGGGACGGCTCGTTGCGGGCACCGGGATGCCGCACGCGTTCCACAGTGCGTCGACCGCACCGGGGATGGGGAAGTAGGTTCGGTTCCCGCACCGGACCCTGACGAGGAGCAGCGACCGTGACCACCGACCCCCGCATCGGACCTCCACACCTCGGGAGCGAGCGCGACACCCTGCGCGCCTTCCTCGACTACCACCGCGCGACGCTCGCCATGAAATGCGAGGGGCTCGGCGACGACGAGCTGCGCGAACGGTCCATGCCCCCGTCGACGCTGTCGCTGCTCGGCCTGGTCCGGCACATGGCCGAGGTGGAACGTGCCTGGTTCCGCCGGGTCTTCGAGGACGGCGAGGCGCCGATGGTCTGGTCCGACAAGGTCGACTTCCAGGCCGCCTACGACGCGAGCCGGTCCACCCGCGCAGAGGCCTTCGCGGCCTGGGAAGCAGAGGTCGAGAACTCCCGGCGGATCGAACGCGAGGCCGCGTCCCTGGACCTCGTCGGACACCAGCCGCGGTGGGGCCAGGACGTGTCGCTGCGGATGGTGATGGTGCACGTCCTGCTCGAGTACGGACGGCACAACGGGCACGCGGACCTCCTGCGCGAGGGCGTCGACGGGACCGTCGGCGCCTGAACGGTCCTGAGTGGTCCTACGCGCGGGATCCAGGGACGTGCCCCGGCGCTCGGCGATCACGGCCGCACGGGTGTCGTGGGCCTCGTTGTCTCGGCACAGTAGCCACGCGAGTTCGGCGAGGGCGCGGGCGACCGGTCGCCACACCGCCTGACCCCAGTGGCCACGGCAACCGGCCGGTGGGACGCTGGCAGGAGAAGCCGATCGGCGCAGGAGTGAGCATGGGCGCAGCCCCCGCCGCGCGCGTGGACGAGGCGGCCTTCCAGGAGCTGGAGCGATCCTTCTCCGGCAGGCTCGTCCGCCCCGACGACCCTGACTACGACGAGGCCCGGCGCATCTGGAACGGGTCCATCAGCAAGTTCCCCGCCCTCATCGCGTATTGCACCGGCGTCGCCGACGTCGCCGCCGCGCTGGAGAGCGCGACGCGCAGTGGCATGCCGGTCGCGGTACGGAGCGGGGGCCACAGCTTCCCGGGCCAGTCGCTGTGCGAGGGCGGCATCGTCATCGACCTGTCGGCCATGGACGGGATCCGCGTCGATCCGGTGAACCGTACGGTCAGGGCCCAGGCCGGAGTTCTCCTGGGAGCGCTCGACCGCGAGACGCAGCACTTCGGGATGGCGGTGCCCGCGGGGATCGTGACGCACACCGGCCTCGCCGGGCTCACCCTCGGCGGCGGGATCGGCTGGCTGATGCGCAAGTACGGGCTCACGGTCGACCAGTTGCTCTCCGCCGACATGGTCACCGCCGACGGCACCTTCGTCACGGCGAGCGCCAAGCACGAGCCCGAACTCTTCTGGGGCCTGCGCGGCGCGGGCAGCAACTTCGGCGTCGTCACCGAGTTCGAGTTCCGGCTCAATCCCGTGGGGCCCACGGTGCTCGCCGGACCGATCCTGTGGCCGTTGGAGGAAGCACCGCACGTGCTGTGCTTCTACCGGGACTGGATCACCGACGTCCCCGACGAGCTGACGACCATCGTCGTCCACCGCATGGCACCACCTCTCCCGTCGATCCCGCCCGAACTGCACGGCAGGCCCGTCATCGCGGTGATCAGCTGCTACGCCGGGGACATCGAGGCGGGCCATGAGGTGCTGCGGCCGCTGCGGGAGTTCGGGACGCCGCTGCTCGACCTGTGCGCTCCGAAGCCCTATCTGCAGCACCAGTCCATGTTCGACCCGTCGTTCCGCCATGGCTGGTGGTATTACGTCCGGTCCTGCGACATCGAGCGGCTCAGCGACGAGGTCATCGGCATCAGCGCGGCGCATGCCCTGGAGATCACCTCCCCGCTCTCGTCGTGCAACATCTTCCACCTGGGTGGTGCGATCGCCCGCGTGGGTGAGGACGAGACCGCGTGCGGCGGGCGGGGCGTCGGCCACACCTTCAACGTCAACGGCAACTGCTTCGACGCCGAGGGCTTCGACGAGGCGCGCACCTGGGCGCGCGAGTGGTGGTCCGCTCTGGAGCCCTACCACGCCGGTGTCTACGTCAACTTCCTCATGGAGGAGGGCGCGGCCCGCGTCCAGCAGGCGTACGGGGCCGACAAGCTCCGCCGGCTGCGTGCCCTCAAGAGGGAGTACGACCCGGCCAACGTCTTCCACTCCAACCAGAACATCGCCCCGGCGGACTGACCTCACCTTCGTGACCGTCGTGGCCGGGCGAGTGTCAGTGCCGGGTGCGATGCTGCCGGGTATGGACGAGCTGATGAGAGGGCGTGTGTACGGCGCCGACCATGACGATCCCGATCCGGGCCCACGAGCCGGGCGCGTCTACCGCGAGCTGGTGGCAGGCCCCCTCGACGGCCTGCTGTTCGACGTCACCGGCTGGACCGCGAGCGAGCTCGAGGAGGGGGCCGCCCTCGCCACGGAGATAGGTGCCTACGGCCCGGGCGGCCACGCCCGGTACGGGCCGCGGGAGGGCGACGCCGTGCACTGGGACTGGGAGGGTGACACCCGCTAGCTCCGGTCGCCCTCGGGCCAGGGGAAGCCGAGCTGCTCCGCGTACTCCCGGCTTCCGCCACCGACCCGGGCGGAGGTCTTCGGGTCGGTGGTCTCCAGGCGTCGCAGGGCAGCGGCCGCCCGCAGGTCCGGGGGTGTGCCGTCCTCCGGTAGATCCCACAGGAACTGTAGCCACGGTCCGTTCGTGTCCTGCTTCCCCGTGGCGAAGCCCGGGCGGTAGGTGAAGGACAGCACGGTCGTGTCCGGATCGTGGAAGTCGGTTCCCACCCACCCGAACCGCGCGTCCCAGCGGGTCAGGAGATCCGGCCGGTCGCGCAGCCCCGCGGCGAGGAGACGTCCCGTGATCCGGGCCGGCCACGCCCAGGAGTGGTCGTTCTCGACGCGCGTGATCTCGGCGTCGTAGGCGGCGGCGTCGAACCGGTACGCGGGGAGCTCCGGCTGCCCGCGTCGACCGGCGGCCGTGCGGCGCCAGTCACGCCAGACGACCTCGTCCCCGTCCCGCTGCACGGTGACGTAGAGCGCCCCGCAGCAGCCCTCGGTGCAGTACGCCTCCGCGAGCTGGACCTCCCGTGGCTCGGCCGTCGCCCGCAGACGTCCGCTGTCGAGCAGATACTCCGGCGCGTGGCCGGGGCCCTTGCCGAACGCCCCCGGCACGAGCGGGCGTCCGTCGATCAGGAAGCGGGTCTCGGCGCAGTCGGGGTCCGCAGGGTCCCGTACGGCGACCTCCACCCGGAGCCGGGGCGAGTCCGCAGTGCGGCCGAAGGGCTGCCGCGCCGTGCGCCGGATCCAGTGGGTGCGGCGGCGCTCGTCGGGGTCGTCGGGTTCGCGGTCGGCCATGGCCGCCCACGCGGGTGCGTGCAGGACGGACTCCAGCGTGTCGAGGAGGGCCTCGCGTCGGCCGGGCGGCCAGGGGAGAAGACAGCTGGGGCCGCTGTGCAGGTCGAGGGCGAGCGAGAGCAGGGTCGCGCAGTGGTCCAGGGTCGGGGCAAGGAGGGAGGCCCGTACGACGACGGCCTCGTAGGCGGTGACGGCCTGCTCGTAGGAGAGGATCTCCGGGCGGTAGTCACGCTGGCTCGTCATCCGGGACAGCAGCCTGGCCGCCGTGGCCAGGATGTCGGCGTCGACCGGGTCCTCGCGGAGGACGTCGGCGAGCCGTACGGCCTCCGCGATCATGCGGGCGGTCTCCGGCCCGACGGCGCGCGGGTGGCGGGGGATCGCCACCAGCCGGGCGCGGGCCGACTCGTCGTCGTGCACGGTGAGGGCGTCGACCAGAGGGCGCAGTTCACGGTCGTTGACGCGCACGGCGAGCCAGACGAGAGCGGCCGTGGGGCGGTCGAGAGGCGTGAGGGCCTGCACGGCCGTGCCCATGAAGTCGCGGAGCAGGCCGAGCGTCCGGAGGTACGGGACGTCCTCCGGTTCGCCGAGCCGGGCCAGGAGGCCGAGGCCGACGCTCACGGCCTCGGCGCTGGCACCCGTGCGGGTCAGTCGGCGGCCGAGCGCACGCGCCGCCGCCTCGTCCGCCAGCGGCAGAACGCGGACGACGCGGAGGACGTGACGGTGTCGTACTCCCAGTTCGTGCAGATATGCGTGCACCGCGTCGGCGGCCCGGCCCGTGTCCGGATCTGTCACGTAGGTGGTGAGGGCGTCCGCGAGGGCCTTGAACACTTCCTCCCGGTCGAGAGGGGAGCGTCGCCTGGGCCGCTGGGGCTGGTCGGGAAGGGGGTAGCCGCCTTCGGGGAGACGGCCGTCGGGCTCCGCGCCGTGCAGGCGCAGCGCGTAGTCGTACAGGGAGGGCCGGGGGGTGAGCGCACCGCGCTCGTCCGGGGCGCTCACAGGGCGGAGTGGGACTCGATTCCGTAGGTCATACGGGGGATCCTGCCAGCCTCGGCCGGTCACGCGCGAGCGAATTGACCGGGCCCACGGGATCACGTGCCGCTGTCCTCCGCGAGCGTGTGCGCGACAAGGGCGTTGGCGTGGCCGTGCCCGAGCCCGTGCTCGGCCTTGAGCCAGGACACGAGCTCCATGTGCCTTCTTCTCGACCGAGCCGCGGGGGCGCGGCCGCCGGGTGCGGCCCGCCCGGGGGGGGACAGACCCCGGGGGGGGGGGTTGTAGCACCGAAGGCAAAGGGGCCCGACACACAACACCGGGAAGGGGGGGGGCCGGGGGGCGC